>NZ_JADKSL010000001.1:273096-674927 GCF_015351275.1 Pseudoclavibacter sp. VKM Ac-2867
CCAACATCAGTGCAGAAACGGCGACATCAGCTGCGGGAACCGTGTCAGCGACGAAGTTTGCACTGAAGTTGGTCAGGGGTGCCGGATGTCGCCGCCGGAGCGCACACCGACGGCGGACTGGCGCACGGAGCCGTCGCGGCAAGAACGGTGTCCAACATCAGTGCAGAAACGGCGACATCAGCTGCGGGAACCGTGTCAGCGACGAAGTTTGCACTGAAGTTGGTCAGGCGCCAGCGGCGATCGCCGAGAATTGGCGGCTTGGCTCTACGCCCCGGGGGCCCCGAGCTCGCGGGAGATGCGGTCGGCTGCCGCGATCGCGGCGGGCGCGAGCGCCTCGATGCTGAGGCCCGGGTACTCGAGCTCGATCGAGGACACCGAGAGGCCGTGCGTCACGGCGCCGGTGTGGTCGCGGATGGGCGCAGAGACGCACACGGTGCCCGTCTCGTTCTCGCCCAGGTCCGTCGAGTAGCCGCGCTCGCGGACGCGGGCGAGCTCCTCGTGCAGCAGGCCGAGATCGGTGATCGTGAGGTCGGTGCGCCGCGGCAGGCCGACGCGCGCGGCAAGCGCATCCACTCGCTCCGGCGCCCAGTCGGCGAGCACGACCTTGCCCATGCCGGAGCTGTGCAGGGGCACGCCGAGGCCGACGCGCGAGCGCATGCGGTACGGCTTCGCCGAGTCGCGACGGATGAGGTAGACCATCTCGCTCTCCGTCGCGACGCCTACGTGGATGGTGCAGTCGACGGAGGCGGCGAGCTCGTCGACGATGGGGCCCGCGACCTGCGAGATGTCGACGCTCGCGAGCGCCCGGCCCGCGAGGGCGAGCAGGTTGGGGCCGGCCCGGTAGCCCTGCTCGGAGTTGCCCCCGAGGTAGTGCTGCGCGACGAGGGTGCCCAGGATGCGGTGGACGGTCGCCTTCGCGAGTCCGGCTTCGGCGACGATGTCCGTGAAGCGCGGATGCGCGAGGGCCGCCGCGAGCACAAGCAGCGTCTTCTCGCTTGCGCCCGCAGGCGGGGTCGGCGACTGGCCTGCGTCGTCCATCCTGACCACCCTCGTTGTTGGAGTCGTCACCGCATCGCGGTGATCGGGACAGAGTCCATGTCGTCGAACGACTGGTTCTCGCCGGCCATCGCCCACACGAACGAGTAGCTGGAAGATCCTACTCCGGAGTGCAGTGACCAGCTCGGGGAGAGCACGACGTCGCCGTTCGCGACCATGAGGTGGCGCGTCTCCTTGGGGTCGCCCATGAGGTGCACGACCCGCTGGTCCTCTTCGAGGTCGAAGTAGTGGTACACCTCGGTGCGACGGTCGTGTGTGTGCGCTGGCATGGTGTTCCACATGCTGCCGGCGTGGAGGCTCGTGACGCCCATGACGATCTGGCAGCTCTTGACGCCGTTCTCGTGGATGCACTGGCGCAGCGTGCGACGGTTCGACGTGACCTGGTCGCCGAGCTCGCGGATCGTGCCCTCTTCGGGGGTGACGAGGGTGTTCGGGTAGGCCGTGTGCGCGGGGGCGCTGAAGCCATAGAACTTGGCGGGGTCTGCGGCGTCGTTGCTCTCGAAGGTGACCTCGACGGTGCCGCGGCCGAGGTAGAGCACGGCGGTCTTCGCGAGCTCGTAGCGCTCGCCGTCGGCGACGACGACGCCGGCGCCGCCCGTGTTGACGATGCCGAGCTCGCGGCGGTCGAGGAAGTTCTCGCTGCGCAGCTCGTCGACGGTCTCGAGCGTGAGGGGGCTGTCGGTGGGGACGGCGCCGACGGTGACGACGCGGTCGAAGTGCGTCGCGACGACGCGGATCTCACCTGGCGTGAGGAGCTGCTCGACGAGGTAGCGGTCACGGAGCGCCTGCTGGTCGAGGGTGGGGATGTCTTCCGGGCGACCCGGGCGGTACTGCTGAGACAAGGGAGTTCCTCTCGTGATTCGTTCGTGGCACGTCTATAGTAGGTGAATGAAACCGAGTTCCGCCAGGTGGACCTGGCCTCACGCGAAAGGGTCGCTATGACCAGCTTCGACCTCACTGGAAAGACCGCGGTTGTCACCGGCGCCCGCCGCGGCATCGGCCTCGGCATCGCCACGGCACTCGCCGAGGCAGGGGCGGACATCATCGCCGCGTCCTCCCAGCAGGAAGCCGACGGCGGCGAAGTCGGGGCACGTGTCCGCTCGCTCGGCCGCAGCTTCGAGGGGCACGGCGTCGACTTCACCGACCGCGCCGCCGTAGAGCAGTTCGGCGCATCCGTGAAGCACGCCGACATCCTTGTCAACAACGCGGGCACCATCCGCCGCGCGCCCGCAGCCGAGCACTCCCTCGACTGGTGGGACGAGGTCATCCAGGTGAACCTCTCGAGCCAGTTCGTGCTCAGCCAGATCGTCGGCGCGGCCATGGTCGAGCGCGGCGACGGACGCATCATCTTCACCGCGAGCCTGCTCAGCTTCCAGGGCGGCATCAACGTGCCCGGGTACACGGCGTCGAAGTCGGCCATCGCGGGCCTCGTCCACGCCCTCAGCAACGAGTGGGCATCCCGCGGCGTGACCGTCAACGCGATCGCCCCCGGCTACATCGCGACCGACAACACCGAGGCGCTGCGCGAAGACAGCGACCGCTCGCGCTCCATCCTCGAGCGCATCCCCGCGGGCCGCTGGGGCGAGGCTGAAGACCTCGGCGGTGCCGCCGTGTTCCTCGCGAGCCCGGCCGCCTCCTACGTCACGGGCGTCGTCCTCCCCGTCGACGGCGGATGGCTCGCACGATGAGCGCCCTGTTCGAGGGCCACTCCGTCGTTCCCCTCTCCACGCCGAGCACGCAGGCGCAGGCCGAGGCGCTCGCCGACGGTCTCGTCGCGGGCGGCATCGGCATCGTCGAGATCGCGCTGCGCGGCGACGGGGCACTGGATGCGCTGCGCCACATCGCGGGACGCCCCGACCTCATCGTGGGTGCTGGCACCGTGCTCGACACCGAGCAGGCCAAGCAGGCGCTGGATGCGGGGGCGCAGTTCCTCGTCTCGCCCGGCCTGTCGGCGGAGGTCGTCCGAGTCGCGCAGCACGCAGACGTTCCGATCCTCCCCGGAACGCTCACGCCGAGCGACATCACGGCGGCCCGCGACCTCGGACTGTCGCAGCTCAAGCTCTTCCCGGCCGGCAACTTCGGCGGGCTGTCCCTGCTCAGCACGTACGCCTCCGTGTTCCGCGGCATCACGTTCATGCCGAGCGGCGGCATCAGCCTCGCCAACCTCGCCGAGCACCTCGAGCATCCGGCGGTCTTCGCGGCGAGCGGAAGCTGGCTCGGCAGCTCGAAGCTGCTCGACGAGGGCGCAGACGCGGTCGCCGAGGCAGCCAGCGCGGCAGCCGACATCGCGACCCGCGTGAGCGCCGCCAAGGTCGGCCGCACGTGAGCGGCATCGTCACGATCGGCGAGGCGCTTGGGCTGGTGATCGCGCGCCGGACCGGTGGCTTCGACCTGCAGTCCGACGCGGAGATGAGCTTCGGCGGCGCAGAGAGCAACGTCGCCATCGCCGCCGCCCGACTCGGCGTCGAGGCCGCGTGGATCGGTCGGGTCGGCGATGACGCCGTCGGCAGACGCATCCTCCGTGCCCTCAGGGCCGAACAGGTGCAGCTGCACGAGACGGTCGACGCGGATGCACCCACCGCGATCATGCTCAAGGACCGGCCCCGCCCGGGCCGCAGCCGCGTCACCTACTACCGCGGCGGACTCGCCGGCAGCCGCATCACACCGGCCGACGTCCCGAGCGAGGCCATCGTGGGCGCCCAGGTCCTGCACGTCACGGGCATCAGCCTCGCCCTCAGCGACAGCGCCGCCGAGACGGTGCTGAGCGCCGTCCGCCTCGCTCGCGAGCACGGCGTGATCGTGTCGTTCGACGTCAACCACCGCAGCAAGCTGTGGTCGGCTGAGGCCGCGGCTCCTCGCTATCGCGAGCTCGCCGCGCTCAGCGACGTCGTCTTCGCCGGAGACGACGAGGCCGCCATGCTCGTCGGCGAGGCGTCCCCGTTCGAGCAGGCTCGAGCCCTGCAGTCCCTCGGGCCCAGGCAGGCCGTCATCAAGCGCGGCGAGCACGGCGCGTCCGGCATCGACGGCGACCTCGAGGTCGAGGTGCCGGCCTTCGCGGTCGACGTCGTCGACACGGTCGGCGCCGGCGATGCCTTCGCCGCCGGATACCTCGTCGAGCTCACCCGCGCGGCACCCCTGGAACAGCGCATGCTGACGGCCGCCGCGTGCGGAGCGAGCGCCTGCCGCAGCGACGGCGACTGGGAGTCGCTGCCGAGCTGGGGTGAGCTGCGCGAGCTCGTGGACGGCGTCGGCGACGCCGTCCAACGCTGAGCCACCCCAGTTCCCAGAAACACCCCCGATGTCAGCGAAGACAGAAGACTGGAGTCTGCTCACATGACCTTCGAGATCGGCGAAGAGCACTTCCTCCTCGACGGCGAACCCCACCGCGTGCTCTCCGGGGCGCTGCACTACTTCCGCGTGCATCCCGAGCAGTGGGCCGACCGCATCCACAAGGCCAAGCTCATGGGCCTCAACACGATCGAGACCTACGTCGCCTGGAACGCCCACGAGCCCCGCAAGGGGGAGTGGGATGCGACCGGCTGGAACGACCTCGGCCGGTTCCTCGACCTGATCGCGGCCGAAGGGATGCATGCCATCGTGCGCCCTGGCCCCTACATCTGCGCGGAATGGCACAACGGCGGGCTCCCGACCTGGCTCACCGCGCTGCCCGGAGTCGGGCTTCGACGCTCGGAGCCCACGTACCTGCACGAGGTCGAGACCTACCTGCGGCGGGTCTACGACATCGTCGCGCCGCGGCAGATCGACGTCGGCGGCCCCGTGGTGCTCGTGCAGATCGAGAACGAGTACGGCGCCTACGGCAACGACACCGCCTACCTCGAGCGGCTCGTCGAGGTCACCCGTGAGGCCGGCATCACGGTGCCGCTCACGACGATCGACCAGCCCACCGACCAGATGCTGAGCGACGGCAGCGTCGACGGCGTGCACCTCACCGGCTCCTTCGGGTCTCGCGCCGACGAGCGCCTCGCCACCCTGCGACGCCACCAGCCGACCGGCCCGCTCATGTGCGCCGAGTTCTGGGACGGCTGGTTCGACTGGTGGGGCGCCTTCCACCACACGACGAGCGTCGAGGATGCGGCGCGCGAGCTCGACGCGCTGCTCGCCGCCGGCGCCTCCGTGAACTTCTACATGGTCCACGGCGGCACCAACTTCGGCCTCACCAACGGCGCGAACCACAAGGGCAGGTACCTGCCCATCGCGACGTCCTACGACTACGACGCCCCGCTCGACGAGGCCGGGAACCCCACCCCGAAGTTCTTCGCGTTCAGGGACGTCATCGCGAAGTACGCCGACGTGCCGGCGGAGACCCCCGCGCTCGCGGTCCCAGCCCCAGAGCTCGAGGTGCCGCTCTCCATCGTGGCTCCGGATGCGTGGCTCCCGCCAGTCAGCCGCGAACGCCACACGGTGCCCCCGACCTTCGACGCACTGCAGCACCTGAGCGCACTGGTCGCCTACGCGGCCGAGCTGCCGAGCACATCCGCACCCCGCCTGCTGGAGTTCGAGGAAGTACGCGACTTCGCGTGGCTCTCCATCGACGGCGTCCCCTTCGGCGCGCTGTCGCGCACCCTCCACGAGACATCGATCGTCGTGCCCGCCGGCACGCGCCTGCGCGTGCTCGTGGAGGAGCAGGGTCGCGTCAACTACGCCGAACGCATCGGCGAGGAGAAGGGCATCATCGGCACGCCGCTCCTCGACGGGGCTCCCGTCGAGGGCTGGACGGCGACGCCCATCGACGTTGCAGAGGCCGGAGCCGCGATCGGTTCGGCCGTCGCCAGTGCATCCCGTGCTGGTGGTGCTTCCGCTGCTGCCGTCGGCACCGCCGGCACATCCGCGCCACTGGCTCATCCCGACACGCCGCTCGGACTCACAGGGTTTCGCGGCGAGTTCGAGCTCGAAGCGCCCAGCGACCTCTACCTCGACACGGCCAAGTGGGGCAAGGGGTACGCCCTGGTCAACGGCTTCCTGCTCGGGCGCTATTGGCGCAGCGGACCGCAGCAGACGCTCTACGTGCCGGGCTCGGTGCTCCGCGCCGGCGTCAACACGGTCGCGATCGTCGAGCTTGAGGTGACGGCGTCCCCCATCGCTCGCTTCGTCGCTCAGGCCACGCTCGGCCCCCTCGAGGAGTAACCCGCGCCTCCGCGCCGCGCCCGCACACCCGCCGGCCCCTGCGCCCGCCCCATCTCCGACGCTGCCCGGCGTTTCGCCCTCTGAGAGTGGTCTCAGAGGGCGAAACGCCGGGCAGCGATCGGCGATCAGGCCCCTAGTCCCGCGTCGCCGGGAGGCTCTTGCTACTGACGTCGGCGACCGAGTCGTCGAGCACCCAGTACCGCTCCTCCGCCGACAAGCGCCAGGCCGAAGAGGACAGCAGCCAGGGGGAAGTCCGCACCGGTCGACGCCAGCCCCTCCGGAGTCGACGTCCCGGTCTCCGAACCACCCTGAGGCGTGGATGTGGGCATGGATGTGGGTGCAGCTGACGGCGAGGAAGTGGCGCTCGCGGTCGGGGCTGCCGTGGCCGTCGCGGTCGGCGGGGTGGCGACGCCGGGCTCCTGCCACATCGTCGGCGTGACCGGCGTGACGGTGATGCTGCGCAGCGTCGCTGCTCCGCCCTCGGACCAGGCGGTGATGGCGTCTGCGCCCTCGTTCGGGAACACCTGGTCGGTGATGGTCACCATCCCGTCCGCCGTGAAGAGCTCGACGGATGCGCGATCCAGGTAGAGGGAGAAGGTGACCGAGCCGTCGTCGTCGAGGGCGACCGGCGCATCCTCCACCGATGCGAAGGCGGGGTGGAAGTCGACGTTGCCGGAGTTCGTCCGGTCGACGAACAGGCGTCCCTGTGAGGTGTCGTAGCCGATGCGGGTTCCCGACTCGGCGTCCCCGAAGACCGTGATTCCCGCCCGCTGCGCCTCGCCCGGTTCCAGGGTCACGTCGAGTTTCACGACGTCTCCCGAGAGTCCGAGATCCACCGCCCCATCGAGGGCGACGTCCGTGCGCGTGGCCGCGCCTGCAACGTCGAGCTGCTCATCGACCTGGGGGACGACCTGCTGCTTGAGGCGCGGTCCCGCTGGAGTCGAAGTCAGGACGACCTCGCGCGGGAGCGTCATCGAGCTGCGCCACGTCGAAGTGGGGATGTCGTTGGCGTAGTCCCAGTTGTTCATCCAGCCCTGCATGATCCGACTCCCCTCCGGGGTGCCGAAGTACGAGACCGTCGCGTAGTAGTCGCGGCCCCAGTCGAGCCAGTCGTAGCTCTCGAGTGTGGAGGGGACGCTCGTGTCGGCGAACATGATCTGGTCCAGCATCAGGTGACCCCAGCCCGACCTGTTCTGGTCGACCGCCTGAATCGTGGCCTGCTGGCCGCGGAGGTCGGAGACATCCCAGCTCGACCAGTCGAGCGTCTCGCTGTTCCTGCCGGTGGCCGTGCGCACGACTTCGCCGTCGATGATGAGGTTGACCGCGGTCTCCTCCGAGCGCAGCTGCGAGGGCTCGTCGCCGATCACGAGGTGGTCGAAGGTGAGGTGCCCCCAGCCGCCTGTCGCCTCGTCTCGAACGCGGAGCTGCGCATCCTTGCCGACGAACTCGCTGATGTCCCACGACTGCCACGTCATCTGCCCGGCGTTGGCCCCGGTCTGCGTGCGCACGACGCTGCCGTCGACGAGCAGCTCGACCTGGAGGGTGCCGTCGCTGCGGTTGCCTCCGCCGATGAGGAAGGAAGCGAAATCCCCGTCGAGAGTAAACGAGGGCGACGTGATCGTGCCCGTGTTGTCGTCTCCGAGCGGTCCGCCCTCCCACGTGTTGACGCGCTTGTCGCCGAGCGCGTACTCGCCGCTCGTCTTCGAGGGGCTGCGTGCCGGGTCGAGGGCGAAGTCGCCCGTCGCCTCCCAGCCTGAGCCGAGGAGGTTCTCGCCATCGGCGAGCTCGAAGTCGAAGAGGGTGGTGCCCGTCGGCGGTTCGTTGCCGAGCTGCGAGCCGTCCACGTACGGGTGGTTGCCTCCGCCGACGAGCAGGTTGATGACGTCGGACTCGATCGTGAACTGCGGGGACTCGAGGGAGCCCACCGGCCAGTCTCCACCGTGGAAGCCGTTGGCGAAGCCGGCTCCGATGGCCCCCTTGACGGGGCCCTGGCCCGGCAGCGTCCCGGCCGCCGGCGCAAGCCCCCACGGCCCGTCCGCCTCGTTCCCAGCCTCGTTGGTGACGGTCCACCCGCTGAAGTCTCCGCCGTCGAAGGTCGCGAACGGGGTTCCCTCTACCGTGGTGCCTGGCTCGACCGTGGTCTCGCTCGTGAACTCGACGCCGTCGAAGTCGCCGACGAAGTACTGGCCCCCGCTGCCGCCAGCCACAGCCCCCGGGTTGAGATTGACGACCATGACCCATTTCGTCTCGTCCGGGTTGCCGTCGACGGGCAGCTCGAAGAGTTCCGGGCACTCCCAGATGCCCTCCGTCGAGTTCGCGGGTCCGAACTCAGAGAGGTGCTCCCAGGAGCGCAGGTCGGTGCTCTTCGCGAGGATCACCTTGTGGTCGACCGCCTCGACGGCAGCCATGACCCAGTACGCGCCGGCCGGACCGTCGTACCAGAGGACCTTCGGGTCTCGGAAGTTGGCGGAGTCGCGGTCGTAGACCGGGTTGCCCTCGTGCTTCGTCCAGGTGTACCCGCCGTCGCTGCTGTAGGCGAGCGATTGGGCCTGGATCCCGGGGTGAGTCGGGTGATCCTGCGTGTACGCACTCGTGTAGATGGCGACGAGCGGGGGCTTGTCTCCGGTGCCGAAACCGGAGCTGTTGGTCTCGTCGACGACGATCGATCCGGAGAAGATGTCCTCGATCGCGACTCCGGAATCGTCGAAGGTCTGGGGGAGTGCGAGCGGCTGCTCCTCCCAGCGCATGAGGTCGGTGGAGGTTGCGTGGCCCCAGCTCATGTTCCCCCAGCGTGTGCCCTCCGGGTTGTGCTGGTAGTAGAGGTGATAGACGCCGTCGACGTACACCATGCCGTTGGGGTCGTTCATCCAGTTCTTCTCGGGGGAGAAGTGGAACTGCGGGCGGAACTGCTCCTGCCCTGCCTCGGCCGGTTCCTCGGCGGTGGCCGTGGTGGCTGTCCCGGTGAGGACGGCGAACGCGATGCTGGTCGCTGCCAGCGCGGCGAGAGTCTTCCGCGTCCTTCTCGGGTGTCTCGGTGACGTCGATGTCATGGATTCGCTCGATTTCTTCTCAGTGCGTCGAATGCAACGGACTGGACTGACAACGATGTCAGTCCATTCCGAGCGATGCTAGAGACTGTCCACCGGACAAATCAAGAGCTGAGTGGTGTCGACCTCGACGGCAGGGGGTGAGGGTCTCGTCAGGAGGCGGGGGCGAGGATCTCGCCGCTGCCGCGCTCGATGAGGCGGGTTGGGACGGTGACGCGCTGGGCGGGGCCACGGTCGCCGCCGAGGCGGTCGAAGAGCAGCTCGGCTGCGCGCTGCCCGATCTGCTGCGGGTCCTGGGCGATCACGGTGACGCCGGGAACCAGCAGGTCTGCAAGCGGGATGTCATCGAAGCCGACCAGCGCGATTTCGTTCTGCAGGCCCCGCTCCCGGAGGGCTCGCAGGGCCCCGATGGTGACGAGGTTCTGGGAGCTGAAGACCGCTGTCGGGGGCGTTTCGGAGTCGAGCAGTCGGCCGAGTGCCGCGCGCGAGGTCTCTTCGTCGTGGAGCTCCGTGACGATCGTGGCGAGCCGTGTGGGGATGCCGGCCTCACCCAGGGCTTCGAGGAAGCCTCGACGGCGCTCTTCGGCCGTCTGGATCGAGAGGCGGTCGGTGAGGAGCGCGATCCGCTGGTGGCCGTGGTTGATCAGGTGTGCCGTCGCCCGCGCTGCCGCCGCCTGGTTGTCGCTCGAGACGGCATCGAGGTCGAGTCCCGGGGGAACGCGGTCGACGAACACGGCCGGGATGTCCCGGTCGCGGAGGGTGGTGAGGTAGGTGGGCTGCTGGGTCGTCGTGAGGATCAGGCCGTCCACGCGCCGTCGCATGAATGCGCTGACGGCGCCCTCCTCGCGAGTGGCGTCGTCGTCGAGCGACGATGCGAACACGGCCACGCTGTGGTGCAGTGCCGCGTCCTCGACAGCCCGGTGGATCGCGGCTGCGAACGGGTTGTCGACGCTGCCGACGAGGAGGCCGATCGTCCGGCTCCGTCCGTCGGCTCTCCTGAGGTTTCCGGCGGCGAGGTCTACGTGATAGTTCAGGGCCCTGACGGCGTTCCACACTCGCTCGGTGGTGGTCGCGGACACGTTCGGCTCGTTGTTCACGACGCGGGAGACGGTCTTCACCCCGACCCCTGCGAGGGAGGCGACCTGCTTCATGGTCGTGCGCGAGCGCCCGCTCGCCGGGTCGTCTCGCCGGGGTGCTGTTGTCACGATCGACCTTTCTTTCGACGGCCCGTTGACTCTACTCGGCGCATGGAGTACAAACGTGGTTGACAACGTTGTCAATCAACGCAGACGATCAGGGGAATTCAATGAAGAACCGCAATCCAATCGCTCGAAAGCCATTTCTCGCCGCCTCCTCGGTGCTCGCCATCGCAGCGCTGACGCTGACGGGATGCGCCGGGGCCGACCAGGCCGCGCAGGGTGGGGGAGAGGGCGACATCGGCGTCTCGCTCATCGTCAAGACCAACTCGAACCCGTTCTTCATCGCGATGCAGGACGGCGCGCAGACGGCAGCGGATGCGAACGGGGTGACGCTCACCCTCGCGGCAGGCAAGGAGGACGGCGACGAGGACACGCAGATCCAGGCCATCGAAGCGGCCATCTCCAAGGGCGACGCGGGAATCCTCATCACCCCGAACGGGCCTGCCGTGCTCGACGCGGTCCAGAAGGCTCGCGACGCCGGCCTGTTCGTCATCGCCCTCGACACGGTGCCGGACCCGGCGGACTCCGTCGACATCACCTTCGCGACCGACAACTTCCTCGCTGGGCAGTACGTCGGCGAGTGGGCAGCGGACTCGCTTGCGGGCAAGGAGGCCGTCATCGGCCTCATCGACCTCTTCGACGACAAGGCGGTCTCGGTCGACTACAACCGAAACCAGGGGTTCCTCCAGGGCATGGGTATCGAGCTCGGCAGTGACACGGTGAACGGCGACGAAGCCCCGCAGGGGAACTACTCCGGCGGACAGGGCGGCAAGTACACCATCGTCGGGAACGAGGCATCCCAGGGTGCCGAGGACGGTGGGCGCACGGCGATGGAGAACCTCCTTGCCAAGAACCCGGACATCAACGTCGTCTACACGATCAACGAACCCGCCGCATACGGCGCCTACCAGGCGCTCGAGGCCGCGGGCAAGAGCAAGGACGATGTGACGATCGTCTCGATCGACGGCGGATGCGCCGGTGTCGGCCAGGTCGCCGACGGCATCATCGACGCCACGAGCCAGCAGTACCCGGTGAAGATGGCGGAGCTCGGCGTCGAGGCGATCGCCGAGCTCGTCGGAACGGGCAGCACCCCGGAGACCAGCGAAGGCCTGGACTTCTTCAACACGGGTGTCTCACTGGTGACTGACCAGCCCGCTGACGGCGTCGAATCCATCGACACGACCGAGGGCGCGGAGCTCTGCTGGGGCACGAAGTAGTCCAGCACCCGTCGCGACAGCCGCACGGCACCGCGACGCCTCTCGCCACTGCAAGGAAGTGAACTCGTGACTCAGACCTCTCCTCCCACCTCATCCCTCGACCTCGCCGCCGAATTCCTCGACCGGCGGACCCCGCTCGATCGGGTCCGCGGTGTCCTGCACCGCTATCCGGCCATCAGCCCGGCCGTCGTGCTCGTGATCGCCATCATCGTCTTCGGGACGATCAACCCCAGGTTCTTCGCCCCGGGGAACCTGTCGCTCATCCTCGACCAGGTCTCCGTCGTGGGCACGGTCGCCATCGCGCAGACGCTCATCATCCTGACCGCAGGCATCGACCTGTCGGTCGGGGCGGCCATGATCCTGGCGTCGATGGTCACCGCGCAGACCGCGGTCCACAACGGGTTCCCGGCCCCTCTGGCGCTGCTCGCGGGCCTGCTCGCCGCGCTGGCCGCCGGCACCCTCAACGGATTCCTGGTCACGAGGGTCAAGCTGCCGCCCTTCATCGCGACACTCGGCACGCTGAACGTCTTCGTCGCGCTGACGCTGCTTTACAGCGGCGGGCAGACGATCCGCAAGGCGGAGATGCCAGAGCTGCTCACGTGGACGGCCACCGCGTTCCCGGTCGGCGACGTCATGCTCACCGTCGGCGTCATCATCATGTTCGCGCTCTACGTGCTCGTCGCCTATGTGCTCGGGCGAACCGCGTGGGGGAGGCACGTCTACGCGGTCGGCGACGATGCCGAGGCCGCGCGACTGGCCGGCATCTCCACGACGAAGGTGCTCATGAGCGTCTACGTCGTCGCTGGTGCTGTCCTCGCGGTCGCCGCGTGGATCCAGATCGGACGATCGGGTGCCGCCAGCCCCAATGCCGGCGCCGACCTCAACCTCGACTCGATCACCGCCGTCGTCATCGGCGGAACCTCGCTCTTCGGCGGGCGGGGAATCATCTGGGGAACGCTGCTCGGGGCGATCATCGTGGGCGTCTTCCGAAACGGTCTCTTCCTCGCGGGCGTCGACGGTCTCTATCAGACCCTCGCCATCGGAATTCTCGTCATCGTCGCGGTCTCCGTCGACCAGTGGATCAGGAAGGTACGCAAATGAGCCTCGTAGCAGACGCGGTCGAGCCCACGACAGCACCGAAGGGAGTCCCTGTCCTCGAGGCGAAGCGGCTGGTCAAGACCTTCGGCAAGGTCGTGGGGCTCGATGGGGTGAGCCTTCAGCTGCACGCCGGAGAGGTGCTCGCGATCATCGGCGACAACGGCGCCGGGAAGTCGACGCTCATCAAATGCCTCACCGGCGCCTACGTGCCCGACCAGGGGGAGCTGCTGCTGGACGGCGAGCCGGTCCACTTCAAGCGACCGCAGGATGCACGCGACGCTGGCATCGAGACCGTCTACCAGAACCTCGCGGTGTCGCCTGCGCTCGACGTGGCATCCAACCTCTTCCTCGGCCGCGAACGGCGCAAGCCGGGCATCGCGGGCACAGTGTTCCGTGCCCTCGACACCTCGGGGATGCGCAAGGAAGCCCGCGAGCAGGTCCAGCGCCTCGGCATCTCGACGCTGCAGGACGTCACGGTCGCCGTCGAGAACCTGTCAGGCGGTCAACGGCAGGCGGTTGCGGTCGCCCGGGCGGCGGCGTTCGGATCCAAGGTCGTCGTGCTCGACGAGCCCACGGCGGCGCTGGGCGTCCGGGAGTCGAAGCAGGTGCTCGAGCTCATCGAGCGGCTTCGCGAGCAGGGCGTTCCCGTCATCCTGATCTCACACAACATGCCGCACGTCTTCCAGGTCGCCGACCGGATCCACATCCAACGACTCGGGAAGCGAGCCGCGACCATAACGCCGCAGTCGCACAGCATGACCGACGCCGTCGCGATCATGACGGGCGCCGCTGATGCGTGAGGGCGAGGGCGGCGCATCGGCCGCTGAGCAGACGACGCTCTACGCGGAGTTCACGGCCAGGCCCGGCGCCGAGGCCGCGGTCCTGGAGCTGATCCTCGACTACGCCGAGGTCGTGCGAGCCGAGCCAGGCAATCTGGACTTCCAGGTCTACCGCAGGCAGGAGGCGCCGGCCCGATTCCTGGTCTTCGAGATCTACGAGGACGACGCCGCATTCCAGGCCCACCTGGCGCATCCTGCTGGGCAGGCCTTCAACGAGCGGCTCACCCCGCTCATCGAAGAGGCGCAGAGCGAGCTGAGCTTCCTGCGCTCGACGGGGCGTTGATCGAGATGCGAGGCGCCACAGACACAGCAGACGTGGCGCCCGGGCTATCAACCGCCAGCATCCTCGTCATCGGCGAGGCTCTCGTCGATGTCGTCCACCGGGTGGACGGGAGCATCGATGAGAGCCCAGGGGGCAGCCCCGCGAACGTGGCGCTCGCGCTTGGACGACTCGGCTGCCGTCCCCGCCTGCTGACGCGAATCGGTGACGACCGGCGCGGCGAGAGCGTTCGCGCGTGGCTGCACGCGTCCGGCGTCGAGATTCTGACCGGAGGGGGACCGAGCGTCGGCACCACGTCGACGGCGACCGCATTCCTCGACGAGTCGGGCTCGGCGCACTACGACTTCCAGCTCGACTGGGACGTCCGAGTCGAGGACGCCGTGACTACCGGCATCGTGCATACCGGGTCCATCGCGGCACTGCTCGAGCCGGGGGCACGCGAGGTGCTGCAGGCGATCCGCCGGCTGCGCGAAGGTGCACTTATCACCTACGACCCGAACATCAGGCCTGCACTCCTCGGCGATCACCGCGAGGTCCGTGGGCGAGTCGAGGAGATCGTGGCGCTCGCGGATGTCGTGAAGGCCAGCGACGAGGACCTCGCCTGGCTCTACCCCGGGGAACGCCTCTTCGACGTCGCCAGCGCCTGGCGAGCGATGGGCCCCTCGGTCGTTGTCGTCACCGCAGGGGGCAGCGGTGCCACCGCAGTGACCGAGGCCGGAACGACGGACGTCGCCGCGGCCTCGGTGGCCGTGGCCGACACGGTGGGCGCCGGCGACACGTTCATGTCGGCGATCATCGAGGGCTTGCTCCGGCTCGGCTTCAGGGACGGCGCTGCTCGCGGGGCCCTCCGCCGCCTCGATCGCGGAGACCTGAGCAGCCTGCTGGAGCGAGCGGCCAGGGCGGCGGCGATCACCGTCTCCCGTCCGGGCGCGGACCCGCCCTCATCCGCGGAGCTGGCTGAAGAGCCCCGGCCGCGTGTGCCCGTCGCGGCCGTGCTGGACTGAGCACGCGGGCGCCTGCGCCTCAGCGGACCTCGAGCTCGATGATCTCGAGGTCCGCGAAGGTTGCTGAACCGCCCTCGGCGAGCAGCCGGATGCCGTCGTCGGCTGGCAGCGGGAACACGCGATGCGAGTGCACCTCGAACCCCTCGCCGACGAAGACCTCGATGCTGGACCGGTCGACGAGGATCCGAAGGGGGAGCGATCCCGCCGACGCGTCGATGCTCGTTGTCGTCGCGCCGCCACTCGGGCTCCACGTCTCACCTCGGTCCACGGAGATCGAGGCATCCGCGAAGGACACTCCCACCCCGATGCGCCGAGCACCCCCGCTCGCGCGACGGAGCTCCAGCCCGGCACCGGTGGGTGGCGAGCTCGGGTCCCAGCGCAGTTCGCAGCGCAGCTCGTACGCCACCGCCCGCACCTCGAGGTCCGAGAATCCGGCGACGGCCACAGTCCCCAGCGAATGGCGGCGAGTGGCGTGCTCCAGGAGCGCGGCCGGTGGCTGAGCGCTCAGCGAGTAACCGCTGCCGCGTCGGTGCAGGCGAAGCTCTCGCACGATCATGTCGTCGCCGTTGTACCCGTCGGATACCATCGACGGTGCATTGTGCGGGTAGTCCCAGAAGTTCGCCCAGCCGATGGCGCGGCGCAACGACTCGTCGACGTCTCCGCCCGCGTCGTGCGCGTCGTAGGTGACGGCCCCGTAGAAGTCGAACCCGTGGTCCAGCCACAGCGCCTCCCGCTCGTCGCAGGTGAAGGCCGATCCATCGAACTCGCCGACCCAGTAGGCGTACGTCGCGGGCAGGCCCCTCGCCTTGCCGTTCGCACTCATACCGAGGACCCAGTGGCGCGTGCCGTCGCTCGCGCGCATCCGGAACAGGTCGGGGCATTCGAGGAGGCCGATGCCCTCGATGCGATGCTCGCCGACTCGCCGCCAACCGTGCAGATCAGCCGACACGTAGAAGCCGATCGTGTCACCCTCCGCGTGGAGCATGCACCAGCGCGCACGGTCGTCATCCCAGACGACCTTCGGGTCGCGGAAGTCGACGACCCCGGGGTTCGGGAGGACGGGCTCGGGCGGGCCTGGCGTGAAGGTGCGCCCGCCATCCGTCGAGACCCAGAGGTAGACCGCCTGCACGCCGGCCGGCGCCTGCGTGACCAGCCCGACAACCGCATCACGTCCGTACCCGGCCGTGTTGTGCGCATCGACGACCACGGAGCCCGACCAGCAGTCCCCGTTCCCGTTCGCGAACTTGGGGATCGCCGTGCCCTGATCGCTGAAGCGAACGTGGTCCCGCGTGGTCGCGAGACGCCACGATGTTCCGATCCCGCCTTCGACGTAGTCGTCGTTCGCGAGGTAGTAGTAGAGGTACTCGTCGCCCACGCGGATGGGGCGCTGCGGATCGTTCTTCCACCCGCGGGGCACGCTCACGTGGAACGCGGGACGGAAGGTGGTCGGTGCGGTGCTTGTCATCAGGTTCCCTCTGGGGTGGGTCGGTGCCGCGTTCAGCGCAGCTGGATCCGGTCGTGCTCCTCGGCGCCCGCCATGTGCCACGCGGTCGCGCGCGTGACCGCGGCGTCCCCCTCGACTCTCGCGCCGAGCGCATCGGTGCGGGTGGGGTAGACACGAGCCGTCAGGGCGATGCCATCGCAGAACACCTCGATCGAGGACCGATCAACGACGATGCGCAGACGCGAGGGGCGCTCGCGGTCGTCGGCGGTGCTCGGCTCCGGCACCGTGCCGGCGAGGCGCGAACGGTCCGCGGTCGTGTCGGCGGAGGACCGGGATCGATCGAGGCTCAGGTGCAGCGCTCCGTCCCGGCGAGCGAGCTCGACGACACACGCCTCCTCACCGTCCGGGGTTGCGAGAACGGTCACGGCCAGTCGCCGCCCGTCGCCAACGAGCGCATCCACCTCGATGTCGAGGGCGTCGCCAGACCAGTCGCCGGCGAGCTCGTGCGTTCGAAGAGCGGCGAACTCCGGAACCGGCTCCTGCCGGACGACCCCGCCACGGTCGAGCCACAGGATCCGGGGGAGAGCCATGGCCCCCGACCAGCCCGAGGCGATCATGGCCTCGTCGGTGCGTCCCTCCTGCATCCACGACCAGAGGATGCGTCGGCCCGCCTCGTCGCGGTAGGTCTGCGGGGCGTAGGCGTGGCGCCTCCCGAGATCGAGCCGCTGGACACGGTCGATCTGGAACCGGTCATCCCGATAGGTCCCGAGGGCGATCAGTGGATGCAGGGTCGCGCCCTCGTGCCAGGCGGAGAAGATGAGCGCATGCGGGTCGCCGCTCGCGGCATCCGGCGCTGCGGTCGCCGCGGTTCCAGCCGATTCGCCGGGAAGCAGCCGGAAGAAGTCGACACACTCCCACATCGTTCCCGTCCAGTCCGGGTCGTCGAGAGCGACCGGGCCCGCGGGGAGCGACGCGAGCGGGCCGATGAGCCGCCACTCGCGGAGGTCCGGGGACTCGTAGAGGAACGCGCACCCACCGTCTCCGCGCACACCCGAGCCGATGAGCTGGCGCCACACGTCGCCCTCGCGCCACACGCAGTGGTCGCGGTACGCAGTGAGGTCACCTTCGGGAGGGGTCGAGATGATCGGTTCCGGCAGCGGCGACCACTCCTCGAAATCCGCCGTGCCGACGGCGAGGCAGGGCAGCTCGCGGAGCCCCTGGCGGCCCGAGTAGACCAGCGTGGGCGTGCCAGCGTCGTCGACGAGCACACCGGACCAGCAGCCGTCGCCGTCGGCGCCCTCTCCGGGGCGGAGCGCGATCGGACGATCGCGCCAGTGCACAAGATCGTCGCTGACGGCGTGACCCCAGTGGATGCGGTGGTGCACCGGAGCTTCCGGGTTGTGCTGGTAGAAGAGGTGGTGGAGCCCATCGACCTGCGCGACTCCGTTCGGGTCGTTGAGCCAGCCGCCGGGCGAGGTGAAGTGGAACGCTGGGCGAAGCCGGTCCGACTGAGCCCTCACGAGCTGCTCGTCGGCGCGGACAGTGGTGTCGGTCATTCGTTCTCCTCGGGTGCGAGCACCCAGTGGTCGTTGTCGGCGTCGACGATGCGGCGCGAGAGTGCCGGCGCGGAGGTCCACGCGGCGATCTCCTCGCGCAGGCGGGCGCGAACGCCGATGTCCGGTGCGGAGCCCCGATTGGGGTCGGGGACGGCGCCGACGAGCAGGCGCGTGTATGGGTGGCTGGGGTTGGCGAGCAGCGTGGTCGACTCGCCGCCCTCGACGATCCGACCGCGGTGCATGACCAGGATCCGGTCGGCGAGGTACCTCGCCGAGGCGAGGTCGTGCGTCACGTAGAGCATGGCGATGCCCCGTTCGTCCCTGAGCCCGGCGAGCAGGTTCAGCACGCCGATGCGCACGGAGACGTCGAGCATCGACGTCGGTTCGTCGGCGAGGATGACATCGGGTTCCACGGCCAGCACGCGCGCGATCGCGATGCGCTGCCGTTGGCCGCCCGAGAGCTCGTGCGGGAATGCGCTCAGGACCTGGCGATCCAGGCCGACCGACTCCACGAGCTCGGCGCAGCGCTCGTGCACGTCGCCATGGCCCATGCCGTGCAGCTGGAAGGTCCGTTCGAGGACCGCGCCGACGCGGTGGGCCGGGTTGAGCGATCCGAAGGGGTCCTGGAACACCATCTGCACGCGGTTCCGGTATGCGCGGGAGGCCGAGCGGCGCTCGGAGCGCAGGACATCCACTCCGTCGAGCTCGACGGTTCCCGCCGTCGGCTGCTCGAGGCGCGCGACGCACCGCGCCAGCGTCGACTTGCCCGACCCGGACTCGCCGACGAGCGCGACGATCTCACCGCGGCCGATCGAGAGGTCGACGTCGGACAGGGCGTCCACCGCGCCGCGACGGCCGAAGAGGCCAGCGCCGGGGAACCGCTTGGAGAGGCCCCGCACGCGCAGGACGGGTTCGTGCTCGGTGACGACGCTCATCGCGTCTCCTCCTCGATCAGTGCGCCGCTCGGAGCGACGAGGTGGCCTGGGGCGACCTCGACGAGGTCGGGGACATCGGTGAAGCGCACGCCCTCAGCCAAGCCGGAGAGCTTCGTCCTCGGCCCGCTGATGGGTGGGAACGCCCCGAGCAGCGCCCGGGTGTACGGATGCCGCGCGCCGTCTCGGATGACCGCGGCGGGCGCGACCTCCACGATGCGGCCGGCGACCATGATGCCGATGCGATCGGACAGCTCGAGCATGAGCGACATGTCGTGGGTGATGAACAGCACGGCGAAGTCGAGCTCCTGCTGGAGGTCCCGGATCTGCTGCAGGATGTCCTGCTGCACCACGACATCGAGGGCCGTCGTGGGCTCATCGAGGATCAGCAGGCGGGGGCGGAGCGAGCAGGCCATCGCGATGACCACCCGCTGTCGCTGGCCGCCGGAGAGCTGATGCGGGTACGAGCGGAGACGGTCCGCGCCCACCCGGACCATCTCGAGGAGCTCCCCGGCGCGGCGCCAAGCGTCGCGCTTCGAGATCCGCTCGTGAGCCCGCAGCGTGTCGACGAGCTGGTCGCCGATGCGCATCACCGGGTTGAGCGAGCTCATCGCCGATTGGAACACCATCGCCACCTCCCGCCAGCGCCAATCGCGAAGGCGCCCGGCGTCCATGCTCAGCACGTCCTGCCCGTCGAAGAGGATGCTGCCGCCCGTGATCCGGGCCGGCTCCTTCAGCAGTCGCATGATGGCGTTCGCGCACGTCGACTTCCCGCAGCCGGACTCCCCGGCGAGGCCGAGGATCTCACCCTGCGCGATCGAGAAGGAGACGCGGTCGGCGCCGCGGACGGACCGCTCGTCGCTGACGTAGTCGACCGTGAGGTCGCGGACTTCGAGGACGCTCATCGTGCCTGCTCCTTGCGGTCGACGGTCGTGGGCGCCGTTGCGGTCCGCGCGGTGCGCGGCCTCCGGAGCCGTGGGTTGGTGACCTCGTCGACCGCGTAGTTGCAGAGGGCGAGGGCGAAAGCGACGAGCGCGATCGCGAGACCGGAGGGGACGAAGATCCACCACTGGCCGATCATGAGCGCGCCGTCGCTGGACGCCCAGAACAGGTTGGTGCCCCACGAGAGGGTGTTCGGGTCGCCGAGCCCGAGGAACTCGAGGCCGGCCTGCGCGCCGATCGCTCCGATGATGCAGGCGAGGAGCGTGGTCATCACGATCGATGCCACGTTGGGCAGCATCTCCCGCAGGATGATCGACAGCGGTCGCTCTCCGGAGGTGATGGCGGCGCCGATGTAGTCCTTGCCGCGGATCGAGAGGCCCTGAGCGCGGAGCACCCGAGCGCTGCCAGCCCAGCCCGTGATGACGAGCACCGCGATGACCGTGCCGAGTCCCGGCGGGAGGAACGCGGCGAGCAGCACGAGCAGCGGCAGGCCGGGAATCAGGAGGAAGACGTTCGTCACCAGCGAGAGCGCATCGTCGACGCGCTTGCCGAAGAAGGCGCTCGTGAGACCGACGACGATGCCGACGAGTGTCGAGAGCACACCCGCGACGAACCCTACGAGCAGGCTCGAGCGAGCTCCCCAGACGGTGAGCGCGAGCACATCCTGCCCCTTCGCGGTCGTGCCCAGCAGATGGTCCGCACTGGGTGGCGTTGCTCCGCCCGACCCGATCCGGGACGGGTCACCGGGGAAGATCACGGGTGCGGCGAGCGCGAGCACCACGAAGACCAGCAGGATGATGAGCCCGGACAGCGCCTTCTTGTTGCGCAGCAGGGCGCGGAGCAGGCGCGTCAGCTGACGTCCGCGCGAGCGGTTCTGCTCATCCGGCAGACGGGTGGCGATCGAGCTGGTGCTCGGCGGTTGGCTCGCGTCGCGGACGGCTGAGGCGTGCGCGAGCGACTCGGGGCTTTGGATCGACATGGGTACCTCTCAGCGCACGCGAACGCGCGGGTCGAGTCGGACGTAGATGAGGTCGACGAGGAAGTTCGCGAGGAGCACCGCGGCGGTGATCGTGAGGAACAGGCCCTGCATAAGCGGGTAGTCGAGGCCCTGGACGGCGGCGAGCAGCTGGTAGCCGACGCCCGGGTAGGCGAAGACGACCTCGGTGAGCAGGGCGCCGCCGACGATGAAGCCGAGGCTCATCCCGATGGAGGTGACGCTCGGGAGCAGCGCGTTCCTGGCCCCGTACCGGAGCATGACACGCGACGAGCTGAGCCCCTTCGCCTCCGCCATGAGGATGTAGTCCTCTGAGTTCGTGGCGATCATCGTGTTGCGCATGCCGAGCATCCACCCGCCGATCGACACGAGCACGATGGAGAGCGCAGGCAGGACGAGGTGCGCCGCGACGTCGCTGATGAACACCGGATCCCACGACGGGGTGAGGCCGACGCTGAACGCGTGGCGCAGCGGGGCCCACCCGAGCATGACTCCGAAGACGTAGAGCGCGCCCATCGCGAGCCAGAAGTAGGGGAACGAGCCGATGAAGACCAGGAAGGGCGGGACGATCGAGTCGAGCACTCCGCCCCGACGCCACGCGGCCAGGATGCCGAGGAGGTTGCCGATGATCACGGCGATGAACAGCGAGACGGCGCCGAGCAGCAGCGTCCACGGCAGCTGCTGGGCGATGACCTCCGTCACGGGCGTCGGGAACCTCGAGATGGAGACGCCGAAGTCGCCGGTGAGAATCCGGACCAGGTACTCGGGGTACTCCTGCCACCATGGGCCACCGTTCACGCCGAGCATCTCGCGGAGTGAATCGACCTGCTCAGGGTCGAGGCGCTGTTGAGAACGCGAGAGCATGCGCGTCACGGGGTCCCCCGGCATGAGACGCGGGAGGAGAAAATTGAGGGTTATGGAGACCCAGAAGGCCAGCAGGTAGAACCCGAGCCTGCGCAGAATGAAGCTCACGACATCCTCCTCGATGGATGGAGCGGGTGGAGTTGATGGGGCGGCGGCGCGGCCCCTTCAGGGCAGGCGGCGGCTGGGCCGCCGGCCGGGATGTGGCCCGGCCGGCGGCGAGAGAAGGCGGCTGTTACTCGGCGGGCGTCAGCTTCGTGAGTACGAGCACAGTGGTGGAGGAACGGGTCGCGAGGGTCGCATACGGGTCCTCCTCCGTCGGCCAGCCGACGAAGCGCTCGGTCGTGTACGCACCCCATTCAGGGCCGGAGAACAGGGGGACGACCGGGGTCTGCTCCGCGAAAAGCTGCTGCAGGCCCGAGGTCGCGGCGGCCTGCTGCTCCGGCTCGGAGGCGCTGGCCAGCTCGGAGAGCAGCGCATCGGCGTCCGCACTGCCGAAGCGGTGGTAGTTGTCGAAGGTCTGCTCGCCGACGGGAACGACGGTCTCCGTCGACATCGTGTTGCGGTAGTACTGGTACGGAGTCGGCGCGGCGGCGCTCCAGACGATGCCGGTCTCGAAGTCGCCGGTCTCGTATCCGGCGACGACCGAGGCCCAGTCGGGCGAATCGACGGTCGCCTGGATGCCGAGCTCGCCCAGGTTCTGCGCGATGATGTTCGCGACCGAGAGCCAGTCGCTCGACGTCGAGCCGACGGAGATGGTGAACGAGAACGGCTGGCCGTCCGGGGTGGTCCGCGTCCCGTCTGCGCCCTCCGGGTATCCCGCGGCATCGAGGAGGTCTGCCGCCGCTGCGAGGTCGAGCGAGGCCCAGCCGCAGGAGCTCGCAACCGCCTCGTCGCGCCAGGTGTCGTATGCGCCAGAGAGCCCGGTGCAGTCCGCCGCCGTCGTGTAGCCGGACATCCCGACGTCGACGATCTGCTTGCGGTCGAGCGCCATGGAGAGCGCCTGCCGGACGCGGACGTCGGAGAACATCGGGAGAGTCGTGTTGAGCTGCCAGTTGATCATCGATCCCGTCGGCGGGAACCAGTAGTGCCGCTTCTCGGGGTCACGGTCGACGAACGCGGTCTGGATGTTCGGAATGTACTGCGGTGCCCAGTCGACATCGCCGTTGATGGCCGCCAGGTTGGCCCCGTCGTTTCCGGCGAACGCCAGCATCCGGATGCCTGGGATGTTCTGCGCACCCTCCTGCCAGTAGTTCGGGTTCGGCAGGAGGTCGAACGACTGCGCTTGGAAGTTCGTGACCTCCGTGTAGGGGCCGGTGCCGACGGGCAGAGGGTTCTCGAAGTTGCCGGGATCTTCCTCGGCCGCCCAGATGTGCTCGGGGACGAGCGTCAGCTGGCCCAGCTCGTAGAGTGCCGGGCTGTACGGCTTCGAGAGCGTGAACTCGACCGTGTCCGCGTCGACGGCCTTGGCGTCGGCGAGATAGTCGAATCCGCCGAGCAGCTCGCGCTGCAGGTCGACGGTGAACACGACGTCGTCGGCGGTGAACGCCTCGCCGTCGGACCACAGCACGCCGTCGCGGAGGTCGAAGGTCTGCGTGAGGCCGTCGCCGCTCGTCTCCCAGGACTCGGCGAGCCACGGCACGGTGTCGCCAGCGGCGGGGTTGTAGATGAGCATCGACTCGTAGATCGCCTGCTGCGTCATCGGGGCGGCGGTCGGCGAGAACGGGTTGAAGTTCTGGCTGAACGTTCCCATGTCCTCGCGAGGGATCGTCAGGAGTGCTTCACCGGCGCCGGAAGCGGACGCAGTGCAGCCGGACATGGCGACCGCGGCAACGGCGCCCATGCCGACCACGGTGACGACGCGCTGTCTGATGGATAGGGTCATGGTGTCTCTTTCTTCGCGTGCGTAGGAGTTCGCAGGGGAGGGATTTGCTCGATCATCGGATTCGACCTCCGATGGACGAGCGCGAGCGCAGCGGGCAGGCGATCTCGATCTGTCGATCGGTGATCGCCTCGCCCGCTGCCAGCGAGGTGAGCATGGTCACCCCTGCCGCGCCCATCTCCTCGAAGGGAAGGGCGACGGTGGTCAGGCCGGGTCGCAGGTAGCCGGCCAGGATCTCCTGGTCGTCGAAGCCCACGACGGAGATGTCCTCGGGAATCCGGAGCCCGCGTTCCTTGATGGCGTCGTAGGCGCCCATCGCGACGCGGTCGTTGCCGCAGAAGATCGCTGTCGGGCGCTCGGGCAGATCGAGGAGTCTGGTGGCCGCGGCGTAACCGCCATCCGCTGTCCCGTCGCTCGACTCGATGAGCTCGTCGCCGAGGGGGAGCCCCGCCAGGCGCATCTCGTCGCGGAGGCCTGCGAGGCGGCCGACCGTCGCCGCGATGCCGGGGGCGAGCGTGATGTGGCCGATGCGCTCGTGTCCGGCGTCGAGGAGCGCACGAGCTGCCGTGCGACCACCCTGGCGTTCGTCGGGGACGATGCTCGGCACTCGGTTGTCGAGGTCGTAGCAGTTCACCAGCACGCAGGGCACGTCGTGCGCGTTGTCCGGCACGCGGATGCCGCGGTGCCACGTCGCGGCGATGATGATGCCCTCGACCCGCTGCTCGAGCAGCTTCTCGATCGCGAGCGACTCCATGGTCGGCTCCTCGTCGCTCGGGGCGATGAGGAGGAAGCTGCCGAGCTCCCACGCAGCCGACTGGGCGCCCTTCACGATGTCGACGGCGAACGGGGCCGTCACGATCTCCGTGACGAGTCCGTACCATCCGGTGCGCTGGACGGCGAGCGCCCTGGCTGCCGCATTCGGGCGGTACCCGAGCTCGGCGGCGGCATCGCGAATGCGACGCCTGGTGCCTTCCGGGATGGCCGCGTCCGTTCCGTTCAGAGCGAAGGAGACCGCCGTCCGGCTGACGCCCGCGTGGCGTGCCACGTCGGCCATGGTGACTGCCTTCGCACGCGCGGGACCCCCGTGTGTCGACGCATTCTGACCGCTCATTGGAATCCTGTCTTCATTGACTAACCCGCGTTAATGCGAGCGATAGGAGCACAGTACGACACTCACTAACGCGCGTCAACTGGAGCGCTGGCCCTGTCCTGGCCGAGGCGTCGCATCGCAGCTTTCGCCCCATCTGCAACGCTGCCCGGCGTTTTGCCCTCTGAGAGTGGTCTCAGAGGGCGAAACGTCGGGCAGCGTTTGCGGTGTCGGGGTTCTGCGGCTCGCTAGGCGTCGCGGGAGTCGCCGCCGGAGACGGGGGACCCGCTCGCGGTCACTTCGCTCGCGCTCGCACCGCTCGACCCGGCGCTGGCGGCGCGGGGCGCATCCGCAGCATCGGCGGCCGTCTCGATGGGCTCGTCCTGCACGGTGGAGCGCTCGGACTTGCTGCGGTCGTTCCGCGTCTTGAGGAGGCTCGCGATCGTGGCGACCGCGATGGTCGCGCCGATGAACGTGAGCGAGAACCAGATCGGGATCTCCGGCACCCACAGCAGCGGCTCGCCGCCGTTGATGAACGGAACCTCGTTGACGTGCAGGGCGTGGAAGACGAGCTTCACGGCGATGAAGCCGAGGATGACGGCGAGGCCCTGGCTGAGGTAGACGAGGCGCTCGAGCAGTCCGCCGATGAGGAAGAAGAGCTGGCGCAGGCCCATGAGCGCGAAGGCGTTCGCGGTGAACACGATGTACGCCTCGTTGGTGAGCCCGTAGATCGCGGGGATCGAGTCGAGCGCGAAGACCAGGTCGATGAAGCCGATCGCGACGATCGTGAGGAGCATCGGGGTGACGAAGCGCTTGCCGTCCTTCTTCACGGTCATCTTGTCGCCGTGGTACTCATCCGTGACGGGCAGGATGCGGCGCACGAAGCGCATGAAGGCGTTGTTCGAGGGATCCCCGTGGTCGCCCTTGATCTGCTGGTAGGCGAGCACGAACAGCAGCGCGCCGAACAGGTAGAAGACCCAGGAGAAGTTCTCGATGAGGGCGGCCCCGACGGCGATGAAGCCACCGCGCATGATGAGCGCGATGACGATGCCGATCATCAGCACCTTCTGCTGGTAGATCTTGGGCACCGCGAAGCCGGTCATGATGATGAGGAACAGGAAGAGGTTGTCGAGTGACAGCGCCTTCTCGGTCAGGTAGCCGGCGAAGTACTCGCCGCCGTAGCGCCAGTCGGTGACGAATCCGATGCCGACGCCGAACAGCAGCGCGAGGCCGATGTAGAACGCCGACCAGCGGGCGGATTCGCCGATGGTGGGCTCATGCGGCTTCCGCACGTGGGCGAAGAACTCGTACACGAAGAAGGCGATCGTCACCGCGATCGTGATGAGCCAGACAGTGGTGGTGACCTGCATGGGGGTACTCCAAAGGGGGATTGGTGTTCAACAACGACACCAAGGTCTCCTCCACTCCGGCCAGATCAGCGACGCTGACATGGCGGAACCGGTGCCCCGGAACGTGGAATCACGCTCGTATTGACGGGCACACCGCAGACGGGAGTACTCCCCTTGCTTCGGAAGAGCTTAGGGGGATGCGCGGGCGGGAAGGCTGGGAGAACGCCCGCAAACGGCTCAGCTTTCGCGAGGCGGCGCCGTGGAGAGTCGCGAGTTGAAGCTGGGGCTGAGCACGGTGCGGTGCACGGGGCGCGTCGGGTCGGCGATGCGCGCGAGGAGCGTCGTCACGGCGGCCCGCCCGAGCGAGGACCGGGGCGGGGTAACCGCGGTCAGCGCCGGCGTGAAGAGGTCGGCGACCTCGTCGTCGTAGGCGACCACCGACAGGTCCTCCGGCACGCTCAGCCCGCGCGCAAGCGCGACGTCGATGATCGCCATCGCCTCGCGGTCGGAGTGCACGAGCAAGGCCGTGACGCCGGCCTCGAGGACGGCATCGAGCACCGCATCCACTGCCCCCGAGAATCGAGGGTCGCGGCGGTCGGGCAGGATGCGCTCGACGTGCTCGCCCGGGGTCAGGCCGAGCTCGCGGCACGCGGCGGACCAGCCCGCGATGATCTTGCGCGAGGTGGGGGAGTTCCGCGAGATGAAGAGGCCGACCTTGCGGTGCCCGAGCTGCGCGAGGTGGCGGGCTGCGAGCACTGCGCCCAGCGCGTGGTCGGTGGTGACAGATTCGGCCGGGGTGCGGTCGGGGCCGACGACGGCGTCACGTTCGGCGAGCACAAACGGCAGGCCGGATTCGTGCAGCCACTCCATGACCTCGCGCGCGTGGTCGGTGTCGGTGTTGGGCGCGACGACAAGGCCGGTGACGCCCTCGTGCTCGACCATGCGCTCGAGCACGGGCCGCTCATCCTGCATCTCGTAGGACGTACCGCGGAGCAGGAGCTTCGCACCCTGCTCGCGAGCCACCTGCTCCATGCCGCGGATGACGCGCGGCCAGTAGAAGTCGAGCGACGGCACGAGCACGCCGATGGTCTGCTGCGCGCCGTTGTTCGCCTGGCGCGCCTGCAGGGCCGGTGCCCCGTCGGGTGGGAGCACCGCGCCGCCGTGCACGCGCACGAGCAGCCCCTCCGCTTCGAGCTGCTGCAGGTCGCGTCGCAGCGTGACAGGGGTGACATCCAGAGCATCCGTGAGCTCGGCGACTCGCACCGCGCCGGACGCGAGCAGTCGCTCGAGGATGAGGTCCCGACGCTCGGTCGCGAGTCGTGATCCCTGTTCCATCATTCTGTGACCCCCACAGCTTCTGTCTGCCCGAGGGGCAGTGTCGAGTGCTCTTGTCGCACGGTGACGGTCAGCGTTGACCGGTGTGCGACGTCGAGGTCGAGTCGCACGAGTCTAGGGCCCCACACGTCCGTGAGCATCGGATCCTCGAGCTCGATGGGCGTCAGGCTCGCGTGCGCGCCCTCGTCCCACGTGATGCGGATGCGCGGGGCCCCGGCGAGCGGGGTCACCGTCGCGCCGCGATGAGCGGGGCCGTTGTTGTCACTGTGGTTGTCACCGTTGTTGTTGTTGTTGTTGTTGTTGTTGTTGTTGTTGTTGTTGTTGCCGTCGCTGTCGCTGTCGCTGTCGCTGTCGCTGTCGAGCGCGACCTCCCCGGCGAGCAGCAGCCGCAACTGCGTCGCACCGGCGGCTTCCGCGGCGGAGAGTTGTGGCGGAGTGCGGTTCGTGTCGCGGGCGATGGCGTTTGGCCACAACTCTGCGGGTGCTGCGGGTGCGGCGAATGCGGAGGCTGGAGCCGGAGCCGGAGCTGGCGCGGGGGCGTGGGTTGCGGGTGTGGGTGTGGCGGGCGGAGCGGGCGCGGCTTCCGCGGCGGAGAGTTGTGGCGGAGTGCGGTTGGTGTCGCGGGCGATGGCGTTTGGCCACAACTCTGCGGGCGGGGCGGATGCGGCTGGTGCGGGGGCGTGGGTCGCGGGTGTGGGCGGGGTGGCCGGTGCGGGCGCGGCTTCCGTGGCGGAGAGTTGTGGCGGAGTGCGGTTGGTGTCGTGCGCGAGCGCGTTTGGCCACAACTCTGCGGGTGCTGCGGGGTCTGCGGGCGGGGCGGCCGTGGCCGGTGCGGGTGCACGGCCGGGCTGTGCGAACCGCCAGGCGTCGTGGATGCGGACCTCGGCGCGCTCGCGGTCGAGGCGCACTTCGCGGCGCCAGGACTCGAGCTCAGCGACGTCGTAGGCGCCGGCGAGCTCCAGCTCGAGCGAGGGGGCATCCCCCGTCTGCACGTCGATCACGGTGGCGGCATGCTCGCGCCCCGTCGGTTGGCCGTGCCCGGCGACGAACGGCACGTTGTGCCACTCGCTCTGCATCGGCCACAGCTCGTAGCGGCGTTCGCTGAAGGTGCGGGCGTCGTAGCTGGGGCGGCCGGCGTCGACGATGACGGGCACCCCGTCGGAGGCGACCAGGAAGTTGCCCACGTCGTTGTGGTTGTGGTGCTCGTTGTTGTGCCCGCCCTTGGTGGCGACGGAGAGCCCGGCGCTCGACCCTTCGCGCTCGCGGGCGACGAGCATCTGGGTGGACGGCAGCCAGGTCGCGGCGGGGGTCGGGGGAGTCGTGGCTCTCGCCTGCAGCCAGGCCGCATCCGTCATGCCGCGCAGCACCCGGCCGAGCCCCTCGGCCTCGACGGCCGCTGGCGAATCCGGGCGCCGATGGGAGGCGGCGAACCGCTGCGCGTCGAGGTCGCCCGCACGCACCGCGGCGCGGTGGAGGGAGTGCCAGGGCTGGTCGGCGCTCGGCTTCGCCTGTCCGTCTGCGGCGTTCACGAACCAGCCGGCGCCCAGATGCATGCGGTGAGGGAAGGCCACGGTCTCGCGAAGCGCCGGGATGCTCGGCACGGGGTCGAGCCTGCCGCCGGTCGCGAAGGTGAGCAGGTCGAGGGCCTCGAGCAGGCGGCAGGCGCCGTTCCACCAGTAGGCGTAGCCCTCGTCGATGGCGCCGTCTTCGGGGAGCACGGCGACGTACCGGTCGAGTCCCTCCACGACGAGCGCGAGGATGCGGGCACGCTCGTCGGCCTCCGCCGGGTCGTCGAGGAGGCGCAGCGCGGCGACGAGCACGTTGCCGTGGATCCACGGGTTCCAGTTGTGGGCGTCGCCGTCGAGACCGAGCCAGTGCCAGTCACGGCGGCGCGTGAACGGCTCGAAGACCCGCACGCGCGCCTCGTGGCGGATGCGGGCTCGCACGCCCGGGTAACGGGCGTCGAGCTGGTCGCCGAGCAGCTGGTCGACCCAGGCCAGCTGGCCGACGACCTCGCCTGCTCCAAGGTCGAGGTAGGGGTCGGTGACGGTAGCGACGACCGAGCCGTGGCGCTGGAGCGTGTCGTCGTGGGCGGGCCAGCACCAGGAGCTCTGCTCGCAGAGGAGGATGATGCCGTCGACGACGTCCCCGAGCATCGCCGGGTCGGCGGTAGCAGCGACGGCGATGCGGGTGAGGCGCTCCTGCCGCGCGAAGGCGGGTGTCTCCCAGGCGAGGCGGTCGCCGTCTCCGTGGTAGCGGGCGGCGTCGCTTGCGAGCGGCTGCGGCCAGGGCGTGCCCCGCTCAGCGTCGGCGCGCGCGCTCAGTGCTGCGAGCGTGATCGGCTCGGGTTCGCCCGGCTCCCAGGCGGATGCGGGTGCTACGGGGAGGGCGTCGTTCGGGGCAGCGATCACCGCGCGGAGGGCGGTCGAGAGATCGAGGTCGCCTCGAAGCCCGAGCTGCGCCGTGAAGGCGCGCGTCAGGTGAGCGCGAAGCGGCGGCCTAGGCCTGTTGTCTGTCATCGTTGACCTCTTTCACAAATCGATCGTAAACGATCATGCACGATCATAACCGCATTGTTGTGATCGAGAATGATTGCTACGCTCGGAAATGTCACCACCCCCGAGGAGACGGTTCATCCTCCCTCGGACGGCAATTCAAAGGAGAATCCGTGTCCACTGCATTCACGCCCGCGTCGCCCGTCACCGCGGCGCAGTCAGCGTCGCAGTCGGCATGGACTCGCGACGACTGGACCGGCTACGCCGACCGCCTCCTCTCCGGAGCCATGGCCTGGGCCTCACCAGGCAAGGGCCGCATCACTCCTCCCGGCGCCGAGGGTGGCTACGGCCACGACATCGACGGCCTCGAGGGCTTCGCACGCACCTTCCTCCTCGCCGGATTCCGCATCGCCGGGGAGCGCGGCCAGGGCGTCGACTCGCTTATCGCCTTCTTCTCCGAGGGCATCCGAACCGGTGTGGACCCCGACGCCGTCGACCGCTGGGTGCGGCTCGAGGAGCATCCCCAGGCGAAGGTCGAGGCGGCGTCGCTCGCCCTCATCCTCGACCTCACGCGTCCCTGGATCTGGGATTCGCTCGACGAGCTCACGCAGCAGCGCGTCATCGACTACTTCGCTCCCGCCGTCGGCGACGACACCTACCCGCGCACAAACTGGCTCTGGTTCCGCCTCGTGGTCCAGACGTTCCTCCGCTCCGTCGGCGGCCCATGGTCGCCCGAGGACGTCACGGCGGACCTCGCGCTGCACGACTCGTTCGTGCGTGCCGACGGGTGGCTGTCCGACGGGGAAGAGCGCTCCTACGACCACTACGTCGGCTGGGCGCTGCACATCTACCCGGTCCTGTGGTCGCGGATGCGCGGAGCCGACGAGCTCGCGGGTGGCCGCCTCGCGGGCGACGTCGCCGCGCTCGACCGCTTCCTGCAGGACGCCGTGCACCTCATCGGCGGCGACGGCTCGCCGCTCCTGCAGGGCCGCAGCCTCATCTACCGCTTCGCAGCGGCGGCCCCGTTCTGGGTCGGCGCGCTCGCGGAGGTCCCCTCCGTGTCGCTCGGCGCCCTGCGGCACGCGGCCGAGAAGGTCGTCACCCACTTCGATCAGCGCGGAGTGCCCGACGAGCGCGGCCTGCTCACTATGGGCTGGCACGGCGAGTGGCGGCAGCTCGCGCAGGCCTACTCCGGGCCGGCGTCCCCGTACTGGGCGTCCAAGGGACTCCTGGGTGTGCTGCTCCCCGCAGACCACCCCGTCTGGGTCGCCGACCCCGAGCTGCTCCCCGTCGAGCGCGGCGACTTCGTGCGCACGATCGCGGCCCCCGGCTGGGTCGTCACCGGCACGAGCAGCGACGGCATCGTGCGCATCGCCAACCACGGCACCGACCACGCGAAGCCGAACACGCTCGTCGGCGACTCGCCTCTCTACGCCCGCCTCGCCTACTCGAGCGCAACGAGCCCGCTGCTCGACGACCTCGCCTGGCACGAGCCCCTCGAGCAGTCAGTGGCGCTCGTCGACGGAACCGGCACGGCCACCCATCGCGCCGCGATGGAGCTCCTCACCACGAGCGAGGACGGCACCGCCGGAGTCGCCGCATCCACCTGGCTCGCCCACACGCTTGAGCCCGCGCTGAAGCAGCAGCGCCATGGTTCGGGCCTCGACGGCGAAGCGAGCGTCATCGCGCGAATCACCGTCGTCTCCGTCGTCCGCGGCGCCGAGGAGGTGCGCCTCGCCCGGGTCACCGACACCGAGACAGGGGTCGACGCGACCGACTGGCAGCTCCGCTGGGGCGGCTGGCCTGTCACAAGCCGACAGGACGCGCAGGTCACGAGCGCGCTCCGCGGTCTGACTGCGGGCACGACGGCCCGAACCGTGACGAGGGCGGATGCAAGCCCGCTCGGCGCATCCACCCGGGTCCCGATCCTCGACGCCCCCGTCGAACCGGACACCTGGGTCGCCGCGCACCTCGCCCTCGCGGGCGCAGACCACACCCCGAGCAGCACCACCGGCGTCGAACTCACCGAAGAGCGAGCCGCCATCACCTGGTCAGACGGAGCCCACAGCACCGTCGACCTCACCAACTACCGCCTCTCGTAGCCCGGGCGTCGGTTTTCAGAGATTCGAAGCGGATCTCGTTCATTGCAGCAAAGGAGCAGCACCATGAAGAAGCGCACCATGATCGCCACTGCGGGCCTCGCCGCCGCCGCACTGGCCCTCACCGGATGCAGTGGCGGCGGGAGCGTCGACCCAGACGGCCCCATCACGCTGTCGGTGTCGGGCTGGAGCGTCGCATCCACCCCCGAGTTCCAGCTGCTCGCAGACGGCTTCACGGAGAAGTACCCCGACGTGACCGTCGAGGTCGTCGACTACGACCCCGCCGAGTACAACACCCTCATCACCGCCGACCTCGCGGCGGGCTCCGGGCCGGACATCATCACCCAGAAGGAGATCAAGTTCGTCACGACCTTCCAGGAAGGCGGACAGCTCCTCGACGTCTCCGACGTCGCGCTCCCCGAGGGCATCAGCGGTGCCGAGTCGTACAACATCGACGGCACGACGTGGGCGGTTCCCTACCGCCAGGACTCGTGGGTGCTCTACTACAACAAGGCACTCTTCGACGAGGCAGGCGTCGCCTACCCCGACGGCAGCTGGACCTGGGATGACTACGTCGAGAACGCCGACCTCCTGACCACGAACCTCGCCAGTGCAGGTTCGACCGCCAAGGGCGCTCACCAGCACAGCTGGCAGTCGACCGTGCAGGGCTTCGCCAACGCGCAGGCCGGCGGCGACATCTTCAGCGGCGAGTACGACTACTTCGCGCCCTACTACGACAAGTCGCTCAAGCTCCAGGACGACGGCGCGCAGGCCTCCTTCAACACGGTCACGGCCAACAAGCTCACCTACCAGGGCGAATTCGGCAAGCAGAACGCCGCGATGATCCCCATGGGCTCGTGGTTCGTCGCGACCCTCATCTCGCAGCAGGCCTCCGGCGAAGCGGACGACTTCGAGTGGGGCATCGCACCCGTCCCGCAGATGGATGCATCCACCACCGGCATGGACAACACCCCCGTCACGTTCGGTGACCCGGCAGGGTTCGGCATCAACGCCAACATCGACGAGGGCAAGACGCAGGCCGCGAAGGACTTCCTCGCCTACGCCGCCAGCGAAGAGGCAGCAACCAAGCTCGCGGGCATCGGCATCACCCCGGCGCTCCTGAGCGACCCCGTCGTCGAGGCGTACTTCGCCGTCGAGGGCGCTCCGCAGGACGAGCTCTCCGCGTTCGCCGTGCAGACGCACGAGACGCTCCCCGAGAGCCCGACCAACTCGAAGACCGCAGCCGTCCAGAACATCCTGAACGACATGCACTCCTCGATCCTCTCCGGTTCCAAGTCGGTTCAGGACTCCATCACTGAAGCCGAGGGCCGCGTGGCCAACGAAGTCGGCCTCGACTAACCCCCCTTGCCGTCGGTCGGCCGGTGCTCTCTCACCGGCCGACCGGCACCCTCTCTCCAGGAGAATCATGACCACCACCACGGAACCGACGCCGCCGTCGGCAGCCCCGCCGGAGTTGACAGCCGAGGCGCGCAAGCAGCGCAACCGCCTGCGAAGGAAGACAACCCTCGTCGGGTGGAGCTTCATCCTGCCGAACTTCATCGGGTTCGCGACGCTGACGCTCGTGCCCGTCATCGTGATGTTCTACATGTCTCTCACGAACTGGAACATCTTCGGCACGTCCACGTTCATCGGCTTCGACAACTTCACGCGCCTCTTCAACGACGGCAGCTTCCAGGTCGCCTTCGGCAACACCATCTACTACTCGGTGCTGCACATCCCGCTCACGATCGTCGTCTCGCTGGGCCTCGCCCTGCTGCTCAACAACAAGCTCCGCGGCGTCGCGTTCTTCCGCACCGCCGCGTTCTTCCCCTACATCACGTCGATCGTCGCGATCGCGCTCGTCTGGAACCTGCTCTTCAGCCCGGACTTCGGCCCCATCAACGAGGGCCTGCGCCTCATCGGCATCGACAACCCGCCGGGCTGGCTCACCTCAACGGAGTGGGCGATGCCGGCGGTGGTCATCATCAGCACGTGGCGCGACATGGGCTACTACATGGTGCTCTTCCTCGCGGCCCTCCAGACGGTGCCGCCCGAGCTGCACGAGGCCGCCCGAGTCGACGGCGCCAACGCCTGGCAGCGCTTCTGGAACGTCACCCTCCCGTGCCTGCGCCCGACCATGTTCTTCGTCACCGTCATGCTGACGATCAACTCCTTCAAGATCTTCGACCTCATCCTCGTGCTCACCGAGGGCGGGCCAGGACAGTCCACGACTGTCATCTCACAGTTCATCTACCGCAAGGGCTTCGAGGAGAACGAGTTCGGATACGCGTCAGCGGCGTCCGTCGTGCTGTTCTTCCTCTGCATCGTCGTCACGATCATCCAGTTCCTGTGGAACAAGCGGAAGGACAACTGATGTCCCAGACCATGGCAGTCGTCCTCCCAGAAGAGGACTCACGTCGCCTCCTCATCGACCCGCCCGCGCATCCCGCGGCAGCCGGCAAGAAGAAGAAGGCCGGGCTCGCGAAGGCGCTGCTCTACATCGCGCTGATCCTCGCTGCGGCAGCCATGCTCACGCCCTTCTTCTGGATGATCATGAGCTCCCTCAAGGACGCGAACGCCGTCTTCTCGGTGCCGGTGAGATGGATTCCCGAGGTCTTCGTCTGGCAGAACTACATCGACATCTGGACCAAGTCGGACATCATGACTTGGATCGGCAACACGCTGTTCCTCTCGGTCACCGTCACGGCGCTTCAGGTGCTCACCGGCTCGTTCGCCGCCTACGGCTTCTCGCGAGTCAAGTTCCCCGGCCGCGATGCACTGTTCCTGCTCTACGTCGGAACGATCGCCGTGCCGTGGCAGTCGTACATGATCCCGCAGTTCATCATGCTCTCCAACGCGAACCTCTCGAACACGCTCTGGGCGATCATCCTGCTGCAGGCCTTCGGCGCCTTCGGGGTGTTCCTCATGAAGCAGTTCTACGAGTCCATCCCCATGGAGCTCTCCGAAGCCGCCCGCCTCGACGGCCTCAGCGAGTACGGCATCTGGCGCCGCATCATGCTGCCGCTCTCGATTCCCGCCATCGCCAGCCTCTCGCTGCTCACCTTCGTGAACACCTGGAACGACTACCTCGGACCGCTCATCTACCTGCGCGACCCGAGCCTCTGGACCATGCAGCTCGGTCTGAAGAACTTCGTCTCCAGCCTCTACGACGTCGACTACGGCGTGCTCTTCGCGGGGCTCACGATCTCGGTTGTCCCGATCGCGATCGTCTTCCTCCTCGGCCAGCGGTACTTTGTCGAAGGCGTCGCCACAAGCGGACTGAAGGGCTGATCGTGAAGCGCATCCCGCACAGCATCTACTCGACGGCATTCAACGTCGCGTACCTCGCCCTCGGCGTGAACGCCATGCTCGCCATCATGAGCCTGCCGTTCCTCGTGCTGCTCGTGACGACGGACCCATCGCTGTCGTGGCCGCTGCTCGCGGCGAGCGCGGCGCTCACGGGACCGGGCATCGCCGGCGCCTTCGCGACCTTCCGCGCGCATGCTGAGGGCGACGGCGACGTGATCCGCGCGTTCCTCCGCGGGGTGCGCCGCACCTGGAAGCGCGCCCTCGTGATCTCGGCGGTCACCTCCGCCGTCGTCACGGTCGCGCTCGTGGACATCTTCGTCCTCGTCCCCACCGGCATCGGCGTCCTCCTCGTTCCGCTGCTGGCCGTCGTCGCGATCCTGACGCTCGCGACCGCAGCGGTGTCGCTCGTCGCCATCACGCAGGCCGACGACACGCGCCTGCTCGTGCTGGTGCGCGCATCCCTCTTCCTCGCCGTGCGCCGCTGGCCGATGACCTTCGCGTCCTTCGCGATCGTCGCCGTCCAGGCCGCGGTCCTCACCGCGGCCCCGGCCATCGCCATCGGGCTCTCCGCCGCCGCCTGCCTCTACGTCGTCTGGGCTGGCGGCCGATACACCCTGCAGCAGACCCCGGCACACGCCGCGGCCTGACGGACACCACGAACTCACTCGAAGGAATCCCCATGACTTTCGCGCCCGCATCCACGACCGTGGAGAACGCGCTGGCAGCGGCCACCGAAACCGTCCGACGCAACATCGTCGCGTTCGGCGCCGCCTACCCTGACGACACGACCACCGACGGCCGCTACCTGCTGCGACCCGCGACCGAGGCCTTCGCCGAGGGGGCCAACCGCGGTTGGACCACGAGCTTCTGGCCGGGCATGATGTGGCTCGCCGGTGATGCCACCGGCGACGCGGCCTTCCACGAAGCCGCCCTCGCGCACGCCGCTGACTTCGAACGTCGTCTCTACGGGGACGAGGACCTCGAGACCCACGACCTCGGGTTCCTGTACTCGCTCTCGGTCGTCACCGCGTGGAAGCAGACCGGCGACGAGCGCTGGCGCACCGCCGGGATCAAGGCGGGGGAGCGGCTCATGACGCGCTTCCTCGAGCCGGCCGGCATCCTGCAGGCCTGGGGGGACCTCAGCGACCCAGCGCAGCGTGGCCGCGCCATCATCGACAGCCTCATGAATATGCCGCTGCTCACGTGGGTCGGCGAGCAGACGGGCGACCCCCGATACGCGGATGCGGTCCGCCGCCACACGGAGCAGCTGCGCACGCAGATCTTCCGCGCCGACGACTCCACGTTCCACACGTTCTACTGGGACGCGGAGACCGGCGAGCCCCTGCGCGGGGGCACCGAGCAGGGCGCGTTCGACGAGTCGTGCTGGGCGCGCGGGGAAGCCTGGGGCATCTACGGCTTCGCGCTCAACTCGCAGGCCGTTGGCGACCCGAGGCAGCTCGAGGCTGCCTGGAGGTGCGCCGACTACTACCTCGCGCACCTGCCGAGCGACGGCATCCCCTACTGGGATCTCGTCTACACCGAGGGCAGCGACGCTCCCCGCGACAGCTCGGCCGCCGCGATCGCCGCGTGCGGGTTCTTCGAGCTCGCCGCGGTCGAGCCCGACCCCGAGCGGTCGTCGCGCGCACGCAAAGCCGCATACGCGCAGCTCGACGCGCTCATCGCCGAGGCGACGCCGCGGCCGGCCGAGTCCTCTGACGCGCTCCTCCTGCACGGCGTGTACGACATGCCGAAGCTCGTGGGCGTCGACGAGGGAACGCTCTGGGGCGACTACTTCTTCCTGGAGGCGCTGACGCGCGCGTCACGCCCCGACTGGCAGCGGTACTGGTGAGCGGGGGAGCAGGCGCATGAGAATCGTCACCTGGGATCGTGCAGGGCAGAGCGTGCCCGCGGCCCTCGTCGAGTCGCCCGAGGGTGATCGGCTCCTCGACCTCTCCGGTCTCGTCGCATCGACACTCGAGCTGCTCTCCGACGAGCAGCTGCTCGCGGATGCGCGCGCCGCGGTCGCGTCGGCCGACCCCAGCGGCCTGCCGTGGCGCGACGGGGAGCGTCTGCTCGCGCCCGTGACGCCGCGTGTGCTGCTCTGCGTCGGCTACAACTATCGCGGCCATGTGGTCGCGGGTGGGGAAGGGCAGCCCGACCCCGAACGCCCGGACGTGTTCGTGAAGACCGCGAACACGCTGCTCGGTCCAGACGACGCCGTGCTCCTGCCCCCGCAGAGCAGCGACGTCGACTACGAGGGCGAGATCGGCCTGGTCATCGGACGGACGGCGCACGCCGTATCCGCCGAGGAGGCACTTTCGCACGTCGTCGGCTACACCCTCGTCAACGACGTCTCGGCCCGTGACTGGCAGAACCGCACCAGCCAGTGGACGCTTGGGAAGTGCTTCGACGGCTTCGCGCCGCTCGGGCCCGCCATCGTGACCGCGGACGAGATCGACGACCCCGCTGACCTGCTCGTCGAGGTCATCCGGGACGGGGAGACGACGGTCTCGCAGAGCACGTCGACGCTCATCTTCCCGTTCGCCGAGCTCGTCTCGTACATCTCGCAGTCCATCACGCTCCAGCCGGGGGACGTCATCGCGACGGGCACCCCGCAGAAGCTGCCGGACGCGCTCCGTGACCACCAAGCCGTCGCCGATGGCGACTCGGTGCGCATCCGCGTCGAGGGGATCGGCGAGCTCACGACGGTGTTCGCGGGCTAGCTCGTCTCCGTCTCACGGGAGATCACGCGAAAGTCCCGGCCGCGAGGCTCACGCCGCCGATGACGGCGCTCAGGGCGGCCAGCGCGGCCAGGATCACGCTGAGCACTCGCAGCCTGCGCTTCGAGGGGTTCTGTCGTCGGGATGCGAACGCCGCCGCCACGATCATGAGGGCGAAGAGGGCAGCGCTGCAGGCGAGGAGTGTCCATCCGACGAACTGCAGGACCGTGTCTGGCTGGTGAACCACGCAGCGACCGTTGCCGGGGCCGCCGCCTAGGCCGCCGCCGGGAGGTCGGTGGCGCGTGCATCGTGCAAGGGGGCGTGGGGCGTGATGGGGGACACCGGCACTCCTTTGTGATAAGTCGACCAAGCTTAGGCGCAGCCTTCTTCTCGAGAGAAAGGATCTCGGGGTGAAAGGCGAGGTGAAATCGGCGGGAATACACAAAGAACCGTGATGTGCCTTGGAGCATGATGACTCCATGCGCGTCTTTCCAGCAGCTCTGCTTCTCGTCGTGAGTGTGTTCGCCTTGAGCGGCTGCGCGCAAGGCGGGACAAAGACGTCCGCCGAGTCGACCGTGCCCCTCCCGCCCACGAGCGGCACCTTCGACTACCAGCTCGGCGAGCCGTACGACATCGACGGCGGCCTCGACGTCGTCGCCCGTGACGCCACTGCCGCACCCGACTCCGGGGCGTACAGCATCTGCTACGTGAACGGCTTCCAGACGCAGCCGGGGGAGTCCGCGGCCTGGCTCGACGAGCGCAGCGAACTGCTGCTCCTCGACGCCGCCGGTCAGCCGATCGTCGACCCGGACTGGCCAGACGAGTACATCCTCGACCCGTCGACGGCCGAGCAGCGCGACGGCATCCTCGACGTGATGGCCCCGATCATCACGGGCTGCGCCGAGTCGGGTTTCGACGCCGTCGAGATCGACAACCTCGACACCTTCACGCGCTTCGACGCGTCCACGAGCGGCGGGGGAGCTGGCATCGACGAGAGCGGGGCCCTCGAGCTCGCGGCGGCCTACGTCGACGCCGCCCACGCTGCTGGTCTCGCGATCGGGCAGAAGAACGCGGCCGAGCTCGCCGACCGCGGCCGAGCCGAGCTGGGCTTCGACTTCGCCGTCGCGGAGGAGTGCGGCGCGTACGGGGAGTGCGACGCGTACGCGAGCGCCTACGGTGATCTCGTCCTGCAGATCGAGTACACCGATGACCTCGCAGGATCGCCTGAGCAGGTCTGCGCTGACGATAGCCGGGCTCCGCTCACGGTCATCCGCGACCGTGATCTTGGTGCTCCGGATGCATCGGACTACTTCAGGCTGCAGTGCTGAGCGAGGGCTCCCACGGCGCTGTCCACGGTTTACCGATTAGTTACTTCGCTTAACTAGCGCACTTAGCCGTGTAATCGTAGAATCGTTCTACCCCCTCAGTCGACCGATGCCGGTTGCCTGCCGCGATGAACTCATCGGACTCGGGCACTTTTGTGCGCCCGGAAGTCAGTATTTTGTCGCGCGCTATTCCAAGAATGAAATGGACGTATGAACAACGCCCCCGTATTGCATCTTCGGCGAGCCGCTCAACCCTCATAGTCGCAGCCGGCAGCCTCTCCGCCATCGCGGCTGGGCCGCTGCGCGCATCCGCATCTGCATCCGCGGCCACCTGGTCTCCGGCGCCACCGACGACACCCAGACGTCCTTCACCACCGGCTTCAACGCCGACCGAGGTGCGCGCCTCCGCTGACCCGCTGGTCCGCGGCCCCCAAACCCCCACAACCACGCCGAACTCTCACGTGGACCTTCGGCGTGCAAGAAAGGTCATCTTGACGAAGAATCCAGACGCCAACCCGTCCGAACTCAACCGCCGAAAGCTCCTCGGTGCAGCCGCATGGTCGGCACCCATCATCGCCCTCGCGGCAGCGACACCCCTCGCCGTCGCGTCCAGCTCGGGCGGAACCCGCACGCTCTCGACGCCGGGTTCCACGAGCATCCGGATCACCCCTCAGGTGCGCACCGTCGAGTTCACCGTCATCGGCGGCGGTGGAGGCGCGACCGCCACGTCCGCAAGCCCAGCCCACCAGGGCGGGCGCCTGGTCGGCACGATCACGCTGCCCGCGTCGACCACGAGCCGCAACCTCAACATCATCGTCGGCGGCGGCGCGACTGCCGCAGGAGTCGGTGGCACGGGGTACGGCAGCGGAGGCTCTGGCCCCGTCTACGGCGGCGGTGGCGGGTCTTCGATCGCACTCGAGGGCACCGTGCTCGTCGTTGCCGGTGGCGGCGGCGGTCGTTCCGTGGTCAGCGGAACGCAGAACACCTACACGGTGATCGACCGCTACGCGACGAACACCCAGGTGCCGTCGACCGGATCCAGCGCGGCAGGCTCGAACGGCATGACCCGCCAGGTGACCCAGACCTCCACCAGTCAGGTCTTCGTCGGTGCTCCGGGCTCCGCGGCCTCAGGCGCCACCGGTGGTGCGGGCGGAGTCTCGACGGCCAACTTCCCTGCCACGAACCCGAGCGGTGCAACGATCGTGCGCTCGGCCGGAGCGGCAGGCCAGAACCATGGCGCGGGTGCCAACGGCGGCGGGAACGGCGCGGCCGGCGCCACCGTCGGTGGTGGATCGACCGGTGCTGGTGGCGGAGGCTACGCGGGCGGCGGCTCGGGTGGCGCCATCCAGAAGTCGAACGCCAACCTGGTTGTCGAGGCAGCCGGCGGCGGTGGCGGTGGCTCCAACTTCACAGCGGCGAGCGGCGTGGTCGTCACGACCACGGGCACGAGCAACGTGCTGCCGATCGGCCCTGGCGGCCACAACGGCACGGTCATCGTGACGTGGCGAGCGTGATCTCCGGCTGACGCCCCACTGAGCAACAACGAAAGGCACCCGGCCACGTGCCGGGTGCCTTTCCTGTGCTCATCGGTGACGAAGTAGCCCGTCGTTGCGGACTCAGACCAGGGCGGACCCCGACGCGTTCTCCGAGGTGTTCTCCGCCGTGTTCTCCGCCGCGTTCTCCGAGGGGGATTCCGAGGGCGGTTCTGCGGCCGCGGCTCCAGCCTGAGCCTCGGCCTGCCCTGACTCGTCTGCGCTCGCCCTGCGGAACATCCGGAGGTTCCTGAACCCGCTGTAGGCGGCCGCGGCCTTCAGATCCTGCACCGTCGGGTCGCCCGTCCCGAGGAAGTCCTCCGCCAGCGCGAGACGGGTCTCGCGCAGCAGCCTCGCGGGCGTCGTGCCGGTCTCCCGGAACACTCGGTGGAGGTGCGACTGCGAGATGCCGAGCTGCTGTCCGAGATCGACCACTGAGAAGTTCGCGTCGTGAGCTTGCTCCGCGATGAGCTGGTGGGCGCGCATCAGCAGGGTCTTCGAGGGGCCCGCCACGGTGCTCTCGCGAATCGACGAGCGCAACACCGCGATCACGAGGTTCTCGATCGCGGTCCGCCAGGCGGGGAAGCCAGGGTTGTCCTCGTCGATCGACCCATCGAGGGATGCCATTGCTGCGCTGGTCAGGACCTTGCGCAGGTGCGAGTTCGGCGTGCGCGGTCCCGTGTAGTTGAGGTCGTTGCCGAGTACCGCCTTGATCTTCGACCGTCGGATCCCGAACAGGAGGCGAGTGGAAGCGTCGGTGGATTCGACGCGCATCGGCTCAGCGGACTCGTGGACGTAGAACGGCGACGGTGCGGAGCCCTCGGATTCGTTCTGGCCGTTCAGCCTCGTCGTGCCGCGCATCGCGAAGCTCAGGAAGACCAGGCCGTTGTCGTCTTGGGGGCGCGGCTTGATCTGGACCACCATGGGGGTCACCCAGATGCGGCCGATGACGATCGTGGGGCTCGTCGCGAGGTCGGCGAAGATCTTCACTTCGCCGTCCGCGGTCACGAGTTGCAGGCCTCGTGACTGGAGCCAGTCGACGGCCCTCTCACCACGCAGTGCGACATCGAGCTCCGAGATCACGGCCGTCATCTCCTTTCCGACTCACATCACGGCGGGCTTCGGTGGAACGGGGAGAACCCCTGCTGTGACCGCGGAAGGATCTGCGGGTTGAACGAAGCTGTATTGAGTCTCACTCTTTGCCGCATCACCAGAAAATACGTCGCACTTTTCGGCGGGAGATGCCATGTTCTGGCGATTGTCGTGGACTTCTGCTCGGCCTCGCGACGGAGACGTGCTTCGCTCCCGAGCATGTGCCTCGGACATGTAGGTGTTCGCAGACTCGGGTGGATTCAGGGATACGTGGATACGGAGACGCAAATCGCCCCGCGCATCCAGTCGGATGCGCGGGGCGGAGAAGCGGAGCGGTCTGGCTATCGCCCGGTGGGCTGGTACTCGCTGACGGTGTCGGTCACGAGGTGCTTCTTGAGCTCCCCGATGCTGACCGTGTCGAGGAACACGACCGACTGGTCGCCGACCATGCCGGTGCCGTTGGTCGGCAGGGTGAAGCTGCGGACGTTGCTCCCGCGGATATCGCGCATAGAGAGGCCGAGGTTCAGCATGGTCTGCAGGTCGAAGGTGTTGTCGACTGCTACATAGGGGGAGAACTGCGTGATGATCTCCTGAACCTTGCCCGGGTTCGTCAGGGTCTCCGCCGTGAGCATCTTGTCGAGCACCGCCTTGACCCAGGCCTGCTGGTTGCGCACGCGCTGGTAGTCGCCGTCGGTGAAGGCGTAGCGCTCTCGCACGAAGGCGAGCGCTTCATCGCCGGTCAGCGTGATGGGCCCCGCCTCGAAGGTCTTGCCCTGCATGTGCGAGGAGTTGAAGGCGACATCGTTGTTGATGGTCACGCCGCCGAGCGCGTCCGTGATGCCAGCGAAGCCATCGAAGTCGACCACTCCGACGTGGTCGATGCGGAGTCCGAGCAGGCCCTCAACGGTCTGGACGACGAGCGGGACGCCGCCGAAGGAGAGGGCGGCGTTGATCTTCGCCTCGCCGTGGCCGGGGATCGCGAGCCAGCTGTCGCGCATGATGGAGATGACCTGCACGTCGCTGCGATCTGCGGGGATGTGCACGAGCATCATCGTGTCGCTGCGGCTGCCGAGGTCGGTCATGATCGACGTGCTCCCGCTCACACGCGAGTCACTGCCGAGCAGAAGGATGTTCATGGGCGAGCCCGCCTCGGTGACGACCTGCTCTGGGCGTCCCTCGTAGTCATCTGGGAGGGCATTGTCGATCTTCTCGATGCCATCGAAGGCCTGGTTCACATTCCACCAGATGATCCCGGCGCCGGCCACTGCGACGATCAGGACGCCGACAAGCGTCCACAGCAGGATCTTCGGCCCGCGACGCTTCTTCTTGCCGTCCTCGCGGGCTCCGCGGCGCGTGCCGCTCGAACCGCCATCGGCTTCGTGCTCGAAGAGATCTGTGAGGGCGTCGTCGTCGCTTCGTGGGCGCGACGAAGCCTGTCCTGGGGTCTGCTCCATGCAGGCGAGTATGACACGACGCAAGTTTCGAGCACGAGTCGGGCCGAGCGGTGTCTCGCTTCCCTGAAATCGAACGTGAATGCACAACAAGTATGTTTCGGTCAGGAAAACACGCCAGAGATGCGGAAAAAATACCTGGGTGACCCTTTCGTTATGCGTGAACGTTGAGATAGTCTCAGCTGGCACCCAGGATCTCTACGATGAGCCCACAGGCCCATACAGAGCGCGGCCAGTGGCCGCGGAGACCCGAAGCGCATTCCCGGAACCGACGCGGTCTGCGCACCAAGAAGTACTCATCTCTTATTGGAGCACACGTGACGCCACCCACCTCAGGGCCCGCTACCTCGCAGATCCCAGTCGCAACCGCGACTGACGATTCGCGAGACAGCGACACGGTGCCCTCGGTCGAACCGCACTTCGCGCAGACCTCCTCAGATCCGAACGCTCGCGTCCAGCGAAACATCAAGCGCCGCGCCAACTGGCGCCAGGGGTACGCGCAGCTCCTCGTCCTGACCGACCTCGCCGTGCTGGCAGTCGTCATGGTCGGAGCCCAGCTCGTCTGGCTCGGTGGCGGCAACGCGGCCGTTCCCGCCGGCGGCAGCGGCTTCATCAGCAGCGAAGTGTCCTACTGGCTCGTCTCGGCTGTCATCGTCGTCGGCTGGGCCTGGATGCTCTCCCTCTTCGATACCCGCGACTACCGCATCCTGGGCTCAGGGTTCGAGGAGTACCGCGGCATCTTCAACGCCTCGCTCATGCTCGCGGGAATCGTCTCGATCTTCGCCTACCTCTCGGCGTTCGAGCTGGCACGTGGCTACGTGCTCATCGCCTTCCCTGTCGGCACCGTCGCACTTCTCCTCTCTCGTTGGATCGGCCGCCAGTGGCTCGTCCGCCAGCGCAAGGGCGGAAACCTGCAGGCACGTGTGCTGCTCGTCGGCTCGCGCTACTCGGTGCTCGACCTCAACCGCGACCTCTCGCGTCGTGAAGCCGCTGGCTACAACGTCGTCGGCGCGTGCCTCATCGACGGGAAGAGCGGCGAGCTCGACCCCAACTCTCCCGACTTCCTACCGGGAACGGATGTCCCCATCGGCGGCAACCCGGAAGACCTGGCTGGCTCCCTCGACGCCATCGGCGCCGACACCGTCGTCATCGCAGGCAACGACGTCACCTCGACGCAGTGGCTGCGCGAAGTCGGCTGGGACCTCGACCCTGACCGCCACTTCCTCATCGTCGCGCCCGGTCTGCTCGACGTGGGCGGTCCGCGCATCGTCACGCGCCCGGTCGCCGGCCTGCCGCTGTTGCACGTCGACTCCCCGAAGTTCACGCGCATGGGGCTCCTCCTCAAGCGGGCATTCGACATCCTCGTCTCCGGCCTCCTCATCCTCGTGCTCTCGCCCCTCCTCGTCGGAACGGCGATCGCCGTGGCCGTCACCTCACCTGGCGGCGTGTTCTTCAAGCAGGAACGCGTCGGCTACAGCGGTGGTCGCTTCACGATGTGGAAGTTCCGCAGCATGCGAGCCGACGCTGAAGAGGTGCTCAAGAAGCTGCAGAGCGAGCGCCGCGACGCGGGCAACGACATCCTCTTCAAGATGAAGGACGACCCTCGCATCACGAAGGTCGGCAAGTTCATCCGCCGCTACTCGATCGACGAGCTCCCGCAGCTGTTCAATGTCTTCGGCGGCTCCATGTCGCTGGTCGGCCCCCGCCCGCCGCTGGACCGCGAGGTCAAGCAGTACGAAGACCACGTGCACCGTCGCTTCATGGTCAAGCCCGGCATCACGGGCCTCTGGCAGGTGAGCGGCCGCTCCAACCTGACCTGGGAGGAGACAGTGCGCCTCGACCTCTACTACGTCGAGAACTGGTCAATGGCCGGCGACTTCGTCATCCTCTTCCGCACTGCTCGTGCGGTCGTCGCCAGCGAGGGCGCCTACTAGGAACGAAGCACGCACATCGAGCAGCGGCGACCCATCAGATGGGTCGCCGCTGCTTCTTTGCGTGCGCCGGTCTGTTGCGTGCGACTGATCTCAGCCGAACAGTAGGCTGGCCGGATGGATCAGGGGACAGGTGATCAGCGTCGTGAGAGCGCGCAGCTCTTCGAGGCCGTGATCGCCCCGGTGCCTGAGCTGGCGCTTGTTCGCGACGACGAAAGCGGAGACGTGACCGTGCTGTCGCTCGTCGACACGAGCTGCAAGCCGCTTGTGTTGAGTGGGACCGCGGCCGTCATCTGGGACGAGTTCGACGGCGTCCGCTCGCTGGAGCTCATCGTGCGGGAGCTCGCTGCCGACTACGGCCTCGACGAGCAGGTCATCGGCGAGCAGGTGCTCGGTTTCGTAACGCAGCTGCTGGACGCCCAACTGCTGCAGATCCTCGACTCGCCCACCTCCGCGTAGCAGCTGCGACGCGCGGTCCGCATGGGCTGGACGAACGGCGCCGCTAGCGCTTGTCGAACGCCCTCAGGTCGCGCCTGGCCTGCACAAGACCGTGCAGTCCTCGACTCGCGCGCTTCCACCAAGCTCTGACGACGCTGATCGAGCCGTTGCGCAATTCGGGGTCGATAGCCGCGAGATCCGCGCGAGACGGGAAGAACGCGCGAGCCGCGATGCCCGGCTTCTCGAGGAGAGGAGCCCGCTGCAGCTTGAGCATCCACCCGGTCATCGCATGCTCTGCCTTCGCGTTGAGGCGCCACAGGCGCAGCGCCTCGCTCGCGTTCGAGTTGGGGACAAGCGGGACGTCGTGTCCGAGGTCCGTGAGGAAACGACGCGCGGTCTGCGTGGAGTCCGTTCCGACTGCGTCCTGCAGGATCTGCTCCATGAGGGAGGCGGTCGAGCGCGCGTCCGAGATGAACTCCGTGTCGGAGCTGTCCATCTTCTTCAGGGCGCTGACGAGCTCGCTGTACTCCGTCATCTGACGCGAATCCGCTGAGACCTGGCCCTCCTCGCGGAGGGAATGCAGGGCGAGGACGAGCGCGCTGCCCGCTCGATCGGGGGTGTCGATGGGGTGGCCGGCCACGGTGACCTGGATGCGGTGCACCCACAGGCGATCAAAAGCCTCCTGCGGGCTGCCGAGGAAGCCGGGCCAGTAGTGATGCACATCGATGTCGTTGGGCCAGGACTCGTGGATGAGGGTGCGGGAGTGCTGCTCGAGCAGCTTCGGGAAGTCGGGCCAGGGGCGAGGGCTCCACCCGTACGCCCGGAGTGCTTCTATGAGGTCCTTCGCGCGGTCGGGCTCGACGATGATGTCGACATCGGTGGAGTAGCGACGCGTGCGCAGTCCGAGATCTGCCGAGATCGGCCCCTTGATGACGAGCATCCGGATGCCCTGCTCGCGGGCAACATGCTGCGTGAGCGCCGTCGACAGCGCGACCCCATCATTCACCGAGAAGGCGATGGTCGCGGCGTCCGGGGACGCGGCTGCTGCGGTCACTGAGGTCCTTAGATCTGCGTCGCGAGCCGAGAGAACTCGCCAGAGCGAGCATATCGAGGTCTGCGAGTGTGTGGGCGTGCACTTCCGGGGCGCCGGAAGGCACATTCCGACCGGCTCGAAGGTGCTCTCGAAGCCTCCCTGTCGGGTGACAGCTCGAGGCGCAGGAACGGGGAGTGCTCCCCTGAGCCGTCTGGGGCTCAGCCTGCTTGGTACAGTTGCCAGCATGACGAGAACACTGCGCCTGAATCCCCTTGGCGTAGACGTAGAGCTTCGCCTCGATGAGAGCATCTCGGCGGAGTTCGAGGCGGATCTGCGGGAGTCCTGGGCAGACGTGACGGGCCAGCCCGGGGAAGGTGAGCCTGACGAATCACATCGTCTCGCGCTCGCTCCCTTCAGCGAACCCGAAGCGACCGACGTGGTGAGCGGTTCGGCCGCCGATCTGGCCTCGCAGATCTCGACCATGGTGACCCTCGATGCGATCGAGCACAACGGCGGTCGCCTGGTGATGATCCACGCGGCGGGGGTCGCGCTCGACGATGGTCGAGTCATCGCGTTCGTCGGTCCTTCTGGCCGCGGCAAGACAACTCTCGCGAAGACGCTCGGCCGCGAATTCGGCTACGTCACGGACGAGACGCTCGCCGTCGACTTCGACGGCAACGTCCTGCCCTACCGCAAGCCGCTCTCGGTCATCGTGGACTCGGCCCGGCCCAAGGCGCAGCTCTCACCTGCGAAGCTCGGGCTGCGCCCCCTCCCGGAGTCGCCGCTCAAGATCGCGGCGATCGTCCTCCTGCACCGCGTCGACGAGCACGAGCTCGTCGACGGCCCGCAGCTCTCGCCCGTCGCGACAGGCAGCGCGATCGGCTCGATGGTTCCGGAGCTCAGCTACCTGCCGGCCCTGCCGGATCCGCTGGTGCAGCTTGCCGAGCTCATCGACGCGACTGACGGCGTGCGCCGGGTCACGTACTCCGAGGCCTCGCAGGTTGTCGCGCTTGTCCCCGAGATCCTCGCCGCTCAGGGCGACGTCCAACCGTGGACATCTGGTCACAGCGTGGCAGACACGACGACACCCTCGGCCACGGTCCGAGAGGACTCCTACCGGCGTGCTCCTGGCGTCCACTGGCTGCTGTTCGCGAACGAGGCGGTCACGCTCGAGTCGCGCATCGTCCGGCAGCTGGCCGGCATCGCGCCTGGCCTCTGGGAGCTCCTCGGCGACTGGACGACCCTCACGACCCTCACGGCAGCGCTCATCGAGCAGTACGGTGAAGTCCCGGATGCGCGCAACCTGGTGCAGGTGGCCCTCGAAGGTCTCGTGGAGGCGAATCTCGTCGAACGGGTGCAGGCCGCGGTCGTCGGCAATACGGCGGGTCAGTGAGCGACGACGACCTCGCGAACGCCCCTGTCAGAAGGGCACCGCGTTCACGGTTGCGACGCGTGACGTCGCATCCGCTCTTCCATCTTGTCGCCGCATTCGCGGTCCTCGCGCTCGTGCAGGCGTTCTTCGTGAAGGTGTACGCCATCCCGTCCGCCTCGATGGACGACACGCTCGCCGTCGGCGACCGCATCCTGGTCAATCGCCTCGCCTACCTCGGCGATGCCGAGCCGGTCACGGGTGACATCGTCGTGTTCGCGGCCTCCGACACGTGGGACGAGGCGCCGCCAGAGGCTCCCAGCGATCCGCTGCGATTCGCTGCTCGCGTGGTGGGTGAGGTCTTCGGCATCGGGCAGGGCTTCTCGCACATCCTCGTGAAGCGCGTCATCGCGACCGGAGGACAGACCATGGCGGTCGACCCGGCGACGGGTGGCATCGTCGTGGACGGCGCCGCGCTCGACGAGAGCTCCTACGTCGACCTCGACTTCGAGTTCGTGCCAGGCACGCTCGACTGCTCCACATCGCCGGCTTCTCTGCGCTGCTTCGATGAGTTCACGGTGCCCGAGGGGCAGATCGTGGTCCTCGGCGACAACCGCACCAACTCGTCCGATTCGCTCGCTGCGTGCCGCGGCGGGGGAGTGGACGCATCCTGCCTGCGCACCGTCCGCGATGACGACGTCGTGGGTGAGGTCTTCTCCATCGTGTGGCCGATTCCGCGGTTCGGCGCCGTCTGACCCATCACCGGCACTGCGGTGGCGAGGTGTCGTCGGCCGTTTTGTGCTCCAATCGCGCCAGAAGCTCCCCTTCGCGTGAGCATCATCCGTGTTCGCAGCACAATGGATGTGTTGTCGCGCTGCTGGCGCCTGGGGCACCGGGCCGCCGATTCGCGGCACGGGCCGGTTCTCGTGTCTGGGGAGACGCCCCGGCCCAGACGCTTCCAGCTCGGCCCCCTGTGCTGGAAGCAGAGCGCCCGACCCGCTGCGTGCGGGTCGGGTGCTTCGTCGTCTCGTGGGCTGCCGGACGCTGCCGGGTGCGGCGACCTAGCTGACGCGCTGCTGGATGGGGAAGAGCGCCCCTTCGACCTCCGGACCAGCTGCCGCCTGGCGGACGAGCCAGTCCGAGTGTCGCTGCGAGTAGATGCCGAGGCCGATGCCGATGGCGATGAAGGTCGGGAGGGTGATGAACACCTCTCCCAGGCGGAACGAGCAGAGCAGGATGACGATGGTCGCGGCCTCGACGATGCGCGCTTCGGGTGTCTGCCTGCCCTTCCCCAGGAACTGGAATCCAGCGAACGCGAGGAGCGCGAGGATGGCGAGCAGGAAGGCGTAGCCGCCCTCCGTGATGAGCCCCCAGTAGGAGTTGTGATAGAACCAGACATCTCCGGCGAGTTCGGTGGTCGCTTCTCCCAGTCCGTGGCCGTACCAGGGCGCAGCCAGCGTCTTCTCGAGCGATGCGGCGTCGATTCGCTCCCGCAGCTCGTCTGATCCGGACCGTGCGGCGTAAGCGCCGACCTGCGAGAGGTTGTCCTCGGCGTAGAAGAACCCGCCGAGCAGCACTCCGGCGAGGATGATGCGGAAGAACGGGCCAAGGAAGCGCGCGCAGACCAGCCAGATGAGAGCCGCGGCCAGGGCGGCCATGGAGGTTCGCGAGTCGGTCAGCACGACCGCCCCCAAGCCGAGGCCGGTGAGAACGATCCGGGTCCAGAGGCGCCGGTAGATCAGGAAGAGGAGCACCGTCAGGATCGCGTACGTGAATCCCGCGACGTTCTTGTCATTGAGGAACCCCGTCAGGAGACCGCCGTAGGTATCCGGGGCGAGCCCCGCGTAGAAGAGCGGTATGTTGGCGAGCAGCCCGACCGAGAAACCCTTGAGTCCCGAGACGATGTCGATGCGTCCGCTGGCGATGAAGCCGGCCAGGAAGAGCATGATGAGGATTCGGCCGAGGCGAGTGATGTCTGCTTGAGTCGGGCCCGTCGCGATTGCCACGATGGCGAGGAACGTGACGAGGAGGATACTGATCGCCGCGAACCAGGTCGTGCCGCTGAGCTGCCTGGTGGGCCGGCGGAAGGCGGCGACGGCGACGAGGAGGAGCCCGGCGATGTCGTTCACGGGCAATCCGATGCCGGGTGTCGCGATGCGGACGACGAAGAACATCATCAGCACGGCATCGATGATGCGGGTGCTGCCGACGGCAAAGATGGAATCTCGAACGAAGTCCGGAGTTTTGCTGCTGGCCCCTGCCAACGGAGAATGCTCTGTCACGTTCCGATGCTACGGTGTTTGCTGGTGCTGGCCAACAGCGTCGCTGCAGAGCGGTTTCAGGGGGGAGTCGTTCTGCGGGATCCCTGCTCCTCGGACACAGGGCTTAGCCTGCCTACATAGAATGTAGGGAGCCGGGTTTCTGGAATTGCAGGACCCGCTTTCGGGGAATCTGCATTTCACCTCCCGTTGGTGGCCCATGAACGAAAACCGAGGTGGTGGAATGCGCGCGACTGGCTCCCCGCGTCCCCGCGTCGCAATCGCCCACGACTACATCACGCAGCGCGGAGGCGCTGAACGTGTTGTGCTCTCCCTCAGTCGAGCGTTTCCCGAGGCGCAGGTCTTCACGACGCTCTACGAGCCGGAGACGACGTTTCCCGAGTTCCGCGATATCGACATCGTCACGTCGCCGCTGAACAGGGTCGGGCCGCTCCGGAGAGACCACCGCAAGGCGCTGCCGCTCCTGGCGGCCGCGAGTTCGGGCATTCACATCGACGCTGATGTGGTGATCGCATCGACGACCGGGTGGGCGCACGGCTTTCGAACTACCGGACGAACGATCGCGTACTGCCATTCCCCGGCCCGCTATCTCTACCTGAGCGACCAGTACCTGGGAGACGCCGGCCGTCTCTCACCCACGCGTATGGGCCTACGCGTGCTCACGCCGTTCCTCAAGCGCTGGGATCAGAAGGCAGCCGCCAGCGTCGACACCTACATCACGAACTCGTCCATCGTGCAGCAGCGAGTCTCCGATGTGTACGGGCGTTCGTCCGAGCTGCTGTTCCCGCCGCACAGCGTTGATATCAGCGGGCCGCGAAGTGCCATGCCAGAGCTCGCTGACTTCGTCGGCGGCGGTGGACACCTCCTGCTCGTGTCGCGCCTGCTTCCCTACAAGAACGTTGACGCCGCGATTCGAGCCGTGGCTGGCCTGCCGAACGAGCGCCTCGTCATCGTGGGCGACGGTCCCCAGCGGGCTGAGCTGTCGGCGACGCTGCCCGACAACGTCCGCCTCGTCTCTGGCATCAGCGATGAGCACCTTCGCTGGCTGTACGCCAGGAGCCGTGCGCTGATCGCGCCCTCGCATGAAGACTTCGGACTGACCGTGATCGAGGCGGCAGCGTGGGGCAAGCCCAGCATCGCCCTCCGAGCCGGCGGGTACCTCGACACGGTGCGCGAGGGTGCCACAGGACGGTTCTTCGATGTGCCGACCGCCGCCGCGATCGCGGACGCCGTCGCGGCCTCTCGCTTCCAGGTCTGGGACGTCGCGGCCATCAAGACCCACGCCCACGGATTCTCGGAACAGGCGTTCGCGCAGCGTCTGCGCGAGCTCGTCGACGAAGCGGCCACGCGACGCGGGGGGAAGTGACATGCGCGTGTCGCGCGAGGTCGCATCCCTGGACCGCATGAACGGCCAGCGGATGGCGTTCGGTGCATCCAGTTGTTACTGTGAGTTGTCCTCGCGCCCGGGTCTTATTCCCGTGCGCGGAATGTTGTGTCTAGGAGAGGCGTACGCGCTGTGACGGTACTCGATTTCTTGCGTCTCACCGGCAAGAGCTGGAAGATCCTCGCTGTCGGAGTCATCATCGGGCTGCTGGCCGCCTTCGGTTACACGCAGATCCAGCCGAAGGTGTACGAAGCCGACTCAGCCGGATTTGTCATCGCCGGTGGCTCCGCGGAACTCGGATACATCAACGGCTCGGAGGCGGCGATCGCCAAGGCGAACTCGTACCTCCCCCTCATCACGAGCCAGCCCGTCTACAACAAGATCGCTGAGAACCCCAACTCTGGACTCGCCGCGGGCGAAACCCTGAACGGTCGCCTCTCCGCGACGGTTGCCCCAAGCAGCAACCTCATCCAGGTCAGCGCCAGTGCCAGCACGCCCTCATCGGCGGTCGCGCTTGCCAACGGGGCACTGCAGGCGATGGCCGACGTCATCACGGAGATCGAGACGCAGGTCGGCGGCGGAGCCTCCGGAGTCACCGTCGTTCCCCTGCAGAACGCCGTCGAGCCCACATCACCGGTCAGCCCCAACCTCCGCAACAACCTCATCATCGGCGGTGCCATCGGCCTCGTGCTCGCCTACGCCTTCGCGCTTCTCCGTCGCTCCCTCGACGTGAAGGTCCGCGACTCGAAGGACCTCGCGACGGCCTCCGGCGCGGGAACGCTCGGCCGCATCCCGAAGTCGCCGCAGCTGATGGGAAAGAACCGCGGCACGAACGACGCCGACGCCATCGCCGCCGAGTCCTTCAGGCGACTCCGCACGAACCTCCGCTTCGCCAGCGTCGATGAGGAGATCCGCTCCATCGTCGTGACGAGCGCCAACGCGGGTGAGGGCAAGTCGACCGTCGCGACCTCGCTCGCGCAGGTCCTGGCGCAATCGAACACGCCGACGATCCTCATTGACGCGGACCTTCGCCGTCCGACGGTCGCGACTGTCCTCGGCATCGACGGCAAGATCGGCCTGAGCGAGGTGCTCAGCGGCCAGGTGTCGCTCGAGGATGCGCTCGTCGGCTCCAAGATCCCTGGGCTCTATGTGCTGCCGTCCGGACGCATCCCCCCGAACCCGTCGGAGATGCTCGGCTCGGAGGCCATGAAATCCATCGTGAGCCTGCTCTCCAAGGACTACATCGTCGTCATCGACGCGCCCCCGCTGCTGCCCGTCACCGACGCCGCCGTGCTGTCCACGCGCGTCGACGGCGTTGTGCTGGTCGCCTCCGCGGGTCGGACCCGCCGCGAGGACGTGGCGGCTGCGCGCGACATGCTCAAGCAGGTGCACAGCCGCATGCTCGGAACGGTGCTCAACATGGTGCCCCCGCGCGACAGTGCAGACGGCTACGAGTACCGCCGCAACCGCAGCTACTACGTCACGGCAGACAAGAAGGGCATGCCGAAGTTCAAGGCGGTCAAGGGACACACCGACCCCTCGGAGCACTTCGGCGCCCAGCCTGACGTGGTCGCACCGCAGCGGGAGTCGCTCTCGCCGTCTCGCCCGTCCCAGCCGGCCACCGGGCAGGCTGTTCCCGAGCAGGCGCAGGCAGCCCCCGTCCAGGCCTCGGCTCCGACCGCCGTTGCGACCGAACAGCCTCAGAGCCGTCGATCGCGCAGAGGCGCTTAGTGCCGAGCCTGCTCTTCGTCTGCCACGCGAACATCGCGCGCTCGGCCGCGGCCGAGTTCCTCGCGCGTGCCCAGCTCGGGCCCGAGAGCGACTGGCAGGTGTCGAGCGCGGGCGTCCGCGCTCTCGTCGGCGAAGACATCGACCCGACCATCTCGGCGGCCGTCCGTGATCGGGGCGTCGAGCCGACGCCCCACGTGGCGCGGCAGGTCGACGTCTCCATGCTGAAGGACGCGGACCTGGTGCTCGCATTCGAGGGTGCCCACCGATCGTGGATGCTCAGCGAATCGCCCAAGGCCGTTCGAAACACGTTCACGATCCGCAGCGCGGCACGTCTGCTCGAGACCATCCCGCGGCGCGCGGCGCCGCTGCCCTTCCTCGCGCATGTCAAGACCCCGCCGGGCGGCGACCTCGACTTCGCGGACCCGTACGGCCGCGGCCCCGCGGTGGCCAAGCAGGCAGTTGCCGAGATCGATGCCCTCCTGGCGACCATCCTCCCGGGCATCGACGCGATCGCACGGACCCCCCGTCTGCAGACGACCTGACCTCGAGGGAATGAACGTGGACATGTCACGCTTGCGCCGTGCGAGTGCGGGTTGCGGGAGAGCTGGCGCATGCTGAAGCGCCTGCTCATCGTGAGTCCCGACTTCCATGGGTACTGGAAGGCGGTTGCCTCGGCGTTCGAGTCGATCGGCTACTCGGTGAGGGTGCACCGGTACGACAGCCACACGACGTTCGCCGATCGGGTTCAGAACAAGCTGCTCCATGACCTCCCGGAGTCGTTGCGGTCTCGTGCCGCGGCAGAGAAGGCCACCCTGCGCGCCGTGGAGCAGTTGCGCGGAGAGAGCTTCGATGCGGTCCTCGTCATCAAGGGCGACCAGCTCGGAGAAGCCTGGTGGGACGCGCTGAGCGCGGAGTCGGTGCCATCCGTCATCTGGCTGTACGACGAGATCCGCAGGACCAGGTACACCCCGGAGTTCCTGGCGTCGACTGGTCGCATCGCGAGCTACAGCCACGGCGACGTGCGCCTCCTTCGGGAACACGGCGCGGATGCAGTCTTCGTTCCCCTCGGCTTCGACTCGAGCCAGTCGTTCGTGCGCGTCGAGGTGCCGGCTGTGACGTTGGTCGGTGCCCGCTACCCGAATCGCGAGCAGCTGGTGCGAGGCATCCAGGGCTCTGGGGTTCCCGTGCGCGCGTACGGCCGCGACTGGTCACGGAGGCTCTCCGACGTCGTGAGGACGCGACGCTTCCGCGCGGCAGGCGTGCCTGCCAGCGGAGACCTGTCGCGAGGCGCGGCGTACGGCGTGATGGCGGGAAGCCTCGCGACGTTGAACGTGCACGCGAATCAGGACGGCTTCACGATGCGAACTTTCGAGGCCGCCGGTGTCGGCGGGCTCGAACTCGTCGACAGGCCCGAGGTGAGCGAGTTCTACGAGGTCGGCAAGGAGGTGCTGGTGTTCGAGAGCGTCGAGGAGATCGTGGACGCGGCGCGTCGCGCGCAGCGCGAGCCTGCATGGGCCGATCAGGTGCGTGAGGCAGCTCGTAGACGGACGTTGGCCGAGCACACCCTCGAGCACCGCGCTCGAGCCCTGGAGGCGTTGTGGGACTGAACATTCCAGAAGATCTCGAAGCGTGGCAGCGCTGGCAGAATTCGAGGTCCCTCAAACGCCAGATCATGAGCCGTGTGCGGCGCCCCTCTGGGGAGCCGGAGTTCACCCTCCTCGTCAATGGGCCCGAACCGCGTCTGCTTGTCCTCATCGACGTGCCGACCCCGAGCGCGGTCGCGGCGTACGCGGAGCCGTTGCGCTTCCTCGAAGGCGAACAGGTCGCCGTTCTGGCGCCGAAAGACCTCAGTGGGATGCTCGCGGGCAGCTGGACGAGCCGTCGCCTCGACGGGGTGGAGCTTCCTGGTGAGCTCCGCGGAGTTCGCGCCGTCTTCACGGCGGGGCACTTCCTTCCCGCAGGGGCTCTCGGCTACCGGTGGAGCAAGCAGCTCGGCGCACGCTTCGTCGTGGCCCAGCATGGATTGACGACACCGTTCGCACCGCCCTTGGCTCGCGGCAGCCACCTGCTCGCGTTCTCTCAGGAGGACGCCGAGTTCTGGAAGTCGGGACGAGACGATGTGACGCATGAGGTCGTCGGTGCGCAGCTGCTCTGGCATGCCTCGCGGCGCGGCAGCGGTCGTCCCGCAGGGCCCGGAGATGCGACTCCGGTGTTCCTCGGACAGCTGCACGGTGCTGAGCTGTCGCGGTGGACGTCGGCGAAGACCGCTCGGACGTTCTGCACGACAACGGGTGCCGAGTATCGTCCGCACCCAGCGGAGACCGACCGCCTTTCACGCCTGCAGCACCGCGCCTGGCAGCGGCGCGGAGTGCGGTTCGAGAGCTCCGGTCAGTCGCTCGCGACCCTTGACCGGCCGGTCGTCTCGGTCTTCTCCACGGGCGTCCTCGAAGCCGCCGCCGCCGGCCAGGATGCCTGGGTGACGTGCGTCGACCCGCCCGCGTGGGTGCGCGACTTCTGGACACGGTATGGTCTTTCGCAGTGGGGCAGCGATTCGACTCCTGCCCCGCCTGTTCCCCAGACAGAGCCAGCACAGTTGATAGCCGCGAGCATCGCGCGGATTCTGGAGGAAACAGTATGAGGATCTTGTGCGTCATCCCCGTTCGGGGAGGTTCCAAAGGCATCCCCGGCAAGAACAGGCGCCACGTCGCCGGTAGGCCGCTGGTCGCCTGGACCATCGAGCAGGCCCTCTCAGCACGTCCGCAGATGGATGTCCTCGTCTCCACCGACGACGAGGACCTCGCCGCCATCGCGCGAGCAGCCGGCGCGCAGGTGCCGTGGCTGCGTCCCGCGCACCTCGCTGAAGACACGACGGCAACCGAGCCGGTGGTCGAGCACGCCATCGCCGAGTACACGGCTGCCGGGCGACGACCAGATGCCGTCATGCTCCTTCAGGCCACCTCGCCCGTGCGGCTCCCGGGCACCCTCGACCGTGCGATCTCGCAGTTCGCGGCGACCGGCGTCGATTCGATGGTGGGTGCCGTGCCTCAGACGCCGTTCCTCTGGCAGTACGGAGCATCCGAGGAGGACCAGCCGAAGGCGCACTTCACGATCGGCGCGAGGCCTCGCCGCCAGGAGCTGCAGCGCACGCAGATGTTCTACCGCGAGACGGGCTCGCTCTACCTCACGAAGACCGAGATCTACGAGCGGGACCACAACCGGCTCGGCGGCACGATCGGCATCTTCGAGATGGACGACCTCGAGGGCGTCGACATCGACACCGAGCTCGATCTCTCCATCGCAGACCACCAGCTCTCCCAGCTTCACCCTGACGCGGCCGCCGCCCCGTCAGCGCACACCGCAGCATCGACAGACAAGGACTCCGCTCAGTGATCTTCGAGCGCAACCTCACCCCTTACATCGTCTTCGCGGAGGACCCGATCGTCGTTGGTCTGCAGAAGATCAGCGCGAACCAGCAGCGCATCGTCTTCTGCGTCGACGAGCACGGCCGTCTTCGTGGCTCCCTCTCCGACGGTGACTTCCGCCGCTGGATCGTCGCGAACCCGACGGCCTCCCTCGATGTCACGTGCGTCGAAGTCGCCAACACGAGCACCCGCACCGCGCCGGCGACCTCGACGCCGTCCGACCTGGCTCCGCTGCTCGGGCACGGCGGCATCACGCATCTGCCGCTCGTCGATGAGACGGGCCACCTGATCGCCGTCGCCATCGACCGCAATGATGTGCTGCGCATCGGTCGGCACCAGATCGGTGCCGGCCACCCCGCGTTTGTCATCGCGGAGATCGGCAACAACCACAACGGCGATGTCGACCTCGCGAAGCGACTCGTCGACCTCGCGGCCGACGCGGGCGCCGACGCCGTGAAGTTCCAGCTGCGGGACATGGATGCGCTGTATCGCCAGAGCGGTGGGTCGACGGCCGGTGAAGACCTCGGGGCGCAGTACACGCTGGATCTCCTCTCGCGCGTCTCCCTCCCCGCGGAGAAGCTCTTCACGGTCTTCGACCACGCGCGCGACCGCGGTGTCGACCTCATGTGCACGCCGTGGGACGGACCGAGCGTCCAGGCGCTTGTCGACTACGGCATCGAGGGCCTCAAGATCGCCTCGGCCGATCTCACTAATCACGAGCTGCTCCGCGATGCGGGCTCGCGTGGGCTCCCGCTCATCCTGTCGACCGGAATGTCGCGGGAGTCGGAGATCCTCGAGACCGTCGGGCTCATGCGGTCCCTGGGTTCCAGCTTCGCGCTGCTCCACTGCCAGTCGACGTACCCTGCGCCCTTCAAGGACATCAACCTCGCCTACCTCGACCGACTCGCGGAGATCGGCGACAGCATCGTGGGCTACTCGGGCCACGAGCGCGGCTGGCACGTGCCTGTCGCTGCGGTCGCTCGCGGGGCGCGCATCATCGAGAAGCACTTCACCGTCGATCGCGGCATGGAGGGCAACGACCACACGGTCTCGCTGCTCCCGGACGAGTTCGAGCAGATGGTCGAGCAGATCCGAGACATCGAGCTCTCGCTGGGCGACGCGGCACCGCGCGAGGTGTCCACGGGAGAGCTCATGAACCGCACGACGCTCGCGAAGTCGCTGGTCGCGGCACGAGAGCTCCGCGAGGGCGAGGTGCTCCGAGCTGAGGACATCGCCGTGAAGAGCCCCGGTCGCGGGCTGCAGCCGAATCGTCTCGACGAGCTCGTGGGTCGCACGGTGAATCACGACATGGCGGAAGGCGAGTTCTTCTTTGAGAGCGACCTCACCGATACTGCGTCCGTCGGGCGCGAGTTCGAGTTCCGTCGCCCTTGGGGCCTTCCGGTTCGTTACCACGACTACAAGAAGCTCATCGAGAACTCGACTCCTGACTTCCTGGAGTTCCACTTCTCGTACAAGGACCTCGAGGTCGACATCGACAGCTTCTTCACGGAGCCCCTCGACATGGACTTCACGACGCACCTGCCAGACCTGTTCTCCGGCGACTTCCTCGTCGACCTCGCGTCGACGGACGACGAGCACTGGGAGCGGTCGATCCGCGAGGTGCAGCGGACCATCGACACGACCCGCAGCCTGAAGAAGTGGTTCACGCGCTCGACCGAGCCGATCATGGTCGTCACGATGGGCGGCTTCACGAAGGACAAGCACGTCCCCGCTCAGGCGCGCACCGCCATGTACGCGCGGATCGCGGATGCCGTGCAGCGTCTCGACACGGACGGCGTGCGGATCGCGGCGCAGACGCTTCCGCCGTTCCCGTGGCTCATGGGAGGCCAGCAGTTCCACAACCTCTTCCTCGATCCGCACGACACTGCGGAGTTCTCGGCGACGACGGGGACGAAGCTCTGCTTCGACGTGTCGCACTCGAAGCTCGCGGCGAACTTCCTCGGGATGCAGTTCTCCGATTACACGGAGCTCATCGCGCCCCACAGCATCCACCTGCACCTCGTCGACGCGACGGGGGTCGATGGCGAGGGCGTCCAGGTCGGCGACGGCGAGGTCGACTGGCCCCTGCTGGCAGGGCAGCTCGATGAGTTCGCGCCGGGTGCACCGTTCATCCCTGAGATCTGGCAAGGACACATTGACAACGGGCAGGGCTTCTGGACGGCGCTCGATCGGCTCGAGAAGTGGCTCTAGAGGCGCGGGCAGCATCTGACGGAGGCCGCTCCTCGCGGCCGATCGCTCTCTGGGTGATTCCCGTTGCTGACCTGGGCGGGGTCGCGCGTCACGTCCTGGACGTGGCCGAGGAGGGCATTCCCGGCTTCGAGCTCGTCGTGCTCTGCCCGGAGGGGCCTCTCGTCGATCGTCTCCGTGCGGTCGGCGCCCGCCTCGCCGTGGGCAGAATCGGGCCAGACGCCGGCCTGAGCCGGTCGATCCGGACCCTCAGGTCGGCCGCGCGCCGTCTTGGGCCGGCTGTCGTGCACTCGCATCTCGCGTACGCGGACGTCGTCGTGGCCGCCACGCCTCTGCCGGCCGGCACCGCGCGCGTCACGAGTGAGCACGGTATCGCCGGCGAAGACAGCATCTATCACGGGTCCTCCTGGAAGTCGCAGCTCATGGCCCGCGTGCACGGAGCGAGGCTCCGTCGGTTCGAGGGCGTCATCGCCGTCTCCGAGGCGACCAAGCGGGCGATGCTCGCGAAGTGGGGGCCGAAGCAGGAGGTGCACGTCGTTTACAACGGCGTCGACCAGCTACCTGTGCGTCCAGCCCGTGCCTCCGACTCCCTGCGCGTGCTCGCCCTCGCGCGGCTCTCTCCCGAGAAGCGCATCCCGCAGCTCATCGACGCGTTCGCTCGGGTGCACGCGCAGAGAGCGGACGCCCGGCTGACGATCGCCGGCGTCGGCGCGCTGGACGCCGAGCTCCGACGTCGAGTCAGCGACCTCGGCCTCGCCGATGCCGTCGACTTCCCGGGCTTCGTGGATCCAGACGCCGCCATGGCGGAAGCCGACGTGCTGGCGCAGCTGTCCGTGTGGGAGAACTGCTCGTACTCGCTGCTCGACGCCGCCAATCGTGGGATGCGCGTCGTGGCTTCAAGCGTCGGCGGAAACCCGGAGATCGTCGCGGAGGCGGGACTCGTCGACGCCGATGATGTCGCGCAGGTCGCGCGTGTGCTCCTGGATAGCGACGCCGTCACGACGCTCGACGATTGGCCGTCGGTCTCCGACATGACCGCAGCCATCGCCGGTGTCTACGCCAAGGCGGGAGTCGCATCCGATCTGCCGGGCGGCCTCCCGAACCACGTCACCATCGCCACGAACAACGGAGACATCGGCGGAGGAGAGGTGATGCTCCTGAGCATCGCCGCCGTGCTCGAGGAGCTCGGCGTCGACGTGACCATCGTCGGCCCCTCGGAACCGGGCGAGCTCGTCGCCGCCGCGCGGGATGCCGGGCATCGTGTCGTGGAACTCGAGGCGTCCGGGCGGAGAGCGTGGATGCTCGCACTCCGCCGTTGGGACGCCGCGGAGCGACGGGGAATCCTTTGGTGCAACGGGCTCGTGCCCGCCGCAGCCACAGCAGGGCGCCCCGATCGAATCGTGCACCTTCACCAACGCCCGTTGGGTGCGCTGCGCGTGATCGAGCCCTTGGCTCGCTTCAAGGCGCTCACGACGATCGTGCCATCCGCATCGATGGCGGCGGCCGTCGGCAACGCTGAAGTGCTGCCGAACTGGAGCCAGAGCCCAGGGACACGCAACCGGGTGCCGCAAGGACCGCCGATCGTGCTCGGATTCCTGGGCAGGCCATCCATCGACAAGGGTGTGGACGTGCTGGCCGCCGCCGTGCAGGAGCTGGAGGCGCGCGAGCCCGGCCACTATCGGCTGCTGCTCGCCGGTGAGCCACGATTCGTGTCCGCGGAAGCCCAGCTGGCCGTGGAGAAGGCGTTGCAGCCCGTCGCGCACCTCACCGACCGTCCGGGCTGGGTAGCGCCGGCAGACTTCTTCGATCGCATCGACCTGCTTGTGGTCCCTTCGGTGTGGCCCGAGCCGTTCGGACTCGTCGCGACCGAAGCGATGGCCGCGGGAGTCCCGCTGCTCGTCAGCGATGCCGGGGCCTTGCCGGAGATCGTGCCGGAGACCACCGGAGATGTCTTCGCCGCCGGCAGCGCCTCGGCTCTCGCCTCAGCGATCGAGCGGAAGATCGCTCGCGGCCTCGACGCAAATGTGGGGTCGAACCGACGACGGTGGCTGGAGCACTACTCGCCAGACGCGGGCGCCAGCGCAGTCGGTGACCTGCTCCGCAGGATCGCATCCAACTCACCCGCTTGAGAGACCGAGGCAGGTCATGAAGTTTGTCTACCTGAACGACAGCCCACTGAGGGTGAGCCCGCAAGGTGTCCTGGGCATCTTCGCGAAGTCGATGACCGGCCTCGCCGAGTACGCGAAGCGCTGGCCAGGTGAGGTGATCGTCTCCTCCCTGGAGCCTCCGCTGCCGGCCGCCATCGACGACCCGCAGTTCAAGTGGGCCGACGACCCGCTCGCCCGGGAGCTGCGGTTCATCGACCGTGTCGATGTGGGCAGGATCTCCGAACTCGGGGCTGACCTGGTCATGCACTCCGTCGTCGGACCGCTCAGCGAGACGCTGCTCGGGAACGACTTCCGAGTCATCCTCACCGACGATTGGTCCCCCGAAGTCCGCCTCGAGGTTGGCCTGGTCACGAACCGAGGCCTGGCGGACCGCGTCCGCATCCGTCTCGGCGCGGCGAGGCGTACACGCCGCCTCGACGGGCTTGCGGCGCGCGCCGACGGTTTCCAGTGCAACGGACACTCAGCAGCAGAGCACTACGCGACGGTGAACGAATCGACGCACATGTTCTTCGACCACCGGATGCACGCGGACGACGTGCGTGCAGCGGGTCAGCGGAGCTTCTGGGACGGCACGCGCCCGCTGCGGATCGCCTACTCCGGTCGTTTGACGGAGATCAAGGGGGTGAACCTCATCCCGCCGTTCATGACGGAGCTCGATCGGGCAAACATCGACTACGAGTTCACGATCGTCGGGGCGGGCAACCTGGAGCAGCAGCTCAGGCGAGAGGTGCCGTCGAACGTGCAGTTCGCGGGCTACATGGATTTCGAGCAGAGCTGGAAGTCGTTCGCTCGGACCCAGGTCGACCTCATGTTCCTGCCACACATCCAGGGCGATTCGGCGAGCACCTACTTCGAATCGATGGGGTCCGGGGTTCCGGTGCTCGGGTTCCAGAACCGGACCCTGTCACCGCTCCTCGCCGCAGGCGGCGGCGGCTGGGCGGTGGACAACGGCGACGTGGTCGCTGCCGCCGAGGTCGTCGCGCGCCTCGCAGCGGACCCAACACAACTCGAGGTTCAGGCCAGACGAGGCCTGACGTTCATGCAGGGGTTCCCGTTCGAGGGCGTTTTCGACGGACGAGTCCGTCATTTCGTCGACGTGGCACGACGCTGATCAGCGCTGCGGCCGCGCATCCCTCGGATCAGCGTCGAAGGAGCTTGCGGATGCGATCCAGGGCGGCGTAGGAGACGCCCATCTTCGCAAGCCGCACGTATGCCTTGCCGACTCGGAGGCTCTGCGCACCCCGCACGTAGCTCCCCAGATAGGCGACCACGCGGGGCGTTGCTCCCTCGATGCGCCAGAGTCGGAGCGCCAGGCTCCAGAGGCGCGGGAACATGTCGGCGTCGATGGTCGATGAGATGCCCAACTGCTTCGCGAGGATCTGCAGATACGCCACCACGAACCGCGGGTTGTCGGTCTGGAACTGCTGGTGCCCCAGCGACGACCCGAGCTCACGGAAAGCCACGAGTGGCTCGTCCACGCACAGGAATTCGTGCCCGACAGCGAGGCGCAGCCACAGGTCGTGGTCCTCGAAGAAGAGCTCCGCGTCGTAGCCGCCCACGTCCCTGACCGCTTGAGTGCGCAGCATCACCGATGGGGCCGGGAGCCAGTTGTAGGCGCTCATCTCCGCGTAGACCTGGCCAGAGCGGTGCGTTGGCCAGTCGTAGGCGGTCTTGAAGTCCTCGTCGAGCTCACGATCTGCCTCGTCGACTCGGATCGCGTTCGAGTAGACGACGGCGGTCGTCGACGGAGCCGCGCTGATGGCGTCGAACTGACGTCGGATGCGGGTCGGGAGCATCCAGTCGTCGGCGGAGATGTAGGCGTAGTACTCGGTGTCGATGCTCGTGAGCGCCGTGTTGAGGCTCGTGCACAGACCTCGATTGACCTGGTTGCGTGTTACCTCGACCTGCAGGGCGCTCTTCGCGAGGTACCGTTCGGCGACCTCGGCGGTTCCACCCGCGGGGTCGTCGTCGACGAGGAGGATTCGAGCGGGCAACATCGTCTGCGCCTCGACGGACTCGAGCAAGGTCGTGACGTAGTGTTCGTGTTTATAGCCGACGATGACGAGCGTCAGCTCCTCGGCGATCACGGCGCGGTGCTCCTGTGGAGCGCTGCTATGGAGCCGGCAACCTCAGCGAGTGCCTTCGGCCAGGAGTCCGTGGTCTTCGGAACCGTCTCCGGCTCGCTTCCACCGGCGCTCGCGCAGCGGACGATCGCCTCCGCCATCGCGGCGACCGTGGGCTCGACGAGCGTGATCTTCTCGGAGTAGCGATCGAGGTTGGTCTTCGTCTCCCACGAGGTTGTGATCACGGCAGTCCCAAGGCGCGAGAACTCGAGCGTCGGGTAGTTCGGGTGCGGGGCCAGCATCGAGGAGATCGCGAGGTCAGCGGTGAGCGTGAACTGCTGGTAGTCCTCGAACGACATCTTGCCGAGGCGCTGCAGTTCCAGGCCGCTCTTGAGGCGGAGCGGCGGAATGGTCTGAGTTCCACCCAGCCACACGTCCCAGTTGTCGCGCAGCTCCGCACTCTCCTCGAAGGCCTTGTCGATCGCGAGCAGCCCCGTGTAGAAGAGGTTTCGCTCGGTCTCTGGTCGGGCGTAGAAGAACAGGCGCTTCTTCAGGGGTCGCTTGGCGGGCTGGGAGGCCCGGTCGGGAACACGCACTGCCGGTTCGAAGACCAGGGCCTCTTCGGCGACGCGTGCGTGGGTCGTCGTCCGGAAGTAGTCGTGCAGGATCGAGCTGTTGAGCACCGGCACGAACTTCGTCGACTCGTAGGTCGCTGACGCCCAGACCTGCTGATCGCCGTTGCTGTAGAAGATCGGCTCGTAGTCCTGGATGAGGTAGACGTAGGGTCGGTCGTGCTGGAGGCGATCCACGGCGAAGGCATCCCACCAGGCGCTGACCACCAGCAGATCGTCTGCGTGCAGGGGGAGCGATGCGCCCTCGGCCCTGCGGTTCGCCGCGTTCACGAAGCGGATGCGGGCTGCGTCGAAGTCGATGCCCTGGTTCTTGAGGAATCCGGCGACATCGGGGTCTTCTTCGAACGACGTCGTGTGCACCAGGCGCAGGTCGTAGTCGAGATCCTTGGCGATGGTGGCGCTCAGGTTGAGCAGCGTCGCGATCCCGCCGAAGAAGCCGCTGCTGTTGAAGAAGCCGAAGACGGTCACCGAGGGGCGCTGCGCGGGTTCCGGCGGAGCTGCGTGGAGTGGGCGGAAGGCGGCGAAGCGATTCGCCAGCAGCTCGTCCGGCGTGATCGTGGAGTCTCCACTCGCGTCGATGCGCTCGCTGATGCGGGCCTCGATTCCGGCGAATGCGTCCCGCGCCCTGCCGAGTGCACCCTTCGCGAGGTGCGCGGCCTTCCTGGTCCCCATCAACGCCACGGTTCGTGGTGTCCTCGACATCATCCTTGCCCCCCTTGGGTGTGCGTCGTCACTCGCGTTGCCTGCTTCGCCTGTTGGCGCGCCGTCCGCAGCAGCCCGAGTTCGTAGCGGAGGACCGCTCGCGCGTCGAGGTCTCGACCGGCGAGCTGGCGCGGCGCATTCGCGGCGAAGTTGACGAGGCTCGCGAGGGTCAGGGAAGCGGTGAAGGCGACGGAGCCGCCCCACTTGTTCGCGTACCGCTGCCTGGCGGTCACGAGCCACTGGCGCCGGTGGGAGGAGTCGGACGAGCCGCCGCCCACGTGCGTGATCTCGACCGCGTTGGCCACGTACGATGGCACTCCGCGAGCGGAGAGCCGCCTCTGCAGGTCCACCTCCTCGGAGGTCATGTAGTACTGCTCGTCGAATCCACCCACTGCGCGGAAGTCGTCCGTGGGAACGAGCATCGCCGCCCCGATGACCCAGTCGACCCGGTCGCTCCCCTCGGGCGAGAGGTCGGTCACGTGCCCGACCGCGCGGTGGAGTGCGGGAAGGTGGCGCCAACGGGCGAGGGGTGACAGCCATTCGACCACGTGGTGCCTGGTCCGAGGGAAAGATCGGGCAGTCCATTCGGGAGCACCGCTCGCTTTCAGCACTTGCGGGCTCACGACGGCGGTCGGGAGCGCCTTCGCGCTCGCGAGCAGATCGCGGATGAAGGTGGTGCCGATGTCGAGGTCGCTGTTGAGGACGAGCATGAGGTCGGTCGACACGAGCGCCGCCCCCGTATTGACGGCCGCCCCGAACCCTCCGTTCGCCTCGCGGCGGACCACTCGGACTCCCACCTGGTCCGGGAACGGGACCGGTGACGCGTCATCGGCGACGATGATCTCTGCGAGGCCCTCTTGAGGGCGCAGCTGCTCGATGAGGTTGAGCGTGTCAGTCGGGTCCCCGTAGTAGGGGATGACGACGGTCACTGCGTCGGTGACGAGTGCGGTGCGCTGCTCGTGCGGTGCGTAGATGCTCTTCACTGTCTCCTGGAACCGTTCTTCGCCGTAGGTGGCCGCGAGCTTCCCGGCGAGGTCCCGAGCCCGGCGGTCAGCAGCGGGCTGATCCCGCAGGATGCCGGTGACGGCCTGCGCGAAGGCGGCCGGGTCGTCGGTGACAGCCTCCAGCTCGTCGCTGTGGGCGACCCCTTCCGCTCCGACGGTGGTGGAGACCGTCGGGATCCCGTACGTCATCGCCTGGATGGTCTTGAACTTCACGCCGGACCCGGACAGCAGAGGTACCACGACCACCGAGGCATCCGCGTAGACGGGTGACAGGTCGTCGACGAATCCAAGCGCAGCAGCATTGGCGGCGCGCGAGACGAGCGGCGCCAGAGCTGCGTCCGGGTCGAGGCCGACCAGCTTCAGGCGCGCGTCCGGGACCGAGGCGAGGACGCTCGGCCACACGTGGTCGATGAACCAGGCAGCCGCATCGACGTTGACCTGTCGCGCGAAGTACCCGACGAACACGATCTCCGGGCTGCCGCCGAGCGTTTTGCGCTCCGGTAGCGAGACCGGGGCGAGCGGCGGGTCGATGACGCTCACGTCTGCCGCGCCGCGTTGCCTCAGGAGCTCCGCATCCTTCTCGTTGAGCGTGAGGACGCGATCGAGGTGGCGGAACGACCTGCGCTCGGCAGCGATGGCCAGGGCCTCCGCTCGACGCCAGCGGGCCGCATCCCCTTCTTCGGCGCGACGCGCGTACAGCTGCGAGAGCACGTCGTGGAAGGTGCCGAAGATCTTCGCCTTCGGGTTGAGGTGCCGGATGTGCGGGGCCAGACGAACGAACTCGAACCATTGCAGGTCCACGATGTCGGCGCTCGTGACGGACTCGCGGACCCGCTGATCGAGGTAGAGGCTCGCAAGGATGCCGAGTGGGGGCGATGCAGGATCGATACGCCTCCAGCCCCTCTCGACGATCCCGACGCCGCGCTGCAGCAGCCGCTGTCGTGCGCTGGAAGATGCCCACCGGCCGACCAGGTGCGCTGAGACGCGCGCGTCCGCATCCTCGAGCGCCTTCTGGTTCGCGAGATGGTCTGGAGCGATCACCTCGACCAGACCGCGTTCCGACAACGACTGCGTGAGGTGGTGGACGTACAGGCCCCCCGCGTGCCGAACACCCGGGTACGGGACGGCGCCGCCGAGCGTGACGACGCGCGTCGAGATGTCGACCACGGTGCTACTTCGCAGGCTCGTCTTCGGGGAGCTTGAGCAAGCCGAGCTCCACCTGGCGAGCGAAGTCGGCATTCGTTGATCGAACCTCCTCGAAGGAGCCGTAGCCGGCGAGCTTCCCGTCCTTCATGTACGCGAGCGCATTGGCCTCCTGGACTGTCGACAGGCGGTGAGCGACGATGACCACCGTCACCTCACCCTGGAGCCCCTCGATCGTCTCGATGATCTTGCGCTCCGTCTCGTTGTCGAGCGCGGATGTCGCCTCGTCGAGGACCAGGAGAGAAGGCCGACGGTAGAGCGCACGGGCGATGCCGACCCGCTGCCGCTGCCCGCCCGAGAGACGAGACCCTCGTTCTCCGACCGAGGATTCGAGGCCCATGTCGAGAGAATCGACGAGGTCGTCCAGCTGAGCGCGGCGCACGACATCGAGGAGGAGTTCCTCGTCGATGTCTTCCGGGGCGCTGTCGAAGGCGATGTTCTCGCGCAGGGAAGCGTCGAGCAGGTACACGTCTTGAGGAACCATGGCGACGTTGTGCTGCCAGGCTGCGATGAGCTCGTCCGTGAGGGGGCGCCCGTCGACGAGGAACTGACCACCCGTCGGGCGGTGCAGGCCGAGGATCAGGTCGACCAGGGTGCTCTTGCCGGCTCCGCTGGAGCCCACAAGCGCGAGTGACGTGCCGTAGGGGATCTCCAGCGAGATCTGCGACAGGACATCCTTCGATGCGTCTGTGTATCTGAAGGAGAGATCCTGCATCTTGATCACGTTCTCGAAGTCGACGGCGTGTGCTGCCGTGACAGCGAGCAGCTCGTTGTCTTCGTAGTGCTTCGCGAGCTTGAGCTCAGAGGAGACCTCGGTGAGGGCAGGGCCGCCTACCCGCATGTTGGCGACCGAGACCAGCAGCCGTGACATCGACGGGAGGAGTCGGAACCCGGCTGCGGCGACCAGCCCGATCGAGCTGACCGCGGTGATGCCGCCGCCGGTGCCGAGGAGGAAGAGGATGAGGCCACCGAGGCCCACGATGAAGAGGATCTCCAGCAGGTATTTTGGGATCTCGCCAAGGAACCCGACCATGCGAGTCGCCTGTGCGTGTTCGAGCTCCACATCCTCGAATGCGCCCACGAAGTGCGGCTGGGCGCTGCGGATCTTGATCTCTTTGACTCCGCCGATTGCGTGGAACGCCGCCGTGTAGCCGCGCTTCGCGGCCTCCATCTTCATGCGGCCGGCGGCTTCTGCCCGCGGCCGGATGACTCGGGAGAAGACCAGCATTGCCAAGCCGAAGTACGCGAGGGCCATGAGCGATGGGATGGGCATGATGACCAGCATGGAGATGAGGAGCGCGAGGATCGTGATCGCATCGGTGATCGCGTTGAGGGCGGCGATGACGCCAAGCGAGTAGAGCTGGCCGACCGAGACACCCATGGTGCGCAGCAGGTCAGCCGTGCCGCGGCCGAGATGGAGGCTGTACGGCGCGTAGAGGTAGTAGCGCAGGAGCCGTGTGGCGGTATTGACCTGCTCCCTGGCGATGAAGCCGAGCATCCACCAGCGGAACGCGATGCTGAAGATGTCTTTGGCGACGAAGCCGACGACCACACCGCCGAGCAGGATGAGCACCATGGCTTCCGGCGACGGGTTGCCGAGGAAATCGGAGACGACGCCAAGCATGCCGCTGTCGGTCGGTCCGCCGACCAGCAGCGCCAGGAGGGGCCCAACGAGGAGGACTGAGCCTGTCTCTCCAAGAGCGACGATGATCGATCCCACGAGTCCCACTGCGAGCTTGGCGCGGGCGCTTTTGGAAAAAATGAGCAGTAACTTCTCGCGCAAGATCGAGTTCACCTCAGGTCGTCAGAGAGTACGCAGCGACTCAACGTACGTGCGGGATCGAGCGTAGCACCGCGCTTGCCACCGGAGTGGGTTGCAGGAGCAGAATACGGCGACGCTCACGGAGATTCCCGCAGTCGCTTGCGCAAGATCGCGATTCCGACCCTGAACCGGTTCAGGAGCGTCGTGAGCGGAGATCGGGGAGCGCGGGCAGTGGCGTCGATGAGGTCCGACCAGGCTGCAGTGAGGCGTTCGGTGCTGAGCTCGTCACGACGCTCCGCGATGTTGGCGAGCAGGCGCTTCCGGAGTTCCGGTTCGTGCTGCAGCCGTTCGACGACAGCGGGGACGTCGCGGGCGGATTCGACTATGAAGCCATCCTCGCCATGACGGATCAAGGACCGGTAGGCGAGCTCGTCCCCGGTGATCGGGATGGTCCCTGCCGACCAGGCGTTGACCAGCTTGGTCGGCGGCTTCCTCAAGTCCAGTGCTTCCTCGCCCGAACGGCGGAAGCAGAGCGTGACGTCGGTCTCCGAGAAATCGTGCCAGCGCTGATCTGAGCCGTCGACGTCCGCCGGAGCATCGATGTCGAGCGCGCAGCCGATCTCCCGAAGGCGGTCCGCGAATTCCGGGGCGAGGATCTCGTCTGGAATGTTGCCAGGATTCGCTTTGAGTCCCACGTTTGTGATGCCATCTCGCGCAGTGTTCCTCGCGACGAGACCCCGTTGCGGAAGCGCGGGCAAGTAGATGCTCGCGCTCCCGTAGCGATCAGTCCAGAATGACGAGGCATTGGGGACCGCGACGGAAGTCGGTGTATACGGACAGTCGATCGCTGGACTCACATCGCTCCTGATCATGAGCAGCCGGAACGGCGCGACAACCCAGGCGAATTTGAGGAATGCGAATTCAGTGGCGAATGCGACGACCACATCGGCATCCCCGGGTATATCCGGGCCAATCGTCACGTTCGCGCCCAGATCCCTGAGGCGCGCGAACAATTCGAAGACATTGTGCCCTGCGCCATGTGCGAATCGCTGCGGGTCGGAATCGGGATCCCAAGCGACGATTTCACGCGCAGTTTCAGGCGAGCGGGCAAAGAAGTGCGTTCGCGTAGTCATGATGTGCTCTCTGCTGGGAAATCGTCAGGCCAATGCGTCCACGTCGACGGTTCGATCCGTGCCAGAGAGCCACGCGCCTTGTATCCGAAATCGAGCTCTGTCTCTACCCCCAGGGCGATCGACGCCCAGATCTCGTCGATCGCGGACTCCTTCGCCTCGGACATCTCGCCCCAGTGCCCGTCGAAACCGACCTCGGCGCCGGTCGCTTCGATAGCGGCCCATCCTTGGGTGACCTTCATGCGCATCTGCTCCTTCGACCGCCAAGGGATGTGCAGCATGTTGATCTCGTTGGACTTTCGGCCGAGGACGTTCACTGTGTGGTTTCCGTTCGCGAGCCTGGCGACTGGGTGGCTGCGAAAACAGCACTGCGTGAAGTCGTGCCGCACCGTGTCGACGCGATACGGCCCGGGCTCGCCGTCGATCGGGTAGGCGTTGAAGATGTTCGCGTCGATGATGCTCGATGGGGATGCGGCCAGGTGGTCCCGCAGAGTGCCGGCGGGTGCGTACCAGAGCTCATCGGCATCGAACGGGACCACCCAGTCGGCGCCCCCGCGCCACGCTGCCCGCGCCAGGAACGACATCTTCTCGCCTTGGTGGTACGCCGTGAGTCGGTCTTCGATGACGATGATCGGCAGCTCCTCGGCGAGTCGCCGCAGCAGCTCCAGGGTCCCGTCTGTCGAACCGTTGTCCGCGACGAGGACTCGCTCGGCCCCCTGGTCCACGAAATGGCGCACCGAGAGCTCGATGATATCGATCTCGTTCTTGACGAGGGTGACAGCCCAGAAGCTGCCCTTTTTCCGCGGGCGCCAGAGCGGGAGTCTCCCCACCATGTGGGCATTCACCTGCCGGTGGATTGCTCTGAGCTTCGGGTTGCGCATCCGCCCCAACTCGCGTCGGTAGATACCGAGTCGCTTTCTTGCTCCTCCGCCATTCAACATCTGCTCTCCCCGATCTGCATTGGTCTATCCCCGTCGTCAACCGGCACCAGAATACTCAGCGAATGCGACCTGGCGAAGTCTTGCCAGAGCGTCGCTCTCGGCCTCATTGCAGGTTGTCCCTTGCTTTATCGCGCAATTGGAGAAGTGTCCGTCGCCACGAGGCGCTCATCCTGGACTCCGCGACAGCGTGCAATCCCCACGCGAGCACTACCGCGACCGCGGTGGCCGCCAACGTCGCGAGGTCGCGTCCGATGAGTGGCCAGAGGAGATCGATCGTCGCGTAGCCGACGACGACGTGCACGATGTAGAGCGAGTAGCTGATTTTTCCGAGCCAGAGCAGGGGACGCAGTCGAAGCGGAGGAGTCGATGTGCGCAGCGCGACGAAGGTGAAGAAGACGCCGATGCCGGCGACGATCGCGGCGTAGCTCGACGAGTGGAGCAGGTAGGCCGACACGACGACCGCCAGGAAGGCCGGGATCGTCAGCCATTCGAACCGCTGGTTCCTGCGGGCCATGAAGAGCAGCATTCCGAGGCAGAAGAGGGGGCCGTACTCCGCGAGGGTGACGTTGACCATCGCACGGACCAGCACTGGCGCGGCCGTGATGTCGACGCCAGGGGCGAAGAGCGCCGCCGTGACAGCCGAGGCGACGGCGATGGCGAGCCAGGCCGCCACCAGCCATCGCAGGAGCACGTCCGTCAGTCTGCACTTGGTGAGGAGGAGCACGAGGAAGACGATGATGTAGAACTGCATCTCCACCGCAAGCGTCCAGAAGGCGCCGTTGACGTCCGGAACCAGCAGCAGTCGCTGGATCATCGTGAAGTTGAGGAGCATCTCGAGCGGCGTCAACTGCGTTCCTGGAACGTTCGCAAGCGCGCCCACGGCGATCGAGATGACAACGGCTATCCAGTAGGCCGGGTAGAGACGGGTGAATCGTGAGATTGCGAAGTCTGATGCCCGCTTGGCTCGATCAGCGGTCATGAGGATGACGAACCCGCTGATGAGGAAGAAGAGCTGAACTCCGAACTGGCCGTACTGCAGCTCGATGGAACTGCCCGGCGCCGTCGGGTAGTGCTCGGAGAACGTGGTCGTGAAGTGCCCGACGACAACTGCAGCGGCTGCAAGGCCGCGCAGGCCATCGAGTTCAACGAAGCGTGTCGATGAGATAGAGCCCCCCCCCTAAAAAAAGAACCTGCGCCATAAGGGGGGTGAGCGCGTATGCGCACTCAGGGTGAAACCTGGTGCGAAACAGTATGCAATCGAGTATACGGGATGGGAAGAAAAGCCCTCAGTGTCCTTAGGCTGACATCGTGAACGACAACGTCACCATCCTGGGCCTCTTCGACCACGACGGGCTGCCCTCCATCACTTCGGGGACTTCGCCCGGCGATCAGCTGCGAGGACCCTACTGTGCTGAGCTGCTCGGCCAGTACGCCAACTTAGCCACAGTTCGCATGGCGACCTCTCGGGTGCACCGCAAGGTCAAGGCCGTCGTCGAGCACCGAACGGGTGTTCCCGCCGACCTCGCGATCCGGGGCCTGGCCACGGCGCGGCGGGCGGATGCTGTCCTGGCGATCCTCGAAGACAAGTCGGTGCTTCCAGCCGCGCTCAAGCGCCGGGGCCTGAGTGCATACGCCAAGACGCGGCTCGCCGTCGTCTCCTGCTGGTGGGCGGAGGAACTGAAGACCGGCTCGTCTTCGCGGCGCCAGGAGATCGCGCGAACGGTGGCGGGTGTGGATCGGATCTTCGTCTTCTCACGGAACCAAGCCGAGCTCTTCGCTCAGACCGGCGCCGGCGCGAAGGTCGCTCCCATCAACTTCGGGGTCGAGCACACGAAGTACGTGCCGGACGCCTCGGTAGAGCAGCGCTTCCAGGTCTTCAGCGGAGGCCTCGATGCTGGCCGCGACTTCGAGACCCTCGTCGAGGCGGCACGGCTCCTCCCGCACATCGACTTCCACCTCGTCTCGCATCTCGACAGGTTCCAGCACATGGAACTTCCGGACAACGTCACGACGAGCGGACCCTCTGACGGGCCGGCGCACCGGCATAATCTCCTTGCAGCCCAGCTCGTCGTCATCCCGACCCACGATCTCGCGTACCCCACTGGCCAGAGCGTGCTGCTCGAGGCCATGTCCTCGGGCAAGGCCTGCGTCGTGACCGAGACGGAGGCGATGCGCGAGTACATCGACGAGGGTGTGAGCAACTTCGGCATGCCCCTCCACGACCCGCAGGGGGTTGCCGCGGTGATCGAGAGAGTTCTCGCCCGACCAGCCGAGCTGCTCGAGGTGGGCCGCAGGGCGCGAGCTGCCGTCGAAGACCGGTACACCTTCGATCAGATGTGGCAGTCGATTGCCAAGCAGCTCGAGCGCGATCGGGTGGAGAACTCGTCCGGTGCTGTTTCCGACTCCCCGGAAACGGGGCGGAATACGGCGTAGTCGCCCCGACTGGCCATCTGTCAGGACGATTCCCGGCCAGGGCGTGGCAAGGCCCTGGCCGTCGTCTCGGTGCACCCCGATGCTTGACGAGGATCCCTGCGCCGGGCAGCGCGCAGGCGCACCACCAGGGGGACACATGCGAACTGCACACATCGTCGCCGTCATGCTCACCGTCGTAGCGCTCATCGGAGCCGGGACCGCGACGCCAGCCAGTGCCGCGACCGTGATCAGCGACACGGGGCCGCTGACGTCACTCACGACGACAACGGATCTCAGCTGCGGCGCAACGGTCTCGGGAACGCCAGACGCGCCGCTCTTCGGGCTTGGCGCGAGCTGTCTGACCGCAGTAGCCGCAGGAGGCACGCTCAATGTGCCCGCCGACTTCTGGCTGAGCGGGCTCGCGGGCGAGGAAGCCAGTGCGCACCAACGGGGGTGGTCTCCGCTCTCCCAGACGAGCACCGGCAGCGGCACCCAGGTCGACCCTTTCCAGATCACCACGGTCGTGCACGGCGACCTCCTCCAGCTCACCCAGGTGGACACCTACGTCTCCGGCGGCTCCTCGTCCACCACGTCGATCGAGGTCACCAGTCTCGCGACCGAGCGGCTCACCCCGATCGTCTACCGCATCGCGGACTGCACCCGTCCGGAGACAGGATCCCTCGCCTACTCGGAACCACCGACGGGTGACGGGTCGATCCTCTGCCGAAGCGTCGAGGGCATCCCGACCGGACCTTGGGGGCAGGGCACCACGGCGGGCGACGACTACGCGCAGCTCATCCCGCTCACCGAGGGCAGCCGGTTCGCGATCGACCAGGGCAGGGGAGTCGGCGTCTCCATGGGCCTGCAAGTCGAGTTCATGGACAGCGCGACGTTCGCTGGCCACGCAAGAGACCACGTCATGGGCTTGAGCTGGATGCTCGATCTCGAGCCGGGCGCCTCCTCCACGGTCGCCCTCCAGACGCACTACTCCGCGCAGGGCGAGCGGGCGGTTCCGGTCCATGTGAACTCGGCGCCAGGCGCTCCGGGTGAGAACACGGTGACAGCGACCTTCGGCGCAGCGGATGCGCCGATCGCGATGTCCGGGGCACCGAGCATCCGGATCCCCGCCGGAGCGAGCTACGTGCAGGGCTCATCGACCGTCGGCGAGCCGACGAACATCGGAGATCTGCTCGTGTTCACCGTGCCTGTCGGGACGACCGACACGAGCTTCTCGTTCCGCATCCGCGCCGCAGCGGGTGGAGTCAGTGGTGCGGTGACGCTCTCCGGATCCACGATGGGTGGCACCGACTTCATCCGGGCCTCCGCTCTCGTCGAGATCGCTCCGACGGCATCGCCCACTCCCACGGCGGCGGTCCCTGGGGTACCGATTGCGGCGCCGTCCGCATCGGCCAGCACGTCCACCTCGATGGGGCCGGAGGCGGACGCTTCCGACTCGGCTCCCGACCCGGCGGTTCCCGCGTCGACACCGAAGGCGAACGCTCTCGCAGCGACCGGCGCCGACGGCGTCTGCGGCGGGGTGGGTTTGGTGGCAGGTCTTCTCCTGCTCGCCCTTGTCGCAGGCGCCGCGCAGGCATTGCCCAAAAGATCTAGAAGAACATCGTGAAGGTCAGGCGCAGCGTTTCCTCCGTGAGGACGGCAGCCGACGAGAGCCCCGCGGAAGCGAGCAGGGCACCGGGGTGCGCGAACCCGACGACGACGTGGCGCAACCTCGGGAACTCGGCCAGGAAGGTACCCGGCACACGCGAGCGCTTCAGAGACGGGTGCTCGCGCCATCCGCGGAGCTTGGCGAGGAACCAGGCGCAACGAAGCAGGAAGACGAGCCAGATCGCCAGCACGACCGGGAGCATGAGGCCCGCGAAGAGCTGTATGCCCGAGTAGGTGATCTCGTCTTCGCGGTTCTCTGCCATGAGCTGCAGCAGCGTCGAGAGGCTCGCGCTCATCACCACCGAGATGGTCCACGCCGCGAACCCGACGACGAGCGTCACGAAGCGCACGAAGAAGTGCCCGAACACCGAGTCGTGCTCGTCGAGGTGGCTGCGAGGAGTGCGGAGGAGGAGGGCGACCGTCGCCGTCAGCGAGGGTAGTGATCCCACCACGACGACCGCCACCCATACGGGAATCGGCCAATCGGCGACCCACCCCAGGATCGTCGCAGACGCGAGGAGCACGAACCACGCCCAACTCCAGCGCAATGGATGCTCGACGAGCGAGGCGGGAAGTCGCCGCTCGACAGCTTCGAGGAAGCGTCGCGGAGGCGGCTCCGGCGGGGGATTCATGGGCCCAATGCTATTGCCCGCCACGGGCGACGAAGATGGTGCTCCGCCCTCGGCTCCTGCGGGACGGCACCTGCGGGGCGGTGACGTTCGGACCGGTCACCCGGTCGCCGCATCCACAGGGGAGCTCCTCCCGCCCCTGGACCGAACCAATTCGAGTAGGGTCGGGTATTCGGAAGGTCGGAACTCGACGGGGGTCAGTCGCCGGCCGACCTGGTGCGCGGGAGACACCCCGCGCAGGAAGCAAGGGGGAACGACGATGTCCACTTACGAATCAGATACAGAGCCGGAGAGTGGCGCTGAACGGCGCAGTCTGCTGGGCGCCGTCGCCTGGGCCACTCCGATCATCGCCATCGCCATTGCGGCGCCCGCTCGGGCCGCGTCAGACCATGAGTCGCCGGCCTGAGGGGTACCTGCTCGGACGGGGCGCGGCGCTGAGACGCGGCGCACGGGGGAAGTGGTTCTCGCCGCTCACGTAGCCTGTGCTCGTGAGTGGAAGCAGAACAGGGGTGGTGCGACGGGCGGCGCCCATCGCGGGCGTGGTGCTTGCCCTCATCATCGTCGTCATCGCGGCCGGGCTGCCCCTCTTCGTCTTCCCCTCCACGGATGAACCCCGAGACGTCGACGCCATCATCGTCCTCGGCCCGCCGCGCGAGGCGCGCATCCAGGCCGCCCAGCAGCTGCTCGCCGACGGCTACAGCGACACGATCGTCATCGCCGTCGACGACTACGGCATCGACTCCGCCATCAACATCCACGCGTGCGAGGTCGGGGCGGACGACGCGCCCACCGCGCCCGTCACCCGCTGCCTCATCCCGGAGCCCTTCACCACGGCAGGCGAAGCGCTCATGGTCAAGCGGTTGGCCGCAGCGGAAGGATGGGAGTCGGTCATGATCGTCACGAGCACCACCCACATCTCCCGCGCGCGCATGATCTTCACCGACTGCCTGGGCGGGGGAGTGCTCGCCACGGACGACGGCGTCGGTATCGGCGACTCCAACTGGGCCTGGCAGTACCTGTACCAATCGGGGGCATTCATCAAGGCGCTGGTCGCGCCGACCTGCTGACACCGACGGCTCAGTTCAGCTGATGCCAGGCAGGGCGACCCGACATGTCGGTCGTTCTCGATACGGTAGGCGCATGACGACACGTCGCAACGAGGGGGCAACATGACCGCGCTTGACCACACCACCGTGCAATGGCGCAGGGTTTCCGCGAAGTACATCTGGTCTGAACTCCTCGGCGCGTTCTTCTGGGCGCTGGTTTCGCTCGCGGGAGTCATCGCTCTCCTCGTGATCCCGGACGTGTCGAATTGGATCGCCTTGGCCCCCGGTGCCATCCTCCTGCTGATCCTCATATCCATCCCCTTCGAATGGCGCCGCGTGCGGGCCATCGGCTACCAGCTGCGCCAGGACGACCTCGTCTTCCGTCGCGGTCTCTTCTGGAGCCGCATGGTCGCCATCCCCTACGGTCGTCTGCAGCTGGTCGACATCCAACGCGGCCCGGTCACCCGCATCTTCGGGCTCTCCTCGCTGAAGGTCGTCACCGCCGCCGCCATCACCAACGTGACCATCCCCGGCCTCGACTGGCGGGATGCCGAGAAGCTCCGGGACGACCTCGTCGCGCTCGCCGAGACTCGTCGAGCAGGTCTCTGATGAGCGCCCACCTCCCACCGCAGTCTCCGGGCGCGCAGTTCGGGGGTCCGCCGCCTGGGCCGCCGCAGGGACAGGCTCCGGGGCCGGCGCTCGGACAGGGCTCCGACCTGATCGACGGCGAGTGGCATCGACTCCACCCGCTCACACCGCTCCTCAAAGTCGGCGTGTTCGTCATCGCGATCGGCGCCTTCCTCATCAACCAGTCCTGGCAGACGATCACGAGCTTCATCTTCCCGCAGCTCGATGAGTACAGCGGCGCCGAGTACGACCCCACTCGCATGGTCTTCGAGAACCAGACCTGGCTGCTCTGGGCCGCGCTCGGGACGCTCCTCGTCATCGTCCTCCTGGGGCTCTTCAGCTACCTCTCCTGGCGCTTCGCGCAGTTCCGGGTCAGCGACACCACGATCGAGCTGCAGAGCGGCGTGCTGTTCCGGAAAAGCCGTCAGGCAAGACTCGATCGAGTGCAGGACATCAACATCCAGCGACCACTCGTCGCGAGAATCGTCGGCGCGTCCAAGATCGAGATCGGCGTCGCCGGCGAGAACGCGAACATCCAGCTCGTCTACGTGCGAACCCGTGACGCCGACGGCATCCGCGCCGGCATCCTGCAGCGCGCATCGGGGGCGAAGCGCAACGAGCGCGCGGCTCACGGCCAGTCGTTCCCCAGCTCCGCGCAGCACGGCGCGGCAGGCGTGAACGGCGGCATGCACATGCCGGCGAGCGCAGGCCAGCCCAACGGTGCAGGCCCAGCCGGTGCGGTCGGGCAGGCTCCGGCGCAACGCCCGCCGACCGCAGAACAGCTTCGCACCAGGGCCTCTGAGTTCTTCGCGCAGCGAGTCGAGGAGCTCACGAGCCCCGAGCTGGCCCCCGGAGAAGCTGCACCGCAGTCGGTGGTGCGCCTCCCTCCCTGGCGCCTCGTCGTCGCCAACCTCGTCAACCCGTGGCTCGTCGTCATCGTCGTCGCGCTCGTCGCAGGGCTCGTCGTCACCTTCACCTTCGGGTTCTGGTGGCTGCTCTTCTCGATCCTGCCCCTTGGTGCGGTGTTCTTCGCCGTCACCGCCGGTCAGATCCTGCCATCCCTCAACTACAGCATCGCCGCGACGCCCGACGGCGTGCGCGTCGGCCGAGGCCTCCTCACCACGAGCAACGACACGGTCCCGCCCGGCCGGATCCACGCCGTGCAGGTCTCCCAGCCTCTCTTCTGGCGCCCCTTCGACTGGTGGATGGTCCGCATCACGCGCGCAGGCACCGAGCAGGTCTCCTCCGACGGCTCGCAGAACCAGGCAGCGCTCACCCGCAACCTCGTGCTCCCTGTCGGCACGCGAGCTGAGACCGAGCGAGTGCTCGCGCTGCTCCTCCCGATGCTCGTCAACGACGAGGTGCGCCGTCTCATCGAGCTCGGCATGTACAGCAAGGGCGACGACGACTACTTCGTGACGGCTCCCAAGCGCGCGGCGTGGATGCGTCCCTTCTCATGGCGGCGACACGGGTTCCGCCTCGATAGTCGCGCCCTCTACCTGCGCTTCGGTGCCTGGTCACGCAAGCTCACCATCGTGCCAGCCGAGCGGATGCAGTCCATCGGACTCGACCGCGGCCCGATCGGCTACTTCGCGAACGTCGTCAACCTCCACGCGCACACCGTGCTCGGCATGGGCGTCACGACTCGCATCGGCATGGTCGACGGCGACATCGGCGTTCGACTCTTCGACGATGTCTCCGCTGTCGCCATCCGCGCCGCGAGCCTCGACACGTCCCACCGCTGGCGCGAGGCCGCGACGCTCAGCGCCATCGCGACCGCCCGCATGCGCGTCGCCGATGCGGAGAGCCGCGGCACCGCCGTCGACAGCCAGACGATCGCCGTGCTGCAGGCCGAACGCGAGTACCAGCAGGCGCTCGCTCAGAGCGGCGTGGACGGCACGTCCACACCACCCGTCGCGGAACCGTCCGCCGCTCAGCGGGCCACGCCCGCGCCCGATCTTTCGAGGATCCCGGCGCAGTTCGGCTCCGCCAGCTCAGCAGGATCCACGCCCTCTGCTGGCGTCAGCCCTTCTGCTCCCCCCGAAAGCGTCGGCCTGCCCGCGACGGCTCCCCAACCTCCCGCGGCTGCGGCACCCATGCCCTCGTCCATCGGTCCCGTGCCAGGAGCGCCGGCAAACGGCGCTTGGGCTCCCGTCTCCTGGGAACCCGTCGCCGCGCCGCCGGCATCGCATGACTCCTCGATCGACACGACCCCGACTCCCATCCAGTCGCCGGCGACGATCGGCCCCGCACCCGCGCCCGCGCCCGCACCCGCACCCGCGCACCGCCCGCCAGCCGAGCGCGAGGCGGCGCCCACGGCGGCGCCGCAGACCGAGAGCGCCCAGGTCCAAGAGCCGTCGGTTGTTCCCGATCAGCCGCAGCCGCTGACCCGACGTCAGCTGCGGGAACAGCGGGATAACGGCACCGCCCCGGACCAGCAACCGGGTCACGACAGCAGACAGGCTCCGGAGGGCAACGCATGAGCACACGTGAGGGACGGCTCGGCATAGGACTCGTGGGCGACTCGCCCACAGGTCTCATCGTCGCAACGGCACTCGCCGGAGCCGGGCACGCGCTGGTCGGCGTCGCCACCGAGTCCGCCGAAGCGACCGAGCGCGCATCCGCCATGCTCCCCGGCGCCCCCAACCTCACCCAGCGGCAGGCCATCGAGCGCAGCGAGCTCGTGATCCTCGCCTTCGACGAGGACGAGCTCGAAGCGCGCGTCCTCGAGCTCTCCAAGAGCAAGGCGTGGGTCGCAGGTCAGCTGGTCCTGCACACCGTCGCCGGGCGAGGGACCGCCGTGCTCGGCACGGCCCTCGACCGAGGCGTGATCCCGCTCGCCGTGCATCCCGCGATCGAGATCACCGGGACGAGCCTCGACCTGCACCGCCTCAAGGAAGCCTGGTGCGCAGTGACCGCGCCGCGGCCGGTGCTGCCCATCGCGCAGGCCCTCGTCGTCGAGATCGGCGCGGAGCCGGTCGTCATCGCCGAGCAGGACCGCCCAACCTATGCGGAAGCGCTCCACACCGCGACGGAGTTCACTCGCTCCATCGTCAAGCAGGCCACAGAGCTGCTCACCGGAATCGGGGTCGAGAACCCGGGCTTCATGCTCTCCAGCCTCGTCCGCTCGGCCGCAGACAACGCCCTCGCCGACGCCACCCCGCAACGCCTCGACCCGCTCGACGGTACGCTTCCTGAGGCGGACCCGCGCTCGTAGCGGCAGCCGCAGGTTCCGAGGAGGGCTCTTGCCACACGTTCTGACCACGATCGCCGAAGCCAAAGCAGTGCTCCGGGAGGTTGGGAAAACCGACACGATCGCGCTGGTGCCCACGATGGGCGCTCTCCACGAAGGCCATCTGTCGCTTGTCGACATCGCCAAGCGAAGCGCCTCGAAGACCGTGGTGTCCGTCTTCGTGAACCCGATGCAGTTCGCGCCCGGCGAGGACTTCGAACGCTACCCCCGCACCTTCGAAGACGACCTCGCGAAGCTCGACGCGGCCGGCGTCGACTACGTCTTCGCGCCAGCGGTCGACGATATGTACCCCAACGGCATCAAGCAGACACGCGTCGTCGGCGGACCGGCCGCTGGCATCCTCGAGGCGGCACACCGTCTTGCGCACTTCGATGGTGTCCTCACGGTCGTCACGAAGCTCTTCAACATCATCCGCCCGAACGTGGCGGTCTTCGGCGAGAAGGACGCGCAGCAGCTCTTCCTCGTGCGGAGCCTCGTCCGCGACCTCGACCTCGATATCGACGTGGTGGGCGCGCCCATCATCCGCGAAGATGACGGCCTCGCGCGCTCCAGTCGCAACGTCTACCTCTCCGACGACGAGCGCAGCGCGGCCCTCAGCCTCGTGCGCGCGCTCTCCGCCGCTGCCGCCAACGGGGACCGTGGCATCCGCGAGATGATCTCGCAGGCCCAGGGCGCCCTCATGGACGAGAAGCTCGTGAAGATGGACTACGTCTCCATCGTCGACCCAGAGACGTTCGTGCTCGTCAACGAGGCGTACCGCGGGACGGCACTCGTGCTGGTCGCCGCCCGTGTCGGCACCACGCGCCTTATCGACAACATGAAGGCCTACGTCGGCGAGTACCGCTAGGGCGCTCGCCCGCAGCTCCGGCTTGGGGCGGACGCGCGCGAACAGCGCGAGTGCCGCGCCCCGCTCGTCTCGTTGCTACGCTGAACGTTCCACGACCCCTGGGGGAACACACGCATGAGCTTTCGCATCCTGACGGTCTGCACGGGCAACATCTGCCGTTCGCCACTCGCCGAGCAACTGCTTCGAGACGGGCTCCGGGATCTGCCCGGCGTCACCGTCGAGAGCGCGGGAACAGGTGCCCTCGTCGGCAGCGGGATGCCCCAGCAAGCGCTCGCGCTCGCCGCCCAGTACGGGGTGACGGACGCGGAAGCGCACATCTCGAGGCAGCTCACGGAAGACATCGCCCGTGGAGCAGGCCTCGTGCTTGCGCTCTCCCGCGACCACCGCCAGCGCATCGTCGAGCTGGCCCCCTCCGTCGTCCGGCGCACATTCACGCTGCGCGAGTTCGCGCACATCGCGAGCCAGGTCACCGCGGAAGACCTCGAGGAGTCCTACGAGGCGCCAGGTGCGAGCCACGGCTCGCGTCGCTCGCGCCGCGAAGCGCTCGAAGGAGCCACAGACGGCGCCGGCTCGGGCGCCTCCGAGCAGGACATCGTCGCTGCAGCGCTCGCCGCGGCAGTTGCCGCCGCCGCCCCGCTGCGCGGCCTCGTCGCCCCGCTCGAGAACGCCGCCGACTACGACGTGGTCGACCCGTTCCGCCGCTCAGACGAGACCTATCAGCGCTCGGGCCGCGAGCTCGTGCCGGCGGCCGAGACGATCGTCGCGTACCTCGAGGGCGTCGTCGACTGGGCGAAGGCCCGCACCGCGTAGCGACCCCGAGGGTTGCCGGTTCGCGCGACGGCGCGAAGTGCACCAAACTGGGGGAGTGCGTTTCCGAGCACCATTCGTCGCGCCCGGAACACGCATCCACACCCAGCCGCACGCAACGCAAGGAGCCCGAATGGCCGACGCGCCCATCCAAGACGCACTCTCCGAGGCCGAAGCCTCCGAGCAGAAGCAGGTGCGTCTCGAAAAGCGCGCGCGGATGCTGGACTCGGGCATCGCGCCCTACCCACTGACGCTCCCCATCACGCACACCATCTCCGAATTGCGCGCAGCCCACACCGAGCTGGAAGACGGCGCGTCCACCGGCGAACGCGCGGGCGTCGCAGGGCGCATCGTGCACCTCCGCAACACCGGCAAGCTCTGCTTCGCGAGCCTCCAGGCGGGTGACGGGTCGCGCATCCAGATCATGCTCTCGCTTGCCGTCGTCGGCCAGGAGCAGCTCGACCTGTGGAAGGAATACGTCGACCTCGGCGACCACGTCTTCGCTGCCGGTGAGATCATCTCGTCACGCCGCGGCGAGCTCAGCATCATGGCCGACGAATGGCGGATGGCGTCCAAAGCGGTCCGGCCGCTTCCCAACCTCCACGCCGAACTGAGCGACGAGACGCGCGTCCGCCAGCGCTACCTCGATCTCATCCAGCGACCCGCCGCCCGCGAAGTGGTGGTCGCTCGAGCCAAGACCAACGCCTCGCTTCGTCAGACCTTCGCGAACCACGAGTTCCTCGAGGTCGAGACGCCCATGCTGCAGACGATGCACGGCGGCGCCGCGGCCCGCCCGTTCGTGACGCACTCCAACGCGTTCGACACCGAGCTGTTCCTGCGCATCGCACCTGAGCTGTACTTGAAGCGCGCCGTCGTCGGCGGCCTCGACCGGGTCTTCGAGATCAACCGCAACTTCCGCAACGAAGGCGCTGATTCGACCCACAGCCCCGAGTTCGCGATGCTCGAGGCCTACCAGGCCTACGGCGACTACACCTCGATCGCCGACCTCACGCAGGAGCTCGTGCAGAATGCGGCCCACGCCGTCGCAGGCTCGCACGTCGTCACTTGGGCGGATGGCACCGAGTTCGATCTCGGCGGTGATTGGGACCGAGTGTCCATGTACCCGTCGCTGTCGGAAGCGGCAGGCGTCGAGATCACGCCGTCGACGCCCCTCGCCGAGCTCGAGGCCCTCGCCGCGAAGGTGGAAGTCGAGGTCGACCACCCCACACACGGCAAGCTCGTCGAAGAGCTCTGGGAGCACTTCGTCAAGGAGGACCTCACCCGTCCGACGTTCGTCATGGACTTCCCCGTCGAGACGTCGCCGCTCACCGCATCCCACCGCTCGATCCCCGGTGTCGTCGAGAAGTGGGACCTGTACGTTCGCGGCTTCGAGCTCGCGACGGGGTACTCGGAGCTCATCGACCCCGTCGAGCAGCGTGCCCGCTTCGTCGAGCAGGCGGCGCTCGGGGCACGCGGAGACGTCGAGGCGATGCGCGTCGACGAGGACTTCCTCGCTGCGCTCGAGCACGCTATGCCTCCTTCCGGCGGCATGGGCATGGGCATCGACCGCCTGCTCATGGCCATCACCGGCCTTGGCATCCGCGAGACGGTGCTGTTCCCCCTCGTCAAGTAGCGCCCTCGTCGGGTAGCTCCCCGCGCCCTGTCTTCCCAAAGATGACTTGTGGTCGTCAAACCTCGAGTTTGACGACCACAAGTCAGCTCTGCGGCTCGGGATGGGATGGAACGGCCTGGGATGGCGCGGGCGGCGCGGGATGGGGCGGCGCCGGCGAGGCGGGCCTGCAGAATCCTCGGGTGTCGAGAGCGTGGTCTCCACAGGCGGGGAGATGAGCCGGACACCGCCGCGCGCATCCATCTACCGTTCGTAAATGCGATCTAGAACGCCGCTCCCGCCCGAGTTCACCGACACGACGTTCCGCTACTCCGACGCTCTCGAGAACGGGATCACGCGAGCCCAGGTCAGAGCGTCGACGACCACCGGCCCACACCGCGGAATCCGGACCACCCGTGAGATCACGTCAGCGCGAGACGCCGACCTGGCCTACGCGAGAGCCGCGCCGCGGGACATCGCGCTGGCCAGCGTCTCCGCCTGCCGGGTCTGGGGAATCCCGCTCCCGCTGGCCATCGAATCGCGCAGACACACGTTCGTCGCCGTGCGGAGTCCACGGCACGTCCCAACGGGAGTCGCGATCACGGGTCTCAGGCTGGCGCCGCACCTGTTCAGCGACCGCGAGTTCGAGGGTGTCCGGCTGCTGTCGCCCTGCGTCGCCTGGGCGCAGCTCGCCGCTCAGCTCGCCCCGCGCGAAACTCTCGTGCAGGCGGATGCACTCCTCACGAGCGCAGACAACTACCCGGGACGGCGCCACGGCGGCTCGCTGGCTACGCTGGACGAGCTCCGTGCAGTCGCAGACGCCTGGGCGAAACGTGCTGGAGTCGCCCAGCTCCGTGCTGCCGTCGAACTCGCCAGACCGCAGGTCGAATCGCCCGGAGAATCCCGACTTCGCCACGCCCTCGTCTCGGCCCGCTTCCCGGAACCTGTCCTGCAGCACCGCGTCTTCGACGGGCGGCGGTTCGTGGCGCGGATCGACCTCGCCTACCCTTCGCTGAAGATCGCACTCGAATACGAAGGCGAACACCATTTCACCGTGGCGAAGGCGGTGGAGGACATCGAGCGACGACGTGAGCTCGAGCGTCTCGGCTGGATCGTCATCCAGATCACCCGACGCGACATCCAGGACCCGAAGCGCCTCTTCGCTCGACTCCGCTCGGCGATGCGTTCACGCTGATGCCTTCGCCCAGAGCTGACTTGTGGTCGTTCTCTCGCGAGAATGACGACCACAAGTCAGCTCTGCGCGATGCGGGCGGGAAGCGCGGGCGGGGATACGGACGGGGAGCGCGGGGAGCGCGGGCAGCGCGCAGTCACGCCTATCCCGTGGACGCCGTGCTCTTCTGGCTCTCCACGCGGTACTCGATCTCGGCGACGATCTTCCTGAGCGCGTAGATCGTGACGGAACGGCGTTGCGCTGGTGGATCCCATCCCGTGTGGTCTTCGAACTCCAAGCGCTGCAGGTCGTCGAGGGCCGAGGAGGCGGCGGTAAGCCGCGCGCGCAGATCGTCATCGGTCTGGTCCCAGGCACGCAGCAGCTGCCCGAGCTGCTCTCCTGCGGCCTGCAAGGCGCGTCCCGACTCGGACTTCGCCTCGCTCCAGGAGACTTCGAGGAACGGCTCCTGGAGTTCGGCGATGTGGCGAGTGATGCGGCTGAGGCTGTCCAGCTCCGCTTGGACGGAGGAGCTGTCGAACTTGGTGCGCAGGCCCCTGGCGTTGCCTCGGAGGTTCTCCTGCACCTCGGCGACCAGCGTCTTGGCGTCTGCGAGTTCGCCGTCGAGGCGAATGAGTGAGCTTCGCCAGGCCTTGAGGTCGTCCTCCGGGGCGTCGCCGGCCGGTAGCTCCGTTGCTCGCTGGATGGTGTCGGCGATGGTCGCCTTGAGGGCGCTCGTCGCCTGCATGGCCTGCTTCCGGCCGGTCGCGGGAGGCACGATGAGGTTGAGCCCGACACCGATGGCTGCGCCGACAGCCATCTGCACGACGTAGCCGATGGAGAATCCGTCGGGATTCGCGCCGCCCACCACGAAGACGAAGAGTGCTGCGATGGGAATGTAGTCGCGGCCCGCTCCGAAGACCGGAATCCCTGCGAGCAGCGTGCCGACGCCGACCGCGACGGGGACTGCCAGCGCCACGGGGGTGCCGAGGGTCACGAGCGCCCCGGAGGCGAGCACTCCGAGGAGCACACCGACCACGACCTGGACGCTCGATCGCACGGAACCGGCAACGGTCGGGACGCTCGCGACCAGCGCGCCGAGGGGCGCGTAGTAGGCGTAGGCGTTCGCCTCTCCCGGGACGAGGTGCCCGGCGTACCAGGCGAGCGTTGCGGCGGCGGCGGTCTTTGCCACGTGGAGGAGTCGGGAGGGCGTGAGCGCGGGGAGGAGGGCGCCGGCGAGTTTCTGCATCCACTCCAGGGTGGGGCTTCGCGGTCAATGCTCGCTGAGGGTTGACATCCGGGGGAGAGGAGGACGGAAGCACCGCGCGTCGCTTGCAGGGGAACAGGCAGGGGCCGGATGCGTGTGCATCCGGCCCCTGCCTGCCTCGAAACCGAGCCGCTCGGCGGTCAGTCGTTCTTGGGCTCCTCAGCCTGCGCCACGACCGCGACCTGGCTCGTCTGCGGGCCCGCGACGGGCACGTTCATGACGTTCGCCTTCCGCAGCCACGGGAACATCTTGCCGGGCGCACGCTCGACGGGCTCGTCCACTTCGAGACCGTAGAAGTCACCGATGTGGCCGACCAGGGCGGCGCGGTTGGCCCGGTCGTATGCACGTTTCTCGCGTGCGAACGCGAGGGCCGTCGCCCAGCAGGAAAGGAGCAGGACGATCGAGAAGGGCAGCGCGATGCTGATCGCGGCCGTCTGCAGGGCGTTCAATCCGCCAGCGAGCAGGAGCGCGACCGCGAGCAGCGAGGTGATGACCGCGAAGAATGCGCGCACCCAGTGCTTCGGCTCGGCCTGACCGCCGGTCGCGAGCATGCCCATGACAAGCGCGCCGGAGTCTGCGGACGTGATGAAGAAGATCGCGATGAGGATGATCGCACCGATGGTCAGCACTGCACCGCCGGGGAGCTGAGCCAGCATCTGGAAGAGGGCCCCTTCGACGTCGACCGATCCGTCGCCCTGGACGAAGTCGGTGACGCCGTTCAGCTGCATGTAGAGGGCTGTGCCGCCAAGGACCGAGAACCAGAGGAAGGTCACGAGCGTTGGCACGAGCATGACGCCCGTCACGAACTCGCGCACGGTGCGACCGCGGGAGATGCGGGCGATGAAGACACCCACGAACGGCGCCCACGACATCCACCAGCCCCAGTAGAACGTGGTCCACGCCGACTGCCAGTCGACGCCCGCCTCGCCGGAGAATGCGCTCGTCGAGAAGGTCAGGCTGACGAAGTTCTGCAGGTAGTTGCCGAGCGACTGCACGAAGTCTCGCAGCAGGAACTGTGTCGGGCCGACGATGAGGATGAAGACGAGCAGTGCGCCCGCCAGCATGAGGTTCGTGTTCGAGAGCCACTTCATGCCCTTGCCGACGCCGGAGAGCACCGAGAAGAGCACAAACGCGGTGATGACGGCGATGATGGCGATGGATGAGGTCGTGGAGGACTCGAGGATGCCCGCGGCCTCCAGGCCAGAGCCGATCTGCAGCACACCGAGGCCGAGCGAGGTGGCGACTCCGAAGATGGTGCCGACCAGCGCGACGACGTCGATGAGGTTGCCCCAGCCTCCGCGAACGCGACGGCCGAGGAGCGGCTCCAGCGCCCAGCGCACGCTGACCGGTCGTCCGCGGCGGTGGATGGCGTAGGCGAGCGCGAGGCCGAGGACGATGTAGATGGACCACGCGTGCACGCCCCAGTGCAGGTAGGTCTGTGAGAGGGCCTGCTGAGCGATCTGGCTCTCGGTGCCGGAGACGCCGGGCTTCGGTTCGATGAAGTGGCTGAGCGGCTCGCTCACGCCGTAGAAGACGAGGCCGATTCCCATGCCAGCGGCGAAGAGGAGCGACAGCCAGCTGAGGTTCGAGAACTCGGGCTTGTCGTCGTCCTTGCCGAGCTTGATGTCGCCGTACTTGCCGAAGCCCATCACGAGGCTGAAGACCACGAAGAACGCCGCGATGAGCACGTAGTACCAGTTGAAGTTGCGCACGATCGACGACTGGACGGCGTTGAACGCGGCGTCAGCCGCGGTCGGGGCGAGGATCGAGAAGCCTGCGAAGCCGATGACGATGATCGCGGCGGGCCAGAAGACCCACCGTTTGATCGTCGGCGGGCCCTTCTTCTTCGGCGTATCGGGAGCGGCTGCTGAGCTGGAGGAGCTGGAAGTCACTGCGCCAATGGTACGCGAGCTGCGGCAAATCGCTAGTTGGCCTAGCAATCAGGGTCGAGCGGGCGGATGCAGCTCAGCTCTCGCCAGCAGGCCGGACGAGTTCGTGCACGCCGGAGATGATCTCGTCGGGGCGGAACGGGTAGCGCTCGATCTCTCGCTGATCGCTGATGCCCGTGAGCACCAGCACTGTGTGCAGTCCCGCTTCCATGCCCGCCACGATGTCGGTGTCCATCCGGTCGCCGATCATGGCCGTGTTGTGCGAGTGCGCGCCGATCTTGTTGAGCGCAGACCGGAACATCATGGGATTCGGCTTGCCGACCACGTAGGGTTCGCGGCCGGTCGCCTTCGTGATGAGGGCCGCGATGGCACCCGTCGCGGGCATGGGGCCGTCGGCGCTCGGACCGGTCGCGTCGGGGTTCGTGACGATGAAGCGCGCACCGTTGCCGATGAGGCGGATGGCCTTCGTGATGGCGTCGAACGAGTAGTTGCGGGTTTCGCCGACGACCACGAAGTCGGGGTCGGTCTCCGTCATGATGTAACCCGCGTCGTGCAGCGCCGTGAGCAGTCCCGCCTCGCCGATGACAAACGCCGACCCGCCCGGCAGCTGCTGGCGCAGGAAGTCCGCCGTCGCGAGCGCCGAGGTCCAGAGCCGGTCTTCCGGCACGTTGATGCCGCTCGAGCGGAGGCGGGCCGCGAGATCGCGGGCCGTGAAGATGGAGTTGTTCGTGAGGACGAGGTACGGGGTCTCGTCCCGCTGCCACTGCGCGAGCAGCTCGACTGCGCCGGGGAGCGCGGCCTGCTCGTGCACAAGCACGCCGTCCATGTCAGTGAGCCAGCATTCGACGTTCGAGCGATCGACCATGGGCACAGCCTAGGCGGATGCGCCGACATCGAGACGGATGTGCCGAGACTCGCCGGTGCGCGGGGGGCTTCGCGTAGACTCCCTCCATCATGGACTTCTTCCTCAACGCGCTCTGGTCGCTCATCCCGACCGTGATCATCGGGGCTGCGTTCTTCTGGATCCTCACTTCGATTCTCTCCGGCGATCGTCGCGAGCGTGCCATGGCCGACAAGATCGAACGCGAAGAACGCGCTCGCCTCGGCCTCCCGCAGCTCGACGCGAACAGCTAGCGCGCCGCCTCACCTTCCCGCTCCGTCTCGACCCCCTCAGCGAAGAGGGGGTCAGTTCTCGTCGTCTGGACCCGACCCATGTCACTCCTGCTCAACTGGGCATCCCCGAAGCCACTTGGCACGCCCTTCCGATACCTCCTCTCCTCGTCGCTGTTCTCGAACCTCGCCGACGGCATCCTGATCGCGGCGGGCCCCTTGCTCGTCGCGAGCCTCACCCAGGACCCGCTGCTCGTCTCGCTGGCCCTGGTCGTGCAGCAGCTTCCGTGGCTCGTGTTCGGCCTCTTCGCGGGCGTGGTCGCAGACCGCCTGCCCCGTGTCGCGATCATCGTCACGGGGGCGCTCAGCCGCGTCCTGATGCTGGCCGTCATCGGCGCACTCGTGCTCACCGACACCGTCAACCTGCCGATCCTCTACATCGCGCTGTTCCTCGTGGGGTCGGCGGAGGTCTTCACCGACAACGCCTGGACCTCGATCGTGCCCGACCTCGTCCCGTCGAAAGAGCTCGGCATCGCGAACTCGCGACTCATCGCCAGCCAGACCGTCATGAACCAGCTCGCCGGTCCCGCGATCGGCGGTGCCATCTTCGCGGTCGGGCATGCGATCCCGTACGGCGTGACCGTCGTCTCCCTGCTCTTCGCAGTGGTGCTGGTGTCCCGCATCACCTCACCGCCCGTCTCGACGGCGACGACCGGGCCGATCGAGACGGTGCGCTCAGTCGCCCGTGTGCGTCGGGACATCGCGAAGGGCTTCGCCTGGCTTTGGCAGAACCCGCCCGTCCGGACACTCGCGATCATCCTGTTCGCGTTCAATATCACGTACGGCATGACCTACGGGGTGCTCGTGCTCTATGCGAAGCAGCGCCTCGGACTGGACGATGCCGGCTACGGGCTGCTGCTCGCGGTCTCGGCGCTCGGCGGGCTCGTCGGCACAGCCCTCTACGGACGCCTGGAGCGCCGGTTCTCCTACACGAGTCTCATGCGCACCTGTCTCGCGCTCGAGACGGTGCTGCACCTCGTACTCGCGGCGACGGCGAACGTCATCGTCGCGGGCCTCACGATGTTCGTCTTCGGCATGTACACGGTCATCTGGGCGACGCTCGCGAGCACCATCCGCGGGCGGGCCGTCCCGAGCCGCATGCGCGGGCGGGTCTCGAGCGTCTACTTCCTCGGGATGATCGGCGGCATGGCCGTCGGCACCTTCGTGGGGGGCCTCATCGGCCAGGGCTTCGGCATCGTCACCACGATCTGGGTCGCGTTCGGCGCGAGCATCCTCATCCTCGCGCTCGTCTGGCGTTCCCTGGTGCACGTCGGCAGGGCAGGCGAGGTCAGAGCGGATGGCGAGGCAGCCGGTTCTCCGGCGGCGAGCTGAACCTCGGCGGAGCGGACTGCCGCTCGCTCTGAGGGAGTCCTCAGATACCTCCGGGGAGCGCCGCGTAACCTGATCGTCGTCGTGCTGGATCGAGGACGCGGAGGAGGGTGCTGACGATGCCGCGTTCTGCCCTGCCCGTCTTCATCGCGGCCGTCATGATGACGATGCTCGCCGGATGCGCTTCCGGGCCGTTCCCGTCCGTGCAGACCGCGCTCGAGTCGTTCAACCAGACCCTTCGCTCGCTTCCCGGCGTCGAGGGGTCCAGCCTCGACCGGCCGCCGGTTGATGGGGCAGTGAAGGTCGACCTCGTCGTCACTCTCGCGGAGGAGGTGACCGAGGAGGAGCTCGCGGATATCGGCGACTACGCCTCGACTTTCCCGACCGTGCAGCTCGACCAGGGCCAGTGGGCGGGGACGGTCGAGCTGAGGCTCGCGGGCTCCGCCTACTCCTACTTCGACCTCACCACGCCGGAGTCGCTCCATGCCCAGCTCGGCTACTGGCGTGAGCTGACGGCTGTGGGGTTCGAGTCGATCTCCACGCGGACGTACTCGGCGCCGGTGACCGCTGGCATGTTCGACGTGACCGATCAGGTATCCGCTGAAACAGCGGACGGTCTCGCCTCGCAGGGGACCGAAGCGCAGCCGTCGTTGACGGAGGCTCCTGGCGAACCGGCGCCCACGACTGTCTCGCCGACGGAGTCCAGCGCGCCCTCCCTTTCTGCGGCCGCTCGTGGGCGGCTTGTCGTGATCGAGCTCTCGAGCGAGGAGCGCGGCGATAGCGAGCGCACGATGCAGCTCCTCGAGACCGCTCGTTCGCTGCATGATCCGGGCGCTGCCACCGGGGAGTGGGACCTCATGGGCTTGGCTCCGTTCACGACCGGTCAGTTCGTGCAGAGCGAGCTGCCGACAGCTGAGCAGATCGAGTTCGTCCGAGAGACGAGCGCCGTGTTCGATGAGTCGGAGCAGCTTGCGAGCGTCCATGTGCGCGTAGATGATTCGGCCCACGGTGGAACCCAGGTCAATGTCACCGCCTTCGACGACACGATGCAGGGAGTCAAGGCTGGGGAGGCCGCCAAGGCGTTCCGGGAGACCGCGGAATGGCAGGAGTTGCTCGCCCTGGTCCCGGAGCTCCAGAACGCGAATCGGGATTTCAGCGTCAACTTCGTGGGGAACAACCTCACGGGCCTCGGCGTCTTCGAGCTGAAGTTCGGGGTTCGTGACTGTGAATTCTGGTCGGGGTCGCAGTGGCCGGATCTCACGCGTGAGCTTCAGCTCGCCTGGGCTTCGAGCCTGCATGGTACCGGCGCCCTCACGATGGCCGAGCAGGTTTGCGCTGATCAGCGATAGGTTCGCAGCGGCAATTTCCTGAGAAAGCCCCCCTCTGGTGGTCTCAATCCGCCCGCCTCGCGCCTGCCAGAAAGTGGTAAACCTCTGGTGTGGTATGGCATGATCCCCGGTGAATCCCCGGTCACCCGGATCTCGTCAAACGGAGATTCGCGAGTTAGAGTCATGACCATCCATTTGGTAGGTGAAGAATCATGGACTCGAGCTGGGGTGAATTCAGTGCACGCAACAACGCGGGAACTACTGGTGAGACAGCGTCTCCTCCGGGCGCTCGACGATGATTCGACGCGGATCACCCTGCTCCATGCGCCGAGCGGATACGGGAAGACGACGCTCCTGCGCATGTGGGCCGAATCCGGTCACTACACAGGCCGCCTGCTCTGGGTGACGTTCGGCACCGCGACGACCACCCGCAACGGCGTCTGGGAGCAGATCGCTCGCGCGGCCCTCCGGGAAGGGCTCCTCACGAGCCTCGAATACGACGACCTCGTGACGCTCATCAACAGCGACGACTTCGGGAAGCGCGACCTCGTCGCGGCCATGCGCAGCGAGGTTCCCTTCACGATCATCCTCGACGGCTATGAGCGCCTCGGCGACCTCGTTCCGATCGTCGACCAGGACCTCCTCAGGGGTGCCGAGAGCGTCCCGAACATGCGGGTCATCATCGCCGCGAGGGGACGCACCACGCTCGACCAATCGAGGCTCCAGCTGCAGGGCCGCGTTCGCGTCGTGACCAACATCGACCTGGAGTTCACAGAGGCCGAGGTCGCAGCGTTCTTCGAGATCGTCGTGGGGGAGACCCACGTCGCGACGCCGACGGAAGTGCACGAGGCGACCGGTGGCTACGCCATCGCCGTCCGCGCGGCCGTCCTCGAGCTCTCCCGGTCCGGCCCGCGCGCATTCCACTGGCGCGAGAACGCACTCAACTCGACGAACCTCTCCGGTCAGCTGCCCAACGACGAGCTCGCCAGGTTCGCGAGGATCACCAGCGTCGTCCCGTACTTCGACGCCTCGCTCGCGCGTATGCTCGTCCCCGACCTGGATCCGGATGCGGCGATCGAGATGCTGGAAGCGGATGGCTTCGGGCGGCACATCTCGTTCACCCGCAGTAGCAACGCCTTCCAGTACGTCACTGCGCTCCGTGAGGCGCTCCACGAGGAGCTGCGGGCCGGGTCGCCGGCAGAGTATCGACGCGCAGCCTCCCTTGCCGCGGCATGGCTGAGCGCGAACGGCGACCCGGAAGGCGCCCTCGAGCTGGCGCTCGAGGTCGACGATTTCGAGCTCGCATCACGCATCTGCGCTCGACTGCTCCTCACTGTCGTCGAGGCGTACACGACGGATCGCTACGTGTCGCGGCTGCAGCATCTCCCGCAGGACGTGCTCGTGGCGTACCCCGTGCTCGCGTTTGTGCTCGGTCTCGCCCGTCTTGCCAACCCGGTGCTGCGGAGCAGCGCGAAGCCGCTCCTGCAGATCGCCGCAGGGATGCGCATCCCGGGCGACCTTGCCGTCGAGCGTCGCGGCGAGTACCTCTGCTTCAAGGTCTTCGCGCTGCGCACGCTCGGCAGGCACCTGGAGTCGGCTGAGCTCGCGCGCGAAGCGCTTGAGCTCAGCGCTGCTCAGAGTCGGGTGTGCGCATCGGCGACGCTGTCCCCGGTCTTCACTCGTGGGGCAGCGCTCTCGCTCTTCCTCGTTGGTGACGTGACGGGGGCTCACGCCGCGGTCGCCGAGACCTTCGTGGTGCCGCAGTCGAAGAGCTCACGCAACCTGTCGTTCTGGGATGCGGCGGGCTACAAGTCCGTCGACGGAGACATGCCCGCCTCGGCGGCGATGCTCGCGCAGATCGAAGACGGGGCCTGGATGACGACAAGCGCGCGTGGCCACCTCGGCACCTTCGGGCACATCGCGAGGTCCTACGGGCATCTCGAACGCGGCGAATGGGTGCAGGCGCAGGCGGCCTTGGAGGACATCGAGCGCTTCGCAGTCACGTCCGACCTCTGGCCCTACTTGCAGGAGCCGGTCATGCTTGCTCGGTTGGCTCAGGGCGAGGCGCTCGCGGAGGCCCGACGTGTCGAGGAGATGCTCGACGGTCCTCTCACCGCCTCTGGGGTCGGCGAGAGCCTCGGTCTCTTCCGTGTGAAGTCCCTCCTCGTCGTCCTCTGGCTCGCCGCCGGCCGCCCGGCACGCGCGCGCAAGCTGCTGGAGGGGTACGCCGTCGACGACTTCCGCACGCTGCCGGCCAGGTCGCTGCTCGCTCTCGTCGACGGTGACACGGATCAGTCGATGCAATGGGTCTCGCGGTCGCTGGACTTCGTGACGACGCCGAGGATGCGCATGGCGATGCACCTCATCGGCGCGGCCGGGGCGCTGCGCGATGGCGACCGTGACGTCGCCCGGAGCATGGTCGGCCTCGCTTCTGGGCTGTCGCTCCAGTACGGGCTCGTCTCGCCGCTCCTGATGCTGCCCGATCGCGACCGCAGCGCGCTGGCTGAGCTCAGCCGAGAGTCCGGCGGCGCAGACGACATCGGGATGTTCGACTCGCTCGACGTCGTGACGAACTTCCAGGAAGTGAGTGCCATGCCGCAGTTCACGGAGCGCGAACGAGTCGTGGTTCACGCGCTTGCGAGGCACACCTCGCCGACCCGAATCGCCGAGGAGCTGTTCGTCTCGCCCAATACCGTGAAGACGCAGTTGCGGTCCGCGTACAAGAAGCTGGGCGTCCACACGCGGCCGGAGGCCCTGCGGAGAGCCGAATCTCTGGGTCTTCTCCGGGAGCGAAACGGCGAGTAGTTCGTCGCGCTTCTGTTTCGCAAGCCACTCCGGGGTGAAGCCCGGGGTGGTTTCTTCGTTGGTGCCCGGGGAAATTGGTGGGTCATTTAATTGTAGATACAACTTAGGGTGAAGTCTGGGGTGACTTCGCGAAATCGGACTCGAAACCGGGGTGCTATGGAGCCGCTCGGTACCTCCGATCTGGATGCACCGGCGAACCACGCGCCCACCGGCGCGGAAGCAATTTCCCCGATCTGCTCCGAAGAGGTTCCCCCTTGTCTGAAATCCCCAGCTCCCCATCCACCCCAGTCATCACCGACGCGAAGGGCGGAACCACTCGCCGCTCAGTGCTGCGCGCCGCCGCGTGGACCACGCCCGTCATCGCCCTCGCAACCGCCGCGCCAGCCCAGGCGGCCTCCCGATGCGTCATCAAGACCAACTACAACGCGCTCAAGACGGGCACCAAGCCCACGAGCATCCCCTTCCCCGGCACCGGAGTCACCGCGACACTGAGCTACGTCGGCTACGGAGGGTTCACGGGCTCATCGACCAACGGGACCGTCCAGGACGGACCGCAGGGTGGCAACCCGCAGTCGCTCAAGTGGATCAAGATCGAGAACGCGACCGCCCGCTCCGGCAGCGGCGTCGACGTCAAGATTGTCTTCAGCGAGCCGGTCACGAAGCTCTCGTTCACGCTCTTCGACCTCGACTGGGCGCCGGGCAACCACCGCGACGCCGTCATCGCCACGACCCCACCGACCTCCTTCACGCGGGCATCGGCACTCGAAGGCAGCGGCACCCTCGCAAGCCCGTGGCGCAAGACCACCGAAGGCGAGATCCCCAGCACCTCCCTCAATGGCAACGTGCAGCTCTTCTACACGGGGCCCATCAGCGAGGTCACCTTCCGCTACTACCAGGACCTCAAGAAGCTGGACTCGAACCACAACCAGCTCATCGGGCTGAGCGACCTCTCCTTCGAGAAGTGCCTCTAGCCCTCCGAAACTGAAGGATGGATGCGCCGTCGCGCGGTCGAAGAGACCAGCGGCGGCGCATTCGCGTGCTCGGGCGACGCATCCGCACGCCCAGGGCGAACAGGGGAGGGAAACGGAGGTTGACGCCGTTACTCTCTCTGTACACGGCCCCCGACCCTGTAGCCAGGTGTCGAGGTCAGGGAGTCGAAGGAGAAACGGATGTTCGAGAGATTTACCGACCGCGCCCGTCGCGTGATCGTCCTCGCCCAAGAAGAGGCGAAGATGCTCAACCACAACTACATCGGGACCGAGCACATCCTCCTCGGCCTCATTCACGAGGGTGAAGGGGTCGCCGCCAAGGCGCTCGAATCCCTCGACATCTCGCTGCCTGCCGTACGTGAGCAGGTCCAGGAGATCATCGGCCAGGGCCAGCAGCGTCCGACGGGGCACATCCCGTTCACGCCGCGAGCCAAGAAGGTGCTCGAGCTGTCGCTCCGCGAAGCGCTGCAGCTCGGCCACAACTACATCGGCACGGAGCACATCCTCCTCGGCCTCATCCGCGAGGGCGAGGGTGTCGCAGCTCAGGTGCTCGTGAAGCTCGGAGCCGACCTCAACCGGGTGCGCCAGCAGGTCATCCAGCTGCTGAGCGGATTCCAGGGCAAGGAGCAGGTCGTCGCGGGAGCGGACCAGCCGCAGCAGGCAGCCCAGGGCTCCGCCGTGCTCGACCAGTTCGGCCGCAACCTCACGCAGGCAGCTCGCGAAGGCAAGCTCGACCCCGTCATCGGGCGCGAGAAGCAGATCGAGCGCGTCATGCAGATCCTGTCGCGCCGCTCGAAGAACAACCCCGTCCTCATCGGCGAGCCGGGCGTCGGCAAGACCGCCGTCGTCGAGGGCCTCGCCCAGGCGATCGTCACGGGGCAGGTTCCCGAGACGCTCAAGGACAAGCAGCTCTACTCGCTCGACCTCGGCTCGCTCATCGCCGGATCCCGCTACCGCGGTGACTTCGAAGAGCGCCTCAAGAAGGTCACCAAGGAGATCCGCACACGCGGCGACATCATCGTCTTCATCGACGAGATCCACACCCTCGTGGGTGCGGGTGCCGCCGAGGGCGCGATCGACGCCGCGAGCATCCTGAAGCCGCTCCTCGCACGAGGTGAGCTCCAGACGATCGGCGCCACCACGATCGACGAGTACAAGAAGCACTTCGAGAAGGATGCAGCGCTCGAGCGACGCTTCCAGCCCATCCAGGTGGAAGAGCCGTCGATCGCACACACGATCAACATCCTCAAGGGGCTCCGCGACAAGTACGAGGCGTTCCACAAGGTGTCCATCACCGACGACGCCATCGTCGCCGCGGCCACCCTCGCCGACCGCTACGTCTCCGACCGGTTCCTGCCGGACAAGGCGATCGACCTCCTCGACGAGGCAGGCGCCCGCCTCCGCCTCTCGGTGCTGTCCTCGCCCCCCGAGCTGCGCGAACTCGACGAGAAGATCGCCATCGTCCGCGCCGACAAGGAGCAGGCCATCGAGCTGCAGGACTTCGAAGGCGCCGCGTCACTGCGCGACGACGAGAAGAACCTGCTCGGCGAGCGCCTTCGCCTCGAGAAGCAGTGGAAGTCGGGCGACGTCAAGTCGACCGGCACCGTCGACGAGGGCCTGATCGCCGAAGTCCTCTCGCAGGCCACCGGCATCCCAGTCTTCAAGCTCACCGAGGAAGAGACTGCGCGTCTCGTGTTCATGGAGGATGCCCTGCACCAGCGGGTCATCGGCCAGAACGAGGCGATCGCGGCCCTGTCCAAGACCATCCGCCGCACCCGCGCCGGACTCAAGGACCCGAACCGCCCATCCGGCTCGTTCATCTTCGCTGGCCCTACGGGCGTCGGCAAGACGGAGCTCGCCAAGGCGCTCGCGGAGTTCCTCTTCGACGACGAGTCGGCGCTCATCTCGCTCGACATGTCCGAGTTCGGTGAGAAGCACACGGTTTCGCGGCTCTTCGGTGCCCCTCCAGGATTCGTCGGCTTCGAAGAGGGCGGCCAGCTCACCGAGAAGGTGCGCCGCAAGCCGTTCTCCGTCGTCCTGTTCGACGAGATCGAGAAGGCTCACCCCGACATCTTCAACTCGCTCCTCCAGGTGCTTGAAGAAGGACGTCTCACCGACGGCCAGGGTCGCGTCGTGGACTTCAAGAACACGGTCATCATCATGACGACCAACCTCGGCACGAAGGGCATCTCCGGCGGCCCTGTCGGCTTCCAGCTCGAAGGCGACGCCTCGGTGTCGTACGACAACATGAAGTCGAAGGTCAACGAAGAGCTCAAGAAGCACTTCAAGCCCGAATTCCTGAACCGCGTCGACGACACGATCGTGTTCCCGCAGCTCTCCACCAACGAGCTGCTGCAGATCGTGGATCTCTTCATCGGTCGCCTCAGCGAGCGCATGCTCGACCGCGACATGACCGTGGAGATCACCGAGCTCGCCAAGCGCAAGCTCATCAAGGTCGGCTTCGACCCGACGCTCGGCGCTCGTCCGCTGCGCCGTGCCGTGCAGCACGAGGTGGAAGACCTTCTCTCCGAGAAGATCCTCCGCGGCGAGCTCAAGGCCGGCGACCACGTCGAGGTCGACTACCCGGTAGACGAGTTCGTGTTCAACGTCTCGAAGCGCCTCGTCCCCGAGACGGTCGCGGCAGGCGGAGTGACCTCGCAGGCTGAGGGCATCATCGCCGACGCCGGTGAGGGTGACGCGCCGACCGCGTAACCTCCGCACGCACGTACGACGAAGCCCCCGCATCCAAGTGATGCGGGGGCTTCGTCGCGCACCCCCCGTCCCTGTCCCCTGTCCCTGCCTCCTCGCAAAAGTGAGCCAGAAGCATGCTCCCGAGCGCGGGCAGGTGTTTCTGGCTGATTCTTGTGGTGCGTTCGCGACGACGACGACGTCGGCGTGCTGGAGGCGCTGGATGAGAAGAGGCTGGCGGGTTCTCCACAGGCGAGAAGATCGGTGGCCGCGGGAGTGGCTGCTGCTTCTACGCTCGTGCAATGGGAGAACCCAAGGACGCCCGACAGAGGCCAGAGGGAAGCACGCCCTGGCGTCCCCGGCAGCCTCTGCGCGCCGCGCTCGGGGCGAAGGCGCTCAGTGTTGCGGACGCTCGCAAGGCGGGCGTCGGGCGGGGATCGTTGAGCAACACGGGGCTCGAGCGCCCCTTCTACGGTGTTCGTCAGGTTCCGCCCAAGTCGCCTCCCGGTGGAAATCAGGCGCCTGGCGGTCTGCTCGACGAGTTCCAAGGCCTCCGATTTCGGCAGCGGCGACGCATCCTTGCCTATGTCCCTCGGCTCCGGCCAGAACAGGCGTTCGGACCGCGCGCCACGGCACTGCTGCGCGGGCTGCCGTTGCCCCTTCGCCTGCTGCGTGACACGACCGTCGACGTCATCGTGCCGCAAGGGAGCTGCCGTCCGAAGGCGGCTGGGGTGCAGGCGCGTGGAGTGCCAGAACGCCATTTCGATCTGCAGATGGTCAATGGCGTACCGTGCACGCCGCCCGAGCTCCTCTACTGCCTACTCGCGCGGGACCTTTCCGAGGTTGACCTGCTGGCGGTCGGCGACGCACTCGTCACGGAAGCCGACAACTATCCGAACCGCACATGGTTCACTGCGCTCTCGAGTGTTGAGCAGCTCGTCGAGTCCGCGAACCGCTGGTCTCCGGGAACGGGGAGCGCGCGGCTCCGTCGGGTGACCCCCATGATTCGAGCCGGAGTCGAGTCCCCCTACGAAACGTCGATGCGCTTCCACCTGCACGAGTCCGGCTATCCGGAGCTGACTCTGCAGCTCTCCATCGTCCACAACGGCGTCGAGTTGGCGAGAGCGGATGGAGCGGACCTCGAGGCGCGCATCCTCTACGACTTCGACGGCGACGGACACCGCGTCGACAAGCGGCAGTTCCGCAAGGACGTCAAGCGCCCACGTCTGCTTCGCATGCTCGGCTGGCGCGACGAACGTCTCACCGTCGACGATCTCGAACCGACCCCTGATGCCTTCGTCGCCTACGCGCACGAGCTCAGGCGCCGACGGCTGGTGGAGCTGGCTGGGCAGGAGCCGCGGGCAGAAGAGTGAGCCAGATACACGCTCGCCGAGGCGAACGGGTGCATCTGGCTCACTCTTCGAGACGGGAGGGTGGCAGGCGGGAGGCGGGAGGCCGGAGGCCGGGAGGGGGAGGCGGGAGGCCGGGAGGGGGAGGCCGGAGGGGGAAGGGCGGAGGCAGGAGGCGGTGGGGGCGCTCTAGCGGGTGGCCTTGCGGAAACCGTCCCAGATGTCCCACACGCTGGTGGCGAGGACTCCGAAGGCGATCATCACGGTGACGATGGTGGTGACCGTCGCCGCGCTGTCGTTGCTCGGGATGATCGTGGCGAAGAAGTCAGGGTTCAGCAGCAGACCGCGACCCAGGGTGGTCAGGAGCAACGACATGAACAGGACCGCGAGCACTGCGTTGGCCCATGCCAGGGGCAGCGTGACGCGGCCCGTCCGGTAGAGCGCCACGCTGTAGGCGGCTTCGAGCACGAAGAGCACCAGCAGCGCGAGGGCCCACCATGGCCAGAGGTCGTGGCCGAAGAACGACAGGCCCGGCTGCGTCGGCACGAACCCGATGAAGCGGTCCCAGATGACGGCGCCGGTCCCGAGTGCGAGGAACACGAGCGAGGCGATGAGTTCTGATCTGCCGGCACCGGTCTGGCGGATCTCCGGCAGGTCGGCGACGCTCCACTGCTCCGGCTTGGACTGGCCACCGGAGCGCTCGAGCACCACGAACACCAGGGTCGTCCAGAACGAGACGTGGATGATGACGCTGAAGGTGACCGCCGCAACCTCGCCGATGATCTCGCCGATGGTGCTGCCGATGAGCGTCTGTGCGATCGCCACACCGAAAGCCGCGCACACCGGGACGATCCACAGCAGGGTCTTCAGGAGCCGCCACCACATGAGGTAGTAGCGAGGCCCCACGAGGAACAGCCGGCGGTCGGTGTAGCTGGCTGCGAGCAGCTCAGGGTCGCCGAGGTCGGTGAGCACGGCCACCTCGGCGGCGTCTCCCGCCTCACCGGATTCGACTCGCGCATCGACGAGGTCGCGAATGGAGGCGCGCAGCTCGGCCTCGAGGTCGGCGCGCTGGTCGTCGGGCACCGTGCGCATGGCGGCGCTCACGTAGCGCTCGGTCAGGGTGTCGGTGATGGTCGTCATGTCAGGCCCCTTCTGGGAGGTGCTCGATCGCCTGGGCGAGGGAGCGGAAGTCGGTGGTCATCGCGGCGGCGAGTGCGGCACCGGATGGGCTGGCGCGATAGAACTTGCGAGGTCGCGCCTCGTCGGTGTTCCACTCGCTCGTGAGGTGGCCCTGCTTCTCCAGGCGGCGAAGGAGCGGGTAGAGGGTGTTGGCATCGGTGTCGAAGCCGCGGGATTGCAGTGCTTCGAGGAGGCCGTAGCCGTAGCCAGGCTCGGAGAGGAGGCGAAGGCATGCGAGCACGACGGTGCCCCTGCGGAGCTCCTGCAGGTGGATGTCGTGCGTTTCTTCTGTGCCCATGACTCACACCATAGTGTGCGTCACACAGTGTCGTCAATGACACTGCAAGAGCACGAAGCAAGTGTGCAGTGCCGGCGGCCCCTGTCCGGCGCACGACCGGACGGGCTTACGCTGGAACGCGTGCCTGCATCCGCGTCCCCCTCGTCAAACGGCAAGCCGAAGAAGGAAGCCACGCTCGCGCAGGTGACACTGCTGGCGCTGCTGCCGTCGTTCGTCTTCGCGATCGGGGAGGGCGCGATCATCCCGATCATCCCGACCGTGGCTGTCTCGCTGGGAGCCGGCATCGAGCTGGCCGGGTTCATCGCCGGGTCGCTCATGATCGGTCAGATGATCGGCGATCTTCCCGCAGGTGCCGTCGTGCAGCGCCTGGGGGAGAAGCGTGCCATGCTCGCCGCCCTCGGGGTGAGCCTCATCGGCATCCTGCTCTGCGCGTTCGCCGTTGCGCCCTGGATGCTGCTCGTCGGTGTCGTCATCATCGGCATCTCCGCCGCGAACTTCAACCTCGCGAGGCACGCGTTCCTCACGACCTACGTGCCACTGCGCTACCGGGCGAGAGTGCTGTCCACGCTCGGCGGCGTGTTCCGCGCCGGCTTCTTCGTCGGGCCGTTCATCATCGCCGGGATCCTCGTCCTGTTCGATGCTCCCCAGTACGGGTTCTGGGTCTTCGTCGTGTGCGGTGCGGTGGCCGCGCTCATCCTGCTGTTCGCACCTGACCCCGAGACGGTCGCACGCCCGTCGCATTCCGCGAAGACGCCGGTCTTGGCTGGCGCGGCGGGTGCGGTGGAAGGCGTGCCCGCACGCCTCGGCGTGTTCGCGACGATCCGCGCCAACGCGGGCGTGCTGGTACGCCTCGGGACGGGCGCGGGCATCATGGCCGCGCTGCGGGCGGCGCGCAACGTGATGCTGCCGCTGTGGGCGCTGTCGATCGGCATGGACACCGCCACAGCGGTGCTCGTCATCGGCGTGAGCGCTGGTGTGGACTTCGCCCTCTTCTTCGTGTCCGGTTGGGTCATGGATCGCTTCGGGCGAGTGTGGGGCGCCGTGCCCGCGCTGCTCGGCCTCGGCGCGGGCTTCCTGACGCTCGCCTTCACGCACGATCTTGTCGGCGACGCCTCTCAGCAGTGGTTCACGGTGCTCGCCATCTGGCTTGGCTTCGCGAACGGCATCGGCTCGGGCATCCTCATGACGCTCGGCGCCGACCTCGCGCCGCGTCAGGATCCGGCCCCGTTCCTCGGGGCCTGGAGACTCATCACCGACTCGTCAGCAGCATCCGTGCCCGTCATCGTGGCGGTGGCCACCGCTGTCGTGTCGATCTCGTTCACGTCCGGGATGCTCGGGGTCCTCGGCTTCGTGGGCGCGGCCCTCATGGGGTGGCAGATCCCGAAGCACGTTCCGCGGCAGCGGCGGTGACGCCGGGTGCTCAGTGAGGGAGGCGGTCCAGGTAGTCGAGGAGGACACCCTCGCGCATAGCCCACGGGGACACGTCGAGCTGCTTGATGTCGAAGACGTGCATGACCTCGGAGAGGACGACGCCGCCGGCGACGATCTGCAGGGCACGGTCGGTGGTGATGCCAGGGAGCGCGGGGCGTGCCTCGGAGTGCAGCTTCGCGAGGCGGGGCACCCAGTCGTCGAGCTGCCACTTCTGCAGGGTGGTGCGCTGGCCCGCGCCGATGCCGTCGATGGACGAGCCGGCGAGGCGCGCGAGGGAGCGGATGGTCTTGGACGAGCCCACGAACTGGTCGGGTCGGGCTCCACCCTCGAAGGTCTCCGCTGCCTCCTTGATGAGCTTGCGTGCGTACTTGCGCAGCTCCTCGACCTGATCGTCGGTCGGCGGGTCGTTGTGCAGGAAGTTGACGGTGCTGCGGCCCGCTCCGAGCGGCACGGAGATGGCGTGCTCGGAGAGCTCGTCGTCGCCGACGGCCAGCTCGAGGGATCCGCCGCCGATGTCGACGAGCATGATGCGCCCGGCGGCCCAGCCGAACCAGCGGCGCACCGCGAGGAATGTCGTGCGCGCCTCCTCTTCGCCGCTCATGACCTGCAGGTCGATGCCGGTCTCGCGGTGGATGCGCTTCAGCAGCTCCGGCCCGTTCTTGGCTTCTCGGATGGCGCTGGTGGCGAGGGGCATGAAGTGGTCGAGCTTGCTCTTCTTCACGGCGTCGGCGGCGCGGTGCATGGCTTCCATGATCTTCGCGACGCCTTCGTCGGAGATGGAGCGATCGGCCTGCAGGTAGCGCATGAGGCGCAGCACGCTCTTCTGGGACGTCTCGGGGACTGGTTTCGCACCGGGGTGGGCGTCGACCACGATGAGGTGGACGGTGTTGGATCCGACGTCGAGAACTCCAAGGCGCATGTCCGTGATGTTACCCGTGCTGTCGCCCTGAGCGTCCTGCCCGTGCGGCCGCGCGTACGCTGGTCGGATGCAGGAGATCACCATCAGGCGGGCCACCACGCACGACATCGTGGGCATCAGCGAGCTCATTCAGCCGCTCGTCGACCGAAACGTGCTCCTGCGAAAGGAGCTCGTCACGCTCTACGAGGCGGTGCAGGAGTTCCGGGTGGCGGTCGATGAGCGTGGGCAGCTGGTCGGCTGCGGCGCCTTGCATGTGCTCTGGCGCGATCTCGGCGAGGTGCGCACCATCGCGACGGCGGACTCGGTTCGCGGCACGGGTGTCGGGCACGTGATCCTCGATCGGCTGATGGCGGATGCGCGTCAACTGGGCCTGGAGCGCCTCTTCTGCCTCACCTTCGAGACGGGCTTCTTCGAGAGGCACGGCTTCGTCTCGGTCGGCGAGCAGATCGTGGATGCGGAGACCTACGAGATGATGCGCCGCTCGCCTGACGAGGGCGTTGCGGAGTTCCTCGACCTCGCCCACGTCAAGCCCAACACGCTCGGCAACACGCGCATGCTGAAGGTGCTGTAAAGGGGCATCCCTGCCGCCGCGACGGGCTCCTCGGGCGCGTCGCCGGAGCCGCACGGTGCGCCTCACGGGAGTCCCAAGGACGGGTCCGTACCCTTGGCGAGTGAGTTCGACCCGCAGACCAAGCAAGGCCGTCTACCGCCGTCGGCGGCTGGCGCTCCTCATCGTCTGCGTGCTTGTCGTCGGGGCGCTCGTCTGGGGGATCGCGAGCCTCTTCGGGACCGGTTCTGGCGACCCTGGCGATGCCCCGACATCCACTGCGCCGACGGCGTCGTCCACCTCGACCGCGTCAAGCGGCGATGGTGGGGCGGCCGAGGCGACGCCAACGCCCACACCCACCCCGACGGGGCCTGCCGAGTGCGCAGCCCCTGAACTTGTCGTCTCGGCGATGCTCGACGCGCCGAACTACGCGCCTGACGCGCAGCCTCAGCTGTCGCTCTCGATCACCAACACGGGCGGCGAGGCGTGTGTCATGAACGTCGGCACGGCCGTGCAGGTCTACACGATCTCGAGCGGCGCCGACGTGATCTGGGTGTCGTCGCACTGTCAGACCGACCCAGCTGACGAGATCGTCACGATCGGTGCTGGACAGTCGGTGACAGCCCCTCCCATCACCTGGGTGCGCGAGCGTTCCTCGCTCGACACGTGCGGGACCGACAGGGCGGATGCGGTGGCCGGGGGTGCCTACTACCAGCTCGTCGTGAGCGTCAACGGCATCGCGTCGCAGCCGGCGACGTTCGTTCTCGACTGACTCGCGCGGGGTGCCCGGGGGCTTTCGCGAAAATCTCCTGAACGTTAACCTTGAAGACAGTGTGAGCTGAGAGCATCCTCACGTTCCGCACGATTCAGTCCTTTCGTCGATCGCCAGGAGACTCATGACGACGCCCACTCGCAAGCGCGCCACCGCTGCCGCTGCCGTTCTCGGCACGGCAGCTCTTGTGTCTGCCTTCGCGGCACCAGCTCAAGCCGCCGTCCTCTCGCCGAGCTTCATCACGCCAACCGCCGGCGCGACGCAGATCAACCTCATCGGCTTCAACGACTTCCACGGTCGGTTCCTCGACGCCGACCTGTTCGCGGCGACCGTGCTGCAGGCGCAGCAGGGCTTCGGGGAAGAGAACAGCCTCGTCATCTCGAACGGCGACGCCGTAGGGGCGAGCATCTTCGAGTCCTCGATCCAGCAGGACCAGCCGACCATCGATGTCCTGAACGCGATCGGCGTGGACGCGTGGACGCAGGGCAACCATGAGTTCGACCAGGGCATCGACGATGCAACCGGCCGCATCGCCCCCGCCACCGACGGGCCGGACCTCGCCGCGAACGTCACGCTCGAAGACGGCTCGCACCCCTTCGACACGCACGCGATCTTCGAGGTCGACGGCCTGAAGGTCGCCGTCATCGGCGCAGTCACCGAGGAGACGTCGACGCTCGTGTCGCTGGACGGCATCACGGGCGTCACCTTCGGCGACCCCGTCGAGGCAGTGAACGAGGTCGCAGCAGAGCTCACCGCGAGCAAAGCCGCCGATGTCATCATCGCCTCGTACCACGAGGGCGCACCAGCCAGCGATGTGCCGCTCGAGACGAATGAGGAGGCTGAGGTCTTCAGTCACATCGTGCGGGACACCGCCCCGGAGGTCGACGCGATCTTCAACGCTCACTCGCACCGCGAGTACGCCTACGACGCCCCCAACGGGGCGTCCACGCGCCCCGTGATCCAGGCCGGGCAGTACGCGGAGAACATTGCCCAGGTCGCACTCACCGTCGACGCATCCGGCAACGTGACCAAGTCGGAGAGCTCGGTCGTCCCGACCCTTGAAGCTGTGCCAGCAGCGCTGGAGAGCGACCCGCGGATCGCGGAGGTCCGCAGCATCCGGGACGCCGCTGTCGCCGAAGCCGACGTGCTCGGTGCCCAGGTCATCGGCACCCAGACCGGCGATCTGTCCCGAGGCAAGGAGTACGAGCCGGGCACCCTCGCGGTCGCCGAGGACGGAACGACCTCGGGCGGTGTGGTCACGACAGAGGACAACCGCGCGGACGAGTCCTCGCTCGGCGGCAGCATGTCGCAATCGATGCTCGAGACGGTTGCAGCGACCGGACGCGACGTCGACGCGGCCATCATGAACCCGGGTGGTCTGCGCGCCGACCTGCTCGACAACGACGGCCAGATCACCTACAAGGAGGCGGCGACGGTCATTCCGTTCGCGAACAACCTCTCGGTCGTCTCCCTCAAGGGCGTCGACGTGAAGAACGTGCTCGAGGAGCAGTGGCAGCTGACAGCCACCGGCGAGGTGCCCTCACGCCCCTACCTGCAGCTCGGTCTGAGCGACAACTTCACCTACATCTTCGACAGTTCGCGCCCCCGCATGGACCGCATCGTGGGCCTTTCCATCGACGATGAGCCCGTGAAGCCCGACGAGACGTACAACCTCGTCATGCCGACCTTCCTCGCGGCTGGTGGCGACAACTTCCACTCGCTGAAGAACAACGTCGGCGTGCAGGACACGGGCCTCATCGACCTGGACGCGTTCGTGAGCTGGATTCGCAGCGAGACTGCAGCCTCGGCTGCGGGTGTCACGCCGGACACGAAGCGCAACGGAATCGAGATCGTCGGACTGCCAGAGAGCAACACGTTCGTGGCGGGCGAGACCTACACGCTGACCGTCTCGAAGTTCAACCTCACCTCGCTCGGGTTCACGCAGAACCTGTCGATCGTCGGCTGGATCGGCCAGATGGAGCTCGGGGCGCAGACGGTCGACCTGGCAACGCCGAACCAGGTCGAGTTCACGTTCACTGTTCCTGAGAACGGCCTGGCGAACGCTGCAGAGACGCGTCTCGCGTTCCTCGCCAGCGAATCCGGCTCGGTTGCTTCCCTTCCCGTGATCGTGCCTCCCCTGGTTGAGTCGCCGGCGCCGACCTCGACGCCTGGACCGACGGTCTCTGTCACTCCGACCGCGACGGCTGAGCCGACGGCCACTGCCACGGCCGCGCCGGTTCCGACGGCGGATGCCGCTGACGGCGCCCTCGCCACGACCGGAGCTGACGAGAACGCCATGTTCGCGGCTATCGCGGGCGCGCTTGCGCTCCTCGTCGCCGGTGGCGCCGCGATCCTGCTCCGCCGACGCGCGGGCAGCGACGCGTAGCACGCGCACGCAGCACTGAGTCGGCCATCGGCCGACGAGCAGGTAGGCCCGGAGCATCGCTCCGGGCCTACTCGCGTTTCTGGGCTCCTCGAGCCTGTGGGCTTCTCGCGCTCCGAGGGAGCGCCCGGTGCTCAGTTGCCGAGCGCGGCAGTGAGGGCGCGGTCGATGCTGCCGATGGACGGGTCGACGACGTGGGCGAGGCCCATGCGCTTGGCCTCGGCCGCTCGGAGGTTGGCGGATGCCACACGGCGGATTTCTCCGGCGAGGCTCACCTCGCCGAAGACGACGGTGCCGTCGCGCACGGGCCGGTTGCGGATCGAGGAGGCGATGGCAATGGCGATGGCGAGGTCGGCCGCAGGCTCCTGCAGCTTGACTCCGCCGACGGTCGACACGTAGACGTCGTACTCCGAGAGCTTGTGCTTCGTGCGTCGTTCGAGCACGGCGAGCAGCATGGCCACCCGGCTCGTGTCGACGCCGTTGGTGACGCGGCGCGGGTTCGGGGCGTTGGTCTTCTGCACGAGCGCCTGGATCTCGACGGGCAGGGCGCGTCGCCCTTCGAGCGCGACGGTCACGCACGTGCCGCTGACCGGCTCGGGGCGTTCGCTGAGGAACAGCCCTGACGGGTCGGGCACCTCCGTCATTCCCTCGCCGGTCATCTCGAAGCAGCCCACCTCGTCCGTGGGGCCGAAGCGGTTCTTGATGGTGCGCACGAAGCGAAGCGCCGTGTGGCGGTCGCCTTCGATGTGGGCGACGACGTCGACCAGGTGCTCGAGCAGTCGGGGCCCCGCGATCGTGCCGTCTTTCGTGACGTGGCCGACGATGATGACGGGCACGCCCCTGGTCTTCGCGACTCGGATGAGGGCGGATGCGACCTCGCGCACCTGGCTGGGCTGGCCGGCGAGCGAGTCGACGGTGTCGCTCGCGACGGTCTGCACGGAGTCGACGATGATGAGGCCCGGGTCGAGACGCTCGATCTGGCCGAGGACGGTCGACAGGTCGGTCTCGCTCGCGAGGTACAGGGTGTCATGGAGCGCGTTGGTGCGCTGGGCGCGCATCCGCACCTGGTTCACGGACTCCTCTGCCGACGCGTACAGCACGGTCGTGCCCTTGGCTGCGACGCGTGACGCGAGCTCGAGGAGGATCGTGGACTTGCCCACGCCGGGCTCGCCGCTCAGCAGGATGGCGGCGCCAGGAACCAAGCCGCCGCCGAGCACTCGGTCGAATTCGCCGATGCCCGTCGGGCGGTGGGCGACGTTGTCGATGGGCGCCTCGGTGATCGGCCGTGCGGCGCGTGACTCGCTGATCGTGGCCGCCTGGATGCGGCCAGCGGTCTGCGATTCGAAGCGGTCGACGAGGGTGCCCCAGGCCTGGCACTCGGGGCATTGCCCGTACCACTTCAGCGACGATGCGCCGCATTCGGTGCACTTGAACGCTGGTTGCTGCTTGGTCTTGGGAGGCATGTGCCAAGGCTAGGTGGCACCACCGACACTGGCGCGTCAGCGGGCCCGTGGCGGCGCGATTCGCGGGCCGCGAAGTGCGGGGTGAGGATGCGCGGGAACCTGGTGCGTGCAGAATGGGCACGTGCGAGCGCAGAGAGTCCTGTACGTGGTGAACCCGACGGCTGGGCTGGGCGCATCCGCGCACCTCGGCAGGCGCCTCGCCGGGGGAGCGGGTGCCGTCTCCTCGCCGGATCTCGAGGTCGTGCTCGTGGCGGCCGACTCGTTCGAGGAGCTGCGACGCCAGGCTGCGGCCGAGCTCGCCGGGGAGCGTCGCCCCGATGCGCTCATCGTGCAGGGCGGGGACGGCATGGTGTCGATGGGGGCCGGCCTCGTCGCGGGCACCGAGGTCCCCCTCGGGGTCGTGCCATCTGGCACGGGCAACGACTTCGCTCGAGCCGCCGGAATCGAACGAGGCGCGCCAGCAGTCGGCATCGAGCGGATGCTCACCGCGCTGCGCACCGGCACGGCAAGCACTCGGAGCGTCGACGCGATGCGACTGATGGTCGACGGCACCGAGCACGTGGCCGTCAACTCGGTCAACATCGGCTTCGACGCCGTCGTGAATCGGCGCGCCAATGAACTGCGGCGGCTGCCTGGGACGGCCCGCTACGTCGCCGCCCTGCTGGAATCCGTGCGGCGCTTCGAGCCACTCGAGTTCGCTGTTCGGATCGACGGCGGCCCTGCCGAGTCGGTCGCCGCCGAGATGCTCACGGTGCTGAACGGCTCGTCGATCGGCGGGGGCATCGCGGTCGCGCCGCACGCGGTCATCGACGACGGACTCCTCGATCTGTTCGTCGTCGGCGGGCTCCCGCGGATCGGGCTGCTCACGCTCTTCCCACTCGCCATGGTCGGCCTGCACACGCGCCTCCCGGCCGTCACCTTCGAGCGCCTGACGAGCATCCGCGTGCTGGTGCCGAAGGGCGTGCTCGTCTACGCCGACGGCGAGGAGCTCCGCGGGCCTGGCCGGGCCGCCTGCACGCTTGATCTCCGTATCGACGTGGGAGCTGTGCACCTGATCGAGACCGGAACGCGTCGGTAGACCTGTCGCGGCTCCTACGTTTTGTGTCGTCAAAATACAAGGGGCAACGCGAATTCTCTCGCGCGTGCGATTATCCACCTGGCCGAGCCGATTCCCCATCTGCCGACTCGTCCATCTCCCTGCGTGCTTCCCCCTCTCGAACAGGATCCTCGTGTCTTCTGACAGCACTTCCCGTCGCACCCTTCTGGCCGGCGCAGCCTGGTCCGTCCCGGCCGTAGCCATCACGGTAGCGGCGCCGATCGCCGTGGCCTCGACGCCCGCTCCCCTCGCGAACACCTGGTACACGGGTGGGTCGACGAGCGTCGTGAGCGGGAACGTCGCCCGGTTCACGCTCACGGGCGATGATGGAGACGGCAACGACTCCGTGCTCCCCGACAACTCCACCGTGGTCATCACGCCGGATGCCGGCGTCACGATCGTGAACACGGCCATCACGGGCGGTGTCCTCACGGACAACGGAGACGGCAGCTTCACCGCCACCGTCGACTCCGGTGTCACCACACTGGTCGCGAACTTCCGCGTCACCGGACCGTCAGGGGCCAACGTCTCCTACGTGTCGACGGTGGCGCTGCCGCCCTTCACCGAGACGTTCCAGATCCCGATCGTCTAGGAGCCCGCCCTCGGCTGGTCTCTCGAGAACACGCCTGGGCGGCTCGATTTGCGGCGCACCCCTGGTCTCGGTATAAGATTCCTCACGGTGACGTGTCCGAGCGGCCGAAGGTGCAACACTCGAAATGTTGTGTAGGGGCGACTCTACCGTGGGTTCAAATCCCACCGTCACCGCCATTGTGAAGTGTCTGGACATCGTAGACGGATGTGCCCGCGCTTCGGCGATTATCCCCCTCCTTCGGGAGGGGGATTTTTGTTTTCGGATTGGTAGTCGCGGTTCGGGTTGATGGTGCCTTGGGCGAGGATCTCGCCGGTGGTCGGGTGGGTCTGCTGAGCGGATAGGTGACACCTGATCTGTGGTGCCTGAGGGTGCCGCTTTGAGGATGTCATCTTGCCCAAGCCCTATCCCGCGAGTTCCGTGAGGGTGTCGTCGCGGTTGCGCGTGATCGGGATCCGGGTGTGCCGTTGCGGAAGGTCGCGGTGGACTTAGGGATCAGCGAGACGTGCCTGCAGAACTGGATGCGCCAAGCTGATGTCGAGGCCGGAACGCGGCCCGGTGCGACCATGGCGGAAGCGGACGAGCTGCGTGAGGCGAAGTAACGGATCCGGCTGCTGGGGCAGGAGAACGAGGTGCTGAGGAAGGCTGCAGCGCATCTGTCGCAGGCGAACCTCAAGCTCGGCGGCTCCGGGCTCCGCACAATGATCCACCCGCTCATCCGCGAGCTGGCCGCGAAGACGTCGCCGGTCCGGGTGCCTGTCGCGGTGACGTGCCGGGTACTGAAGATCGCTCGCCTGCCGCACTACCGTTGACTGGCCGATCCGATCAGCGACCGCAGGAAGTCGTCCCTCGCGGTCGCGGCGGTTCGATGAGACGAGTGAGAGCAGCGGGTGACAACGCGGCCATGGAATCGTTCTTCAGTCTGCTGCAGAAGAACGTCCTCGACCGCCGCTCAAGCGCGAACGAGCGCAATCCGCTTCACGGGCTTCGACTCGAGGCAGTCGATCCCAGTTGACCATGGGCTCGTCATGCTCGGCCACGGATGCCCATGGTCCACGCAGACGAACACCCGGCACGGGTAGCTCCTGCTTCTCGCCGACAGGTGCTTCGAGGAAAGCGACTCGGACGTTTCGCGTTCTCAACCGCCAAGAGCTGAACGCGCTGAGACTCGTCCGAGTCCTTGACTCGGTAGATCAGTTCGTCGCCGATTTCCATGCCGAGAGTCCCGGAGTCCCGGCGGTTGAAGCCCCTAGCTTGACTAGGCCCGCTAGGGGCAACCGCAGAACTCGTGGGTATTCATAGAAAATTGACAGATTCGTTACGCGCCCGATATTATGGCCCGGTCCAGAAGCGCACTTGGCTCGGTCCAGGTCGAGAGCCTGAACCCACCTCAAAGAGAAGAGCGAAATGAAGTCGTTGAAGAAGGTTCTGGCGGCCGCGGCAGTCACGGCCGGCCTTGCAACAAGCGCGGTTGTGTTCGCAGCGCCCGCGTCTGCCGGCACTGGTTCATGCTCCGTAGGGCACCACTGTGTCTGGGAGAAGGTCAACTTCGATGGTGCGATCACGAACGTCGCCGGGCGATCGTTTGCATGGATGCACTACGACTTCTGGAACGACGAAATCTCCAGCATGAACAACCGCACCTCCAGCTACTACATGCTCTATGAGCACAACAACTTCAAGGGCAAGAGCATTCAAACCCACCCAAACAGCATGTACTCGTACCTGCCCATGGTGGGAATGGACAACATCATCTCGAGCTCTAAGTGAGCCACAGATCGTCAGTCCGGTGCGGCGGCGCTCTCCTGAGCGTCGCCGCATTCGCGGCTCTCGCAGGCTGTGCTGGCGAAACCGACAACACTCAACCCCCCACAGCACCTTCCTTCTCTCAGGTGGATATCTCTGAATTCTCGGATGTCCGCGCTACCGTCGATTACTCGCTGCATCAGATCTCGTACCCGCTCGACGCCTATCTCATGACTGACAAAGACGCTGACCTCATCGACCAGGCGTTCCATCTGGAGTTCAAGGCTTGCGTGAACGAGAACGGTGGCCAGTACACCGTCCCTACCGTTCCCGTATCAGAGAGAGCAGCAATGCCAGAGAGGCGCTACGGACTCTGGGACGTTGACGAGGCCGCAGCCTATGGATACGCCCTCCCGCCCGGGGAGAAGTACGCGGATCCTCTTTCGGAACTCTCGGAGGCCGACATGCTCGCGGCTGACAAATGCGGCACAGTGAAGTATCTGCCGTTGGTCACTCGAGACGCAATGGCTGCCGACGGTCAGGACGCCGAGACGTATTTGGCGTCATCGATCGCTTCGACAGCCTTCGAACTCGCTCAGAGTGACGCCCGATGGCAGGCTGCCGACGACGAGTGGTACCAATGCATCGAAGATGCCGGCTTCGTCGCCGACAGGGAAGCACTTGGGCCAGTCGTGCCCGCAGATGCTGAGGGGGCACTGCGCGCAGCAGTCGTTGAGGCGACATGCAGTGACTCAACGGGCCGAATCCAACGCCTGGCCGACATCGAGTCCCAGTACCAGGCGGCCCTCATTGCCGACCAACAGACAGCACTGAATAGCTCTCTTGAGAAGCAACAGGAAATCATTGAACAAGCTCGAAACATCATCGGGGAGCACTCCTGAACCGGAGGATGCGCCACGAGTAAAGCTTCCGCGGGTTGCGAGGCTCAAGTTAGCGATCGTTTTTGCCTCGGTAACGGCGCTTATAGCTGCAGCGGGGTTTGCAGCCGGGCTACTTGTTCCGCGTTCACCGGCTGCAGAGGGCCTAGACGTCACTGAACCTGCTCCGGTGAACGCGCCCGTTGAGATCCGCGTCGTGGAAGAGACGACCGTGGCTCAGGGAAGTGTTGCTCCAGGTCGAAAAACAGACGTGATGTACGTTCCCGCTGAGGATCCGGGGGTCATTCCTTACGTCACGGCGACAGGGGTGTCTGTTGGGACACCCGTCTCGAGCGGCAGTCTTGTACTCGCGGTGGCTGGGCGACCCATGATTGCGCTCCGGGTCGACTCTCCGCTCTACAGACCTCTGCGGGTAGGGGACACAGGATCCGATGTGCTTGCGTTTGAACGCGCCCTGTCTGCCCTCGTTCCGGGCGACTACGATGTCGACGAGTTCTTCAGCGCAAACTCCATGTCCGCAGCAGAGGAACTTTGGGAAACCAGAGGGTATGCACTTCCTACCGAGGAGGCGGCCAGCAGTCCACCACCCACGTCAACAGCTTCTCCGGCACCCTCTCAGAACACGGCACCCATCCGTTACTCGTATGTTCCAGTGACTGAGATCGTCCAGCTCATGGGCAACGATGTGACCGTTGACTCCATCGCAGCTGTCGGTGATTTGGCCGGTGCCGAGGAACCCCTTGCCCAGCTCTCCGCGGCCTCGAAAGAAATTCAACTCAATGTCTCTGTGGTCGATGAGGGGGATTTCATCGCGGGAACAGCGGTGGTTCTGAGCGCCCCTGGGGTGCAGGATGCAGCGGGAACCGTGCTCAGCATTGGGGAACTCGTGATCCCTGACTCGTCGTCAGATACAAGCGGCGCTCCCGCTGGCAGAGAAGCGACTGTGGCGCTCCCTGATGGTTGGAACGCGTTGCCGGAAGGAACGGTCGTTCAGATGAGTCCAGAGGGCTCTTCCTCTCCGGTGCTTGCAATCCCGCTCACAGCCATAAGAGACGCCTCCGGTAGTCCGCACGTGATCGTCGATACTGCTACCAACTTTGAGGCCGGCGAGCGCGTTGACATAGGGGTGCTCTCAACGGGATCAGGCTGGGCACAGATCTCAGAGGTCGGGCTCGAACCGGGTGATTCGGTGAGGATCACACCTTGAACGTCCTTGAGGCGACGGACGTACACCGGGTGTATGCGACAACGGATGCACCTGCACTTCGAGGAGTCTCCCTCAAAATACAGCGAGGTGAGTTCGTTGCGATCGTCGGTCCATCCGGAGCAGGAAAGTCCACGTTTCTTAACCTGCTCGGACTCCTGGACACACCTTCTTCCGGTGAGTTGAGGATCAACGGGGTTGAAACTAGCGGCCTGACTGAAGGCGAGCGCGACAGACTGCGCTCGCAGACGTTCGGTTTCGTCTTTCAGGATTCTTTCGTGCTCCCCGAGGAATCGGTAGCTAGAAACGTCGCCTTGCCACTCCGTATGAGAGGCATACTCCAAGACCAGCAAGTGGATTTGGTGAGCTCCGCGATCGATCAATTTGGTCTCATCAGGAAGTCATCTCAACTTGCAGGAACCCTGTCCGGAGGTGAACGACAGCGGGTCGCATTTGCACGGGCCGTGGCCGGCAAGCCCGTGATTCTGTTGGCCGATGAGCCAACCGGAAATTTGGACTCCGAGAACACCAGGCTCGTTTTGGGGCACCTGGAGATGCTCAACGCGTCCGGGGTGACCGTCATCGTAGTGACACATTCGGATGAAGTCGCGCGAGTTGCAGAACGCGTTGTACGAGTCGAAGACGGGCAAGTCGTCTCCGATCAATCAGTCGCATCGCAGACGCCGGCAACGGTTGTCGACTGCGGCCAACTGGCTGGCCTCGACCCTGCCCCAAAGACCCCAAGAACGCGCAGTCTCCGCGGGTGGCACTTGCCGGAAGCTCTCACATCGCTTTTGCTTGCCCCCGTACGCTCATTCGCAATCCTCGTCGCCTTCGTGGTCGCCATTTCCGGACTGGTGGTCGCGGCAAACTTGACAGCGACAGCAGCCGACCAAGTCTCCGAAACGCTCAGCGCTGCGGCACTTGACGAAGTCGTCGTTCGACTCCCCAATGCAGGAGCATCGCTGCAGGCTGCTGAACGGGCAACTGAGCTCCAGGGGGTGCTCTTCGCCAGCCGTTCAGCGGCCCTCTCCGAGAGCGAGGCGACCCTCCGCCGATACGTTGGTGATGTCACGATGGAAAGCGCGGTAGCGACACGTATCGTTGACGACCGCTTCTTAGCCACACCTGAAGTCTCAGTCTGGCCCGAGCACGCCACAGCGCTCTTCAGCGCAAGCGATGGTTCCAGGGCGGCGATCTTGGGCCCAGAGGCGGCGACCTCCCTCGGTATCGCGCCTGACGCGATCGGCGACGAGATCGAAATAGCCGGGCAACCTGTGACCGTAGTGGGGCATCTCACTGGGGCAGAGAGAGACCCCACTTTGCTCACGAGCGTCTTGGTATCTCAGGCTGACTTCGTTCAACCCGCCAACCTCAGTTGGGATCTCACCGTTCGAACTCAGCCGGGACTTCCGGCCCGCATCGCGGAGGCCCTACCGCTCGCAATCGACCCTGCCCACCCTGAGTCTGCCCAAGTGCGGACAGTGGCAGACATACGCACGCTCACCAAGGGTGTGAACGCCGACCTCGCTCTGACGGTCCTCCTTGTCTCCGTCATTTTGCTCATGCTCGTCTGCTTGACCAGCTCAATTTCGATGTTCTTGACCGTTATTTCGCGCACTCGGGAGATCGCCCTGCGCCGCGCCGTTGGGGCTACGCGGAGGGACATCCGCGCCCTGTTCCTGACTGAGGGAACTCTCATCGGACTCGCCGGATCCCTGGCCGGTGTCGCGTTGGGGGTTGGGGCCACCGTTGCTATCAGCGTTGCCCTCGGATGGTCCCCGAGCTTTGACATGGTTGGGGCCGCCCTGGCCATCCTCGCGGGAGTAGCTGCCGGATCACTCTCGGCGGTGATCCCCTCCAGGCGGGCCGCACGCATTGAACCCGCGCTCGCACTCAAAGCCGTTTGAGCCAGGCGACGAACGTCATCTAGGGCGTGTCTGCTCAACGTTTTGCCCAAGCGATGACGGCGTCCAGGACCGCGGCGGCGCGGTAGGTGATCGCCAGTTTGTCGGAGCGGGTTGCGAGGCCACGCCATTGCTCGAGGTAGCAGGAGCGGCGCTCGACGACGTTGCGCCCGCGGTGGTCGTCTCGGTCAAAATCGACGGGTCGGCCACCTCTGGAGCCGCGCCGCTTCCGGTGACCTTGCTGGTCCAAGGGACATTGGAGTCGCCCGCTTGTCCCGGCGTGACCAGAATCGCGAGCGGCAACCCGGTCCCGTCAAAACCCCACTGAGCATCCGACAGCGTCTGAAAACGAGACACGACAGCAGGCTCGCATCCACCTCAACGATCTTTAGGAGACATGCCCTAGGTCAGTTCAGGAACATCAACCGGAATGGCTGAAGGCCAAGCTTGCGGAGCGGGCGTTCCTCCATTCTTCGTCGTGGTGACTCGCGCTGAGCACCCGTCGTTCACCACCATGCGACAAATGTCCCCCTGCGTGCAGGCCTATACCGACCTCACCATCGCTCCGTGGCGACGGGCTGGTGGTCACCCGCCTGGTGTCCGTTGCGCTTTTCGCGGTCTCCCTCATTCGGCGCGCTGCACGGTGTGCTCGGTTGAAGCAAGCAAAGGGGCACGATCCACTCTCGTGATCTGAGCACCTTTGGATGAGACGAGCGAGAAGAAGGCAATGACCCGAGGTGAAATCTGCCTCGGCTGCCCTCAGCTCTTCGATGGCCCGAGATTGGTTGGACCAGAACCGCCGTGCTCAACCCGCACTTCGGTGTGGGCGCTGGCAGGGGATTCCTCGCTCCGAGCCTGCTCGATGACGTCCCGGATCTCAGAGAGGTGGATGCGCATGGCGTACTCGGCCGCTTCCGGGTCGCGAGCGGAGAGGGCGGCGAAGATGCGCGAGTGGCCGTCGTGGGAGACCCTCCGCCCTTGCCCTTCGAGGTGCGAGAGCACGCGTGCTTCCACGGTCCAGGACGCGGTGAGCTCGCCGAGCGTCGCGAGCAGGGGGTTCGCGGTGGCCTGCGCGATAGCCGTGTGGAAGGCGATGTCCAGTCTGGCGGAGAGGTCGGCATCGGTCTCGTCGGCCGAGCGCGCGAGCAGCTCTCCGAGCGTCGTCAGCTGCTCCCGGTCGATGCGCTCGGCCGCGAGCCGTGCGATGCGCGGTTCCACGAGGGCGCGGAACTCTGCCGAGTGGTCGTAGTCCGCCTGCACCGCTTGGAGCCTGCCGGCGAGTGTCGCGGTGAGTGGGATGGCGCGGCTGACACGATTGGCGCTCCCGTGGCGGCGCTCGAGCAGGCCCAGGCCCTCGAGTCGCGTCAGGGCTTCCCTGAGCGCATTGCGCGAGACGCCGAGCTCGAGTGCCAGAGTGCGCTCCGGAGGCAGGCTCGCCCCTGGCTCGAGATCACCCCCGACGATGAGGCGTTCGAGGTGGAGCACGATGTCGTCCGCGATGAGAGCGCGCGTGCGCGGAAGCGGACCGAGGGTTCGGTCGGTCGTGTCAGTCACGGGGCCACCTGTTCTCGCGTGAGCGGTGTGGCGACCGTCACCACGTCCTCAGTGTGGCACGCACTGGAGGCCCATTCGCGGCGGGAGGCGGCCGCTCCTGTAAAGAGCGTGTTACAGCCTGAGGCGCCACGTGAACAGCATGTAACGGTCCTACCAATCTGCTGAAGTGCGGCTTCTGGCGGCCCTAGCTTGGGTCGCACCGACGCAGCTCTGCGCCGCTCACCGTCAGTCGCCCGGAGGACACCGTGAAGAGAACTCTGAAGAACCCCGCCCTCCAGATCGGGTCCGCCGCCATCCTCGGCATCGTGTTCGGTCTGCTCGTGGGCGAGTGGGCGGCGAACCTCAAGTTCGTCGGCGACCTCTTCATCCGGCTCATCCAGATGGCCATCGTGCCGCTCGTCATGACCTCGGTGATCGTCGCGACAGGGGCCATGAGCGGTTCGGGCATGGGCCGGATGGCCGCCCGCACCTTCACGTGGATGATCGGCTTCTCCGTCGTCGCCGCGATCCTCGCCTGGTGCATCAGTGCCGTGCTCCAGCCCGGAGCCGGCATCGACTTCTCCGCCGCGGTTGACCCAGCGCTGCAGGAGTCCGCGGCCGAGGCGACTGGCTGGCAGGAGACGGTGGTGAACTTCGTCTCCACGAACATCTTCGCGGCCATGTCGACGGCCACGATGGTGCCGATCATCATCTTCTCGCTGCTGTTCGGCGTCGCGCTCAACGCCTTCATCGCCAAGACCGGCAACCGCCTCGTGCTGGACTTCTTCGACCAGATCCAGCAGATCGTCCTCACGATGATCCGCTTCGTCATGCTCATCGCGCCGATCGGCGTCTTCTGCCTGCTCGCGAACCTCGCGGGCACCGTCGGGTTCGCCGTCGTGACGAGCGGACTCAAGTACCTGGGCTCGACCCTCATCGGGGTGCTCATCCTGCTCGTGCTCTTCGTGATCGTCGTGTGGCTGCGAACGGGGCTCAACCCCGCGCGGCTTCCCGCCAAGCTCAGCGATCAGACGATGATCGCCATCACGACGACCAGCTCTGCCGTCACCTACCCGACGGTGCTGAAGACGGCGATCGAGAAGGTCGGCGTCAGCCAGCCCGTCGCCAACTTCACGCTCTCGGTAGGCCTCACGATGGGGTCCTACGGCGCCGTGCTCAACTACATGATCGTCGTTATGTTCCTCGCGCAGTCGGGCGGCATCACCCTCGACTTCGGGACGATCGTGCTCGGCATGGCCCTCGCCATCCTGCTGAACATGGGCACCATCACCGTGCCGGGCGGCTTCCCCGTCGTCGCCATGTTCCTGGCCACCTCGCTCGGCCTCCCGTTTGAGGCTGTCGGCCTCCTCATCGCCGTCGACTGGTTCGCGGGCATCTTCCGCACGTTCCTCAACGTGAACGGCGACACGTTCGTCGCCATGCTCGTCGCCAACGCCACCAACGAGATCGACCGGGACGTCTACGACGACAAGAAGCAGGTCACCACGGACGCTCTGGAGCTCGATGAGCTCAGGGGGAAGTTCGAGAAGGCCGACGCCGTCGACTAGATGTACTGAGTCACGGGGTTGGTGACGCTCCGGCTGCGGGCGTGAGCCCGTGGCCTGAGTGGATCCGTTCAGTGGTGTGGTGCTCGATCCAGGCCGCAAGAGCGTCGTGTCGGGCCGTGTTACTCGCGAAGGGCTGGCGATACGCCCATTTGTTCGCGAGGGCCCGGTTGAAGCGCTCGAGTTCGCCTGGGTTGTGGCGGTAGGCGCGGGTCCTGCGGTGTGTGATGTTCGCGGCCTGATCGAGATGGCGCGGCAACGGCATCCAGTCCCGGCTCACGAGCAATGGATGCAAGCGCAGTTCATGGGCCATGCGTTGCGGTCCCCAGTGCTGGTAGAACTTGAACGCGACCATGCGGCGTTCCACCGCGCGGTGCATCGTCCACCCGTGTTCGAGTACGGGATTGGCGAGTCGTCGACGCCCTTCCGAGATGAGGGTGCGTTTTCGTGGGGCACGAAACCTCCGTGTTTTGAGGTGGGTGTGGTAACCCACGTGCCGCACGGAGGTTGTCGTTTCCCTCGAACGGTCAGCTGTTCACAATCTTCTAGGTCGCAACAGCTAGATTCCGCCCAGCTCGATGCGGTTTAGTGATCGTCCCTGAAAACCAATCGCAACATGATCCCCGAGCGAAACGCCTCGAGTCCTCTCGAAAATGTAGTCCGCAACTGGACTCAATACGTCGCCGCCACCGATGGTGCTGCGCCACTCCAGGTTGTTGCCTGAGCTGTCCAGAACGCGCAGTCCAGAGCCTCGACCTGGTACTTGGTCCGGTGTTTCGAAACGAAGTCGAACGATGACGTGATCGGGTGTTACTTCCAAGAAGTTCACGAGGGCGCTCACGTCGTCAGTGCAAGGAATCTCGAGTGCAACGGCTCTGATCAAATTCGAGTTCACACTGCGAACTTAGTCGTAGAGTCGCTGATTTTGGCCGCACCGTTGCGGTAGACCGTCGCGATGGCTGTCCAAGAGGTCCCCTTGACAGGACAGAACTTGACTGTCGATGTGCTGAGAGAAGTCTGACCCACGCCGTGGCCGCAACTCATCCACGAGCCACCAGACTTCTTGTACGTGCAGGAGATCTCATGCCCCACATTCGGGAGCCCTGCTGCGTAGCCGCTGATACGCATATCACCAGGATTCGCTGTGATGTACGCGGAGACGTGGCCGGAGTAGGCTGCTCGACTCCTGTTCCGGGTTTCCTCCGTCGAGCCGCCGCTGTTGCAGTAGTCCGCAACTTGTTTCTCCATGAGTACGACCTGTGCCGCTGGTACTGCTTGGCCAGCCACGTCGACCGGTGACACGGTTCTGTTCTGGCAGGCCTCAAGGGCCGGGTCCGAGGTTGCTGCGGCGGCCATGTTCGGAGCGGACACAACTGTTCGTGCAAGCAAGACCGAGGTGAGGAGCAAGGAGGCCTGTGAACGTGTTTTCATTTTCGAATCTCTTTTCCGGGGCACGGTTGGCGTCCGACCGAAGCTTGGCATCAAACCGTCCAAAATGGAACGGTCCATGTACTCGCACCAATGGCGACCGGCTGCTCGGCTGGGTCGATCACTCAGCCTGTCGCGATCTGTCCGCGACGGCACTCAAGAATCCCCGCGTCGCCCGTGACGAGCTGAGGTGCAGGGAATGGGCTGCTGGACTTGGTGTGGAGGCGGGGCAGGCGGCGATGGCGGCGCTGAGGGCGTGTCTGACAGGGCCCTGGGTGAGGCTATCCCCGCGTTCAGAATCGCGGCGGCGCGGTAGACGATGGCGAGTTTGTCGTAGCGGGTGGCGTCGTCGCGTGCTGATGCGCGAGCGATCGTGGAGTCGACCGAGATCGACCAATGGACGAACCCGCGCTGTCAGCAGCCGCGGCCAGCTTCGCGAGAGCGCGGTCCCAGCTTCCATCCGCAGCCATGCCGGGTCCACACCCTGTACCACGGCCGAACACCTCGGCAAGATCACGCCAGGCTATCCCCGTCTGATATCGGCACGCGATTGCCTCGACCGTCGTCCGAGCATCAGTGACCATCCCAGTCGGGGCGGGCAACGAACCCTCGATCAACGACCACTCCACATTCGAAAGCAACTGGAAGCTCGAGCCCCAGCAAGCCTCTCAACGGAGACACTCGATCTTTGTAAGACGCCCTATGTTGCACCGGCCAGGCCCGTCGTGGCGGGCCCCTCGATCCGCGTCCCGTCCGCCTCGAAGCGTGAAGCGTGCAGGGGGCAGTCCCACGAACAGGACTCGTCGTTCCACACGACGACGCCTCCCAGGTGCGGGCACACGGCCGAGACCGTGCGCGTCGTCCCGCCGAGGGTGCTCGTGGCGACCGGATGCACTCCGTCGCGACCGACGCGCCCCTCACCCTCCGCGGGTGCCTCGTCGGCGGTGTGGCTCAGTGCCTTGCCCCATTCGCTCGTGAGCCGGGCCACGGTGTGCGCGCCTCGCTCAGCGAGCCCGAGGGTGCCCTTCGCGCTGGGAGCACGATCGAAGAGGGTCTTCATCCACTCGGTCCGCCCGCCGAGGATGCGGGCAGCGAGGTCGTGGGCGGCAGCGACGCCGTTGGTCATGCCCCACTTCGCGAACCCGGTCATGGCGAGGATGCGGTCGTCGCGCGGGTCGATGGGGCCGGACAGCGGCGTCGCGTCGATGTTCGTGTAGTCCTGGGCGGCCCACCGGTGGGTCTCACTGAGGCCGGGGAAGCGCTCGTGCGCTTGGGTGATGAGGGCGTCGACGAGCTCTCGTGACGAGATGGAAGCCCCGACCTGGTGTCCTGCCCCGCCGACGAGGAGGTAGTCGTCGCCGCCGCGACGGAACTGACGGTACGAGTGGCCGCCCGAGTCCATCGACAGGTACATTCCCGTCGGCACCTCGCGTTCCGATCTGAACGACACTAGGTGCGAGCGGTGGGCGGTGAGGCGCGCGAAGTGCAGGCCGCGATCGAGCACGGGGAAGCCGGTGGCGAGGATGAGGTGCGACGCGGAGAGCGAGACGAGGTCGGCGTTCGGAGCCCTCGTCGCCTGCACCTCGACGTGCGCCTTGTGCTGGGAGGCGGCGGTGACGGTCAGACCCTCCACGACCTTCGCGCCTGCCCGGCGAGCCCGGGCGACGAGCGCGATCGACAGCTCGTACGGGTCGAGCTGCCCGTTGCCGGGGACCGCGAAGAAGTTCTCGACCGTGAAGGGCAGCCCATGGTGTCCGCCGGTCTCGACGCGCAGCCCGAGCTCCTCGGCAACCGCACGCTCCTCGTCCACCTTTCTGGCCCCGGACCTCGTCGTGGCGAAGTTCACGGCCGGCCTCGTCTGCCAGCCCACACCCTCCTCGGCGCAGAACGCTGCCGCCCAGTCGAGTCCGAGCCTGTTCGCCTCGACGTATGCCGCCGCGATCTCGTGGCCGCGCTGCGCTCGAACGCTGGAGAGCTGCGATCCCTGCAGCAGCGAGAACTTCGCGGTGGTGTTCCCCGTCGCGAGCGCTGCGATGGTGCGCGCCTCGACGAGGGTGACCTTCAGCCCGGCCTCGCTGAGGAGGACCGCCGCGGTCAGCCCTGCGATGCCTGCGCCCGCGACGATGACGTCGCTTCTGCTCGGCAACTCGTCGGAGGGGTCCGTGATGGGGCGAGCGGTGGTGTCGTGCCAGATCGAGGTCATGTGGGCTCCCGGTGTGTTCCGGTTGAGCGTCGCAGGCGCCCCTGGAGTTTCCAGACCCCTTGACTTCAGCTCGCGATGAGGGTGGATCCGCTGCGCCGCTGGTGGAGATCTCTGCGGATGCAGCTGATGAGCACCAAGAACGCGAGGATCCCGAGTGCGATCTCGATCACGGCTGTCGCTGGACCGAGGTCGATATCGGCGCTTGGGCCAGCGTTCAGGCCGCCCGCGACGCGAAGGCTGAAATCGGTGATCGCGTGCAGTGCGATCGGCACCCACAGACGGCCCGTGGCGAGGAAGACCCCGTAGTAGAGCATCCCGTCGAAGGCGGTGGCCGCGACCTGGAATGCCGTGAGGGCAAGGGGAACCCCGCCGATCAGGCTCCCGAGGCTGTGGGCCGCGCCGAACGCGAGGGACGTGACGACCAGCGCGAGCGTCTCCCCGTGCCGCTCGAGCAGTGACGCGCGCAGGATCCCCCGGAAGTAGAGCTCCTCGCCGAACCCCACCAATCCCGTGCCGAGCGCAATGAGCAGGACGAGCCAGAACTGCCAGCGCTCGGCAGGCATCGTAGCGAGGATGAGGACGGCCTGAGCCAACAGGAGGACAGGGATGGCGAGCATCCACCACCGACGCGGTGTCGTCTCGAATGCGGCTGGGGTCCGCCAGACGCGCTCGCTCCAGCCTGCCCAGCGGATGAAGAGCACGCCGCCGACGACCAGCGGGATGAGCACGGGGAAGTGGCCGAGTGCGAAGTCCGCCGCGGGATCGGTCTGCGGGAACGCTTCGGTGAGCATGTTGGCGACCCCACCGGCGACCGCAGCGTAGACGATGGCGAGGAGGACGCCGATCCAGATGCGGGGCCGAATCCGCGACTCGGTCGTCGACGCGTCAGGCACGGTGCGCGCCTTCCTGCAGTCCTGGAACCGCGGGCGGAGTGACTCGTCCGCGGATGAAGATGATCGCCAGGAGGCCGAAGAGGATGACCGGGATGTTCCCGAATCCGGCGAACGTCGCAAGGGGTCCGTCCCCCGGGTGCGTGGTCAGCAGGAAGATGCTGGGGTCGGTGCTCGCGTGCAGGAGGATCGGCCAGATGAGGTGCCCCGTGACCCGCAGCGTGAGGTACATGCAGATGCCGAACGCGAACGTGTAGATGACCTGGATGCCCGTTGCCAGGAGGCTCTGCCCGCCGAGCAGGTTCCCCGAGTGCAGCCCCGCGAACAGTGCGGCCGAGACGAGCGCGGTCGCGAGCTCCGAGTGGCCGGCCTTGCGCATGAGATTCACGACGTAGCCGCGTGTCAGCACCTCTTCGGCGAAGCCGATGCAGAGGCCGGCGACCAGCCAGGCAGCGACGACATCGAGCCCGGCCGCCGCGTAGTCGAGCGACGCGAAGCGGAGCACGTTGAAGACCAGGACGACGGCGACGCCGATCCACATCCACCCCCTGCCGTTGATCGGCTGCCGCGCGAACAGCTCGCGCAGCCAGCCGAGCGAGAGCGCGAAGGCGACGAGCAGCGCACCGCCGAACGCGATCGGAAGGATGTAGTCGAAGAGCAAGGCGGCGGCGGAACCGGGTGCAGGGTCGCCCCTGAACGGCAGGAAGAGCAGGCCCCCGAGCTGGTAGAGCGCGTAGTACACGACGACGAGCAGCGTCGCCTTCCACCAGCCGCCGCGCTCCCAGAAGAGCTTCCAGGGGGAGAACGACGTCGATGTCGACGGGTCTTCGCTTCGGACGCTCATGGGCGCGCTCCAAGTCGTCGGGGGAGTCGGGGATCGGGGGAGTCGGGGAGGGGCCGCCTCGGGCGTTCCTCGGCCTGTCACGAGATCCTAGCCAGTCGGTGGGCCCGCGATGGAGGCGAGGGGACTGCGCGCCCGCACCGTGCGAGGCTCACCAGCCGTGCGTGTTCATCCACTCTCGCCGTTGGTCGGCCTCCTCGCGGGACTCATCGCCGCGCCACGAGTCGTGCGCCGACAGGGCACCGTCGTCGAGCGTGACGAACGCGAAGCAGACGCCGCAGAGGGCTCGGCCGTGCGGGTAGCCGTCCGGGAGCCTCGGCGCCGGAACCGCGGGCGACCCGCTCGCCGGGCACCTGGGCGCGTCCGCGTCGATGTCGCTCCAGAGGAGGCTCGACCCCGTCCGGTTATGGAGGCCGGCGTGGCCAGCGCGACGCGTGCAGATCTCGCCGCTGCGGCGGCTGAGGCACAGCATCCGAGCGGCACCTGGCAGCTGGGCGATCGGGCGATTGCTCACGATGCTCCGATGAGGTTCAGCTGCGTGCCGTCGATGTCCACGAGGTACCCGACCCGACCACCCCAGGCCTCACGGGTGATCGGGTGCAGTCGTGGGAACCCGACGCGCGTCTCCGCCACACCCGTCGCCCGGATCGCGGCGTAGAGCTCGTCGACGTCGGCGACGCGAATGCTGCACATCGCGCCGCTCGAGAAGGGATCGAGGTCCGGATGTGGGAAGAACTCGAGCGCGACCGTGCCGCGTTCGAGGATCAGCCACCCCGCATCCCGGTAGGCCGTCTCGAAGCCGAACGAACCGTAGAAGGCGGCCGTCGCGTCGAAGTCCCTCGAGGGGAGATTGGGAACCGCACGATCACGCATGCACCCAGCCTAGGCACGCTGCCTCGGTAGACTCGCGGCATGGCAGACCCGCGCGGATCCGAGGACGAAGAGCAGTTCGCGGTCACCTCGCTCGGGCTCGCGGTCCGGGCGGGCCGCAAGCGCCTCGATCTCTCGGTGCACGCGCTCGCCAAGCAGGCGGGAGTCAGTCTCGGGCTCATCAGCCAGCTCGAGCGCGGCATCGGCAATCCGTCGCTCGGCTCGATCCAGCGACTGGCGACCGCGCTCGGGGTGCCCATCACGCAGCTCCTGGAACCGCCGGCACCCGACTTCGCCGTGGTCACCCACGACCGACGCCTGCGCTTGCCGACTCCCACCGATGTCCCGGAGGACGAGCGCGCGGTCCGTGAGCTGCTGACGCCCCGCAGCGAGTCGACGCTGCAGCTCATCCGGTCCGTGCTGCCGCCGCGCTTCACGAACGCGGGCCGCCCGTTCCGACATATCGGAACGGAGAGCGTCACCGTGCTCTCCGGTCGCCTCATGGTGGTGCACGGCGAGGAGCAGGTTGTCCTCGAGGCGGGGGACACCGTGACCTACGCCTGCTCGACCGCCCACTGGTGGTCGAACGAGCACGATGGCGAGACGGTCGTCATTGGGGCCGTGAGCCCCTTCGAGCGCTAGGCCTGCGTCGAGCGCTCGCCCCTGCGGGAGCCTTCCGGCTCGGCGTCGACGGACGAGCTCGAGATCAGCGCCTCATGGAGGTCCTGGATGCGCAGCTCGAGCAGGCGGTCGAGCTCGTCGACGGGGTGGGTGTGGTCATCGACGCGCAGGTCGATCGCGAGCTCCGGCGGGTGGATGCGACGTTCCTGTCTGGTGGCGACGATGATCGCCGCGCTCTGCCGGCCACGCGCGTCCCCGCCTGCGCTCTGGCCGGCGTGCAGTGCGACGAGCAGTCGTCTCGCGAACACGGCGATCGCGGTCGTCTGCTCGTGTTCGGGGGATCCGGGTTCCGGGGCGCTGCGCTCGAAGGAGTCGGCGATGGCGTCGAGTACTTCTGGCCCGGTGAGCAGGTTGCCGACGGTCACGTAGTCGGCGCCGTGGCGCTGGCCCGTCCAGGGGCTCGTGAGGTCTCCCACCCACGCGCCGGTGCGTCCGGTCAGGTCGAGTGCCGCCGTCTGTCGGAATTCGGGAGCGTCGTCCCATTCGGCGACGCGGCCCACGACGGCGTCGGGTGATTCGCCGGCCGCCAGGGCGTCGAGCATGCTGCCGCGCAGGGCTCTGTTGGTCCACGCCTGACTGGCGACGACCCCCACGGTCGGATCGATGGCGAGCACGGCGTTGCCCACCGCAAGGGATCGGCTTGCGGTCACGGCGCCGAGGAGGCCCGCCGCGCGATCGCGTGCCAGCAGTGTGAAGGTCATGCTCGTCCTCGTCTCAGCAGCGCGCCTCGAGGTGGGAACCCCGGGCACTGGAATCGTTTGTGACGATCCTGTTTCGGCCGCCCTGCGGCCTTGTACCTCGCCCAAGCGTGCCACATACTGATGAAACATTCACGAAAATGAACGAAGTGGAGTGCATCATGCAACGACGAAGTGCAGGGATCGGAGCCGCGGCCATCGGCGCGCTCCTCGTCTTGAGCGGATGCTCGGCCGGCGAGAGCGTCGATCTCGGCGCCGGAGACGCCGTCGAAGGCGAAGTGCTCCACGCGGCAATCGGTGGCGAACCCGACCAGCTCGACCCCCACAAGACGTCCTCCTACTTCTCGTTCCAGGTGCTCGAGAACGTCTACGACACCCTCGTCGAACCCGACGAGAACCTCGAGATGCAGCCAGCGCTCGCGGAGTCCTGGGAGACCAGCGACGACCAGCTGACCTGGACCTTCACGCTGCGCGACGGCGTCACCTTCCACGACGGCTCCGACTTCACGAGCGAGGATGTCGTCTACTCGTACAACCGCATCATCGACGAAGAGCTTGCCAACGCGTGGAAGTTCGACGCCGTCACGAACGTCGAGGCATCGGACGACTCGACGGTCGTCATCACCGTCTCGCAGCCGACCCCGAACCTGCTCTCCAACCTCGGTGGCTTCAAGGGCATGGCGATCGTCGAGCAGTCCAACGTCGAATCCGGGGAGATCGCGAACGCGCCCGTCGGCACCGGCCCCTTCTCGCTCGCGAGCTACACGAGCGGCGACCGCATCGAGCTCGCCGCAAACCCCGACTACTGGGACGGCGCCCCGAGCATCGGCGGCGTCGAGTTCCAGTTCATCTCGGAGCCCTCGACGGCGCTCGCGGCGCTCAAGAGCGGTGAGATCCAGTGGACCGACGTCGTCCCAGCGCAGCAGGTCGAGGAGCTCAGCGGCGACGAGTCCATCGAACTGGGACAGAACCCGTCGAGCGACTACTGGTACTTGGCACTCAACGAGGGCAAGGAGCAGTGGCAGGATCCACGCGTCCGCCAGGCCATCGCCTACGCCATCGACCGCGACGCCATCGTGCAGGCGGTCAGCTACGGCACCGCCGAGGCCAACCAGCTCGCCATCCCGCAGGACAGCATCTGGTACACGGAATACGACAAGTACTCGACCGACATCGAGGAGTCGAAGCGGCTCCTCAGCGAGGCCGGCTTCACCGGCGGAACGCTCGACCTGCTCGCGACGAGCGAGTACCCCGAGACCGTCACGGCAGCGCAGATCATCGCATCCAACCTCGAGCCGCTCGGCATCACCGTCGAGATCAGGCAGCCCGACTTCTCGACCTGGCTCGACGAGCAGAACTCCGGCAACTTCGACATGCTCATGATGGGCTGGCTCGGCAACATCGACCCGGACGACTTCTACTACTCACAGCACCACAGCGACGGCGGCAGCAACGCCCAGAAGTACTCCAACCCGGAGGTCGACGCGCTGCTCGACTCGGCCCGCACGGAGACCGACCAGGCCGCGCGCAAGGAGCTGTACGCGCAGGCCGCGACGATCATCGCCGACGACGCCAGCTACATCTACCTGTACAACCCGTCGGTGATCCAGGTGTGGAGCCCGACCCTCGGCGACTACGAGGCGCGCGCTGACCGGGCGACGCGCTTCCGCGACGCCACGCTGACCCCGTAGCCCGCCCCGCCCAGCGACCGGGCGAGACGGCGGTACAGCAAGAAAACAACCCAGGACACAGGGTCCACGAGGGGAGAACCCAATGAGAATGTCGTTCGGCTCCATCGCCGCGTTCCTCGGCTGGCGCCTGCTCTACTCGGCGATCGTGCTACTCGGAGTGCTCGTCGTCGTCTTCTCCCTCGTGCACTTCGTGCCGGGCGACCCAGTTCGGCTGGCGCTCGGCACGAGGTACACGCAGGAGGCGTACGACGCGCTCCGGGCGGCGTCCGGCCTCGACCGGCCCATCCTCGAGCAGTTCTTCTCCTACGTCGGCAACGCGCTCACGGGCAACCTCGGCGTGAGCTTCCGCAACGGCGACGCCGTGACGACGACGCTGCTCGAGCGCCTGCCGGCGACGCTCTCGCTGGCCGGCGTCGGGCTCGTGATCGCGCTCCTCATCTCCGTGCCTGCCGGCATCTGGTCGGCGCTCCGGGAAGGGCGCGTGAGCGACGGCGTCATCCGCGTCACGAGCCAGTTCGGCGTCTCGATTCCGGACTTCTGGATGGGCATGCTGCTCATCGGGCTGTTCTCGTCGACGCTCGGCTGGCTTCCCTCGAGCGGCTACTCGTCGATCAGCGAGGACCCGGCCGACTGGGCCAGGCACGTGCTCCTGCCCGGTCTCACCGTCGGCCTCGTAGCTGGCGCCATCATGACGCGCTACATCCGCTCGGCCGTGCTCGAGGTGGCGTCCATGGGCTACGTCCGAACCGCGAAGTCCAAGGGGCTCTCGGCGTGGACGGTGACGATGCGCCACATCGTCCGGAACGCGCTCGTGCCCGTCCTCACGATCGCCGGCATCCAGCTCGCGACGATCCTCGGCGGCGTCATCGTCGTCGAGGTCGTCTTCGCCTGGCCTGGACTCGGACGTCTCGTCTACGACGCCGTCTCCTCGCGCGACTACCCGCTCATCCAGGGCTCCGTGTTGCTCATCGCCGTGATGTTCCTCGCCGTGAACTTCATCGTGGATGTGCTCTACGCGCTCGTCGACCCGAGGATCCGGCTCTCATGACCGCACAGAACCCAGAAGCCACGCGGCAGGTGGAATCCGGCCCGCCCGCACCGGAGGAACGCACCCGCGTCGCAGCCTGGCGCCTCCTCTTGGGCAACCCCGTGACGGTCGTCAGCGCGGTGCTCCTCTTCATCGTCGTTTTCGTTGCACTCCTCGGCCCCTGGATCGCGCCATACGGCGTCAACGACGTCGACGTCGCGAACCAGCTCCAGCCGCCGAGCGCCGCGCACTGGTTCGGCACCGACGACCTCGGACGGGACGTGCTGAGCCGTGTGATGATCGCATCTGGCGTCTCCCTGCAGGTGGCGTTCGTCTCCGTCACGTTCGCCTTCGTCGTCGGCGTGCTGGTCGGCGTCATCTCCGGCTACGCGGGCGGACTCCTCGACACCGTGCTCATGCGCCTCGTCGACGTCATGTTCGCGTTCCCCGTGCTGCTGCTCGCCCTCGCCATCGTCGCGATCCTCGCGCCGGGGCTCCTAACGACCATGCTCGCGATCGGCATCGTCTACACGCCGATCTTCGCGAGGGTCGCCCGAGCGAGCACGCTCTCGGTCCGCGTCGAGCCATACGTCCAGGTCTCCCGCACGATGGGCACCCCGTGGGCGAGCATCCTCGGCCGCCACGTGCTGCCCAACATCACCGGCCCGATCATCGTGCAGACCTCCCTCTCCCTGGCCTTCGCGATCCTGGCCGAATCGGCCCTCTCCTTCCTCGGCCTCGGCATCCAGCCGCCGGCACCCTCCTGGGGCGGCATGCTCTTCGCCGCGCAGGGCTTCATCAGCCAGGCCTGGTGGATGAGCCTCTTCCCCGGCGTCGCGATCTTCATCACGGCGCTCTCCTTCAACCTGCTCGGCGACGGGATGCGAGACGTCCTCGACCCCAAGCAGCGCACCCTCATCGAGTCAAGGAGGAAGCGATGACCGCTCCAGCGCTCCGCGTCGCCGACCTGCGGGTCTCCATCGGCCGCAAGGACATCGTCCGGGGTCTGGACTTCTCGATCGAGCCAGGCGGAACGCTCGGCATCGTGGGCGAGTCCGGATCGGGGAAGTCGATGACCGTCCTCGCCGCCACCGGACTCCTCGACGCGCCAGGCGCCCGCGTCACGGGCACCAGCACGCTCAACGACCACAAGCTCGGGCAGGTCGAGCTGGTCGCCGCCTCCGCTCGAACCCTGCGGAGCGTGCACGGCAACGGGATCGGCTTCGTCTTCCAGGACCCGAGCACCTCGCTCAACCCGCTGCTCACCCTCGGCCGGCAGCTGACCGAGTCGCTCGAGACGCACCGACGCCTTTCGCGCCGCGCCGCGCGCACGAAAGCCGTCGAGCTCCTCGACTCCGTCGGCATCCCAGAGCCTGAAGCGCGCTTCGACGCCTACCCGCACGAGCTCTCAGGTGGGCAGCGGCAGCGCGTCATGATCGCCATCGCGCTCTCCTGTGACCCCGGCCTGCTCGTCGCCGACGAGCCGACGACCGCCCTCGACGTGACCACGCAGGCGCAGATCATCGATCTCGTCCGCACCCTCCAGCACGAGCACGGCACCGCCGTCATCTGGATCAGCCACGACATGGGCGTCATCTCGCAGGTCGCCGACGAGGTGCTCGTGATGCGCCACGGCGAGGCCGTCGAACGGCGCAGCGCCATCGACCTCGTCACGGCTCCACGGCACCCGTACACCAGGGAGCTGCTCGCGGCGAGGCCCCGGCTCGGCAAGGCGAAGCCCACACCAGCGAAGCCGGACGCGACGACGATCCTCCAGGTCTCCGCGCTCGACGTGCGCTTCCCCATCCAGACCCCAAAGGGCCGCAGCCACGTGCACGCCGTCGACGGCGTCTCGTTCGAGCTGCGCCAGGGAACGACGCTCGGCATCGTCGGCGAATCGGGCTCCGGGAAGTCGACCATCGCGAACGCGCTCACCGGCCTCGTCAAGCCGACGGGCGGCACTGCGACGCTCGAAGGCCTCGACGTGCTCAAAGCCGACAACCAGTTGCGGCGCCGCATCGCGATGGTCTTCCAGGACCCGTTCTCCTCGCTCGACCCCCGCATGTCCGTCGGCCAGTCGGTCGCCGAGCCGCTGCGCGTGCACCGCCTCCCCGCTGGCGGTTCACGGTCCGCGCGCATCGACGAGCTCTTCGACCTCGTCGAGCTCCCGCGGGACTTCATCGGCCGGTATCCGCACGAGCTCTCCGGCGGGCAGCGACAGCGAGTCTCGATCGCCAGGGCCCTCGCGCTCGAGCCAGACATCGTCATCCTCGACGAGTCGACGGCGTCACTGGATGTGTCCATCCAGTCCCGCGTGCTCGAGCTGCTGCGCAGGCTGCAGGACGAGCTCTCGCTCAGCTACCTCTTCATCGCGCACGACCTCGCGATCGTCGAGGAGATGAGCCACGACGTGCTGGTCATGCAGCGCGGGCGGATCGTCGAGCATGCCGCAGCCGACGAGATCTTCGGTGCCCCTCGGGAGGACTACACGAAGCAGCTCCTCGCGGCGATCCCGCCGGAGCTCCCGAGAAGTCTGAACGCGCATTCGTCCTGACCTCCCTGCTCTCGCACACCGCGGGTAAGCTCTGTCTGCCGCGTTCCGCGCTGCACCAGAACACCAAGGAGAACACCGTGCCCGTTGGCCTGCTCGCCGTCGTCGACGACATCCTCACCGCTGCGCTGAAGGCATCGGCGAAGTCGGCGGGAGTTGTCATCGACGACGCCGCCGTCACGCCGCAGTACGTGCAGGGCATCACGCCAGCACGAGAGCTGCCGGTGGTGTGGAACATCGCCAAGGGCAGTCTCTTCAACAAGTTCGTGATCATCATCCCGATCGCGCTGCTGCTGACGGCCTTCGCCCCCTGGGTGCTGCCCTTCCTCCTCATCGTGGGCGGGGTGTACCTCTGCTTCGAGGGCGCGGAGAAGGTTACCGAGTGGTTCGGACACCATCACGCGCTCGACGAAGACCATCCGCGTGACGAGAAGAAGCTCGTCTCGGGTGCGGTGCGCACCGACCTGATCCTCTCGACCGAGATCATGCTCATCTCGCTCTCGAACCTCGACCCCGAGCTGGGGTTCTGGATGCGCTTGGCGGCGCTCGTCGTCATCGCGCTCGCGATGACGGCCCTCGTCTACGGAGCCGTGGCGCTGCTCGTCAAGATCGACGACGTCGGCCTGCACATGGCGACCCGCCGCGACCGCCGCACCCGCCACCTCGGCGTGCGCATCGTGCGCTCCATGCCCGCGGTCTTCCGCATCATCAGCATCGTCGGAACCGTCGCGATGCTCTGGGTGGGCGGCCACCTCGTCATCATCAACGTCGGCGAGGTCGGCTGGCACGCGCCGGCAGACCTGCTGCACGAGATCGAGCATGCCCTCATGAACGCCGGTGCCGTCGTCGTCTGGCTCGTCGACACGCTCATCTCCGCCATCGTCGGGCTCGCCGTCGGCCTCGTCGTCGTCGGCATCACGCTGCTCGTCGGACGCATCCTGCCGAAGAAGGCCAAGGCCGCCTCGGCCGCAGAAGCTCCAAGCACCGAGAAGCACTAGCGACGCACCGCAGAGCCGGATGCTCGGCTCAGTCCTGCACGCCGGGTCCCGTCGCGGCGCCTCCGGCGACGAGCTCTGCGAAGGCCGTGCCAAGCGCATCCCTGACGAGACGAACGCTGTCTCGATCGCGGAGCGCCCCGCGCGTCGCCGTGAAGATGTCCCGGTGGGGGCGTCCCGGGAGGTCCAGGAAGCGCAGCCCGCCACCTGAGGCGGCACCCACGAGCTCGGAGACGAGGCCAACCGCGTGACCCGCGGCGATGAGGCGCAGGTGCGTGTGCAGGTCACTGGCCACGTACCGGACTTCCGGTTCGAATCCCGCCGCCCTGCACTGCTGCTCCGCCCAGTTCCGCGCGGCGGTGCCCGGGGACTCCATCACCCAGGGGCTGTCGCGGAAATCGGCGATCGAGGTGGCGGACGAGGCCGCGCTGGTCGCGAGCGAGATCGCGTCGAACCCGAGGACCTCACGCTCGATGCCCTCCGCGTGCGGCCTGGTGTGGCCCGGATACTCCTCGGCGACCACGAGGTCGTACCGGTGCGCCTCGAGCTCGAAGAGCCCCTCTTCTGGTGAGACGGCGTCCACTTCGATCCGGAGGTCTGGACGGGTCTGCTCCAGGAGCGTCAAGGCCCGGGGGAGCAGCGCGCGGACGACCGACTCCAGCGCGGCCACCCGCACCCGCTCGGTGCCCGTGCGCATCGCTGCGAGCTCGTCGCGAGTGCGGGTCTCCAGGTCGAGCACACGCGCGGCGTGCTCGGCGAGCGTCACCCCCTGCGGCGTCAGCCGCACGCGCCTGCCATCCTGCACGAGCAGGGGAACGCCCACCTCGCGCTGCAGCTGCGCCAGCTGGTGCGAGACGGTCGATGCGCTGAAGTTGAGCGACGCCGCGACGGCGGTGATGGTGCCACGCAGCTGCAGTTCACGCAGCAGGCGGAGGCGGCGGAGGTCCCACATCCGGCACCACCTTTCGATTTCATCGATGAGTTCGTTTCGGCTATCTTCGCTATTCGTCCGCAATCATGCCAGCAACACTGGAAAGGACGCGTACCCACCGGGGTCGACGCGTCGCTTCCAGAAGGAGTCACTGCCGATGTCCGATCTGACCTTCCAGCTCATCGCCCTCGCGATCTACTTCGCGGCGATGGTGGGCATTGGGATCTACGCGTTCCGCCAGACCAAAGACCACGAGGACTACATGCTCGGCGGGCGCAATCTCAGCCCAGGCACCGCGGCGCTCAGCGCCGGAGCATCTGACATGTCCGGCTGGTTGATGCTGGGGCTGCCCGGCGCGATCTTCGTGTCGGGTCTTGTCGAGGCCTGGATCGGCATCGGCCTGCTGATCGGTGCCTACTTGAACTGGCGTTTCGTGGCGCCGAGACTGCGCGCCTACACCGAGGTCGCCAGTAACTCGATCACGGTGCCGAGCTACTTCGAGAATCGCCTGCACGACAAGTCGCGCGCGCTGCGCATCGCGAGCGGTGTCGTCATCTTGGTCTTCTTCACCTTCTACATCTCGTCCGGCATGGTTGCCGGAGGCGTGTTCTTCGAGAGCAGCTTCAACGGGGACTACCTGACGGGCATGCTCCTCGTGGCCGGAGTCACATTGGCGTACACGCTCTTCGGGGGCTTCCTCGGCGCGACGTTCACCGACGTCGTCCAGGGGATCATGATGCTCCTCGCGCTCGTCGCCATCCCGGTGGTCGCGATCATGTCATTGGGCGGATTCGGGGGCGTGAGCGAAGCCATCGTCGCTTCGGGCGTCGACCACACGGGTCTCATCCCAGCCGAGCTGAGCTGGCCCGTCATCATCGGCATCATCTCTGCGCTCGGGTGGGGCCTCGGCTACGTCGGGCAGCCACACATCATCGTGCGATTCATGGCGCTCCGCGATTCGCACTCGGCGATCGCCGGCCGTCGAATCGGTATGGGATGGATGCTGCTCTCGATGCTGGGCGCAGTCACCGCTGGCATCGTCGGAGTCGCCTACGTTCAGCAGAATGGGATCGACATCGCCGACCCCGAGACGATCGTGCTCGTCATGGCGCAGGTACTGTTCCACCCACTGGTCAGCGGGTTCATCCTCGCCGCGGTGCTCGCCGCCATCATGAGCACGATCTCGAGCCAGCTCATCGTGTGCTCGTCGGCGCTCGTCGAGGACCTCTTCATGGTCATCGCGAAGAAGAAGCCGGAGCAGAAGACACTCGTCCTGGCAGGACGAGGTGCGGTGCTCGCAATCGCGGTCGTCGCGGGCCTGCTCGCGATCAGCCCATCCGACTCGATCCTCGCGCTCGTCGGCTTCGCCTGGGCTGGCTTCGGTGCCGCCTTCGGCCCGATCATCCTGCTGAGCCTCTACTGGAAGAAGCTCACCAACTGGGGCGCGCTGGCGGGCATGGTCGCCGGTGCCGCTACGGTCTTCATCTGGTCAGCGCTCGGCACCGACTTGTACGAGATCATCCCCGGGTTCATCCTGAACCTGGCCGTCGCCGTCGGCGTCAGCCTGGCGACGCACAAGCCTGGCAGCGCGACCGACGTGGACGTCGAGCGGGAGTTCGCGGAGACCGGGGCACTGGCAATCGTCAAGCCGTCGAAGTAGCGGTTTCGCTGCGGCCTGCCGCACCCTGCCGCCCTCAGTCGCACGAAGTTGTGGCCCGATGCGCTTCCCTGAACCGGGAGGCGCATCGGGCCACAACTCTGTCGGGCCACGACTCTGTCGGGACCGAGGTGCGGCGAGATGTCAGAGCCGCGGCGTGCGCGGCGGCTCCGTGCGGCGCTCGCCCGTCGCCTCGAAGGCTGCGGCGAGGCGGAGGAGCGCCGTGTCGTCGTAGGCCCTCCCCGCGAAGGTGAGCCCCACCGGCATCCCGATGTCCGCCATCGTGCCCATGGGCACGGTCACGGTGGGGATGCCCAGGTGACGGATGGCGAGGTTCCCGTTCGCGACCCACACGCCGTTGCGCCAGCCCAGGTCTGCTGAGGCCACGTCGACGTCCATGTCGGCTGGGCCCACGTCGGCCACCGCGGGAAAGACGACGGCGTCGAGGCGTTGCGCGAGCATCCACTCCTCGAGGTCGACCCGCCGAGTCTCCTCGAGGCCGCGCACGCCGGCGGCCAGCTCCGGGATGTCGGCGAACGAGGCGACCGGATGCTCGCGCACGTGGTCTGGGTAGGTGGCGATGTCGTCATCGAAGCCCGTGTAGCGATCCGGGAGCGCCCCCTCGGGGTGCGGGAAGATGCGCGAGCCGTCGACCTGCGTCAGGGAGTTGAGCTCGGGGTCGGCGTTCGCCGCGAGGAAGTCCTCCCACCCCCACGCCGACAGGTCGACGATCTCCCGCTTGAGGTACTCGGGGGAGATGAGCCCCCGCTTGTGGATCTTCGGAGCTCCCGGCCGGTCGCCCTCGTAGTTCGACACGACGGGGAAGTCGACCTCGACGACGGTCGCGCCCGCCGCCTCGAGGTCAGCCCGCGCCGCCTCCCAGAGCTCGACGATGGATCGACGCGTGTCGATCTTCTGGCCGGTCGGGCCGCCGATACCCGGCTCGAGCGACGTTCCAGCCTCCGAGTCCGCGTTGATGTACATGCGAGGAACGCCGATGCGGGTACTCGCGAGGCTCGCACGCGCATCCGCCTGGTTCGACGGGAGCAGGGCGACGTACGAGGCGGGACGCACCTCCGAGACGGGAGGGATGCGCACCCACGGCTGCGCACGCCAGAAGTCGCCTCGCGTCTGGGGATCTTCGGCCACCACCACGTCGAGCACCTCGAGGAGGTCGGCCATGGAGCGAGCGTGGGGGACGACGACGTCCATCGTCGGGACGAGCGGCCAGTTGCCGCGCACCGAGATCACGCCTCGTGAGGGCGTGTACGCGCACAGCGCGTTGTTGGAAGCCGGGGCTCGACCGCTCGACCAGGTCTCCTCGCCGAGGCCGAACGCGGCGAAGCTCGCGCCCGTCGCGGTTCCCGAGCCGTTCGAGGACCCGGAGCCGAATGCGGACGTCAGGAACGCGGCGTTGTACGGGCTCTCGGCGCGGCCATACTCGCCGCGCTGCATGCCGCCATTCGCCATCGGCGGCATGTTCGTGAGTCCGAGGCAGATCGCACCCCCTGCGCGGAGGCGCTCGATCGTGAACGCGTCGCGCTGCGCGACGAGGCCCGCGAAGGCGGGGCTCCCGGACGCCGCGGTCAGGCCCTCGACGAGGTAGCTGTCCTTGGCCGTGTAGGGGATGCCGTCGAGCGGGCCGAGCAGGCGCCCCGCCGCGCGGCGCCGGTCCGAGGCGCGAGCCTCCTCGAGCGCATCCGGGTTCTCGACCACCACTGCGTTGAGGTTCGGGCCGCTCACGTCGTAGGCAGCGATCCTCGCGAGGTAGGCCTCGACCAGGCCGGCGCTCGTCGCGCGCCCGTCCTCGAGTGCGGTCCGCAGCTGCGCGATCGTCGCCTCGACCACGTCGAAGCTCACCGTGCGCCCCCGAGCGTGGGCTGCTGCTGGGTGATGCAGTGGATGCCGCCCCCGCGCGCGAACAGCTCACGGGCATCCACCGACACGACCGTGCGGCCGGGGTAGACCGACTCGAGCACCTCGCGCGCCCGCGCATCCGCCGCGTCGTCGTCGAAGCCGCACGCGATGACGCCGTCGTTCGTGACGAGGTGGTTGACGTAGCTCCAGTCGACGAAGCCCTCCTCATCGCGCAGCGTGCTCGGCGCCGGGATGCCGACGATCTCGAGTTCTCGGCCGGCGGCGTCCCGCTGGCCCGCGAGGTGCTCGCGCAGGCCGGCGACGACCTGGTGGTCCGGATGCTCGGGGTCGAGCTGCTCGTGCAGGAGGAGCGTGCCAGGCGCGGTGAGGGTCGCGACGATGTCGACGTGCCCGTTCGTGCCGAACTCGTCGTAGTCGCGGGTGAGCCCCCGCGGCAGCCAGATGGTGTGCGTCGCGCCCAGGGTCCTCGCGAACTCGGCCTCGACGCGCGCCTTGTCGGCGAGCGGGTTGCGTCGCGGATCGAGCTGCACGGTCTCCGTCGCGAGCAGCGTGCCCTCGCCATCGACATGGATGCCGCCGCCCTCGTTGACGAGCAGCGAGCTCACGAGCTCAGCGCCGCTCGCCTCAGCCACGAAGCGGCCGATCCCCGCCGATTTCTGCCACTCGGCCCAAGCCGGCGCGCCCCAGCCGTTGAAGATCCAGTCGACGGCGCCGAGGACGCCGGGTCGTTCGTCGTCGGTGACGAAGGTCGGGCCGATGTCGCGCATCCAGAACTCGTCGAGGGGTGCCTCGAGGATCTCGATCTCCTCGCCGAGCATCCGGCGGGCGCGGTGCAGCTCGCTGGGATCGACGACCATCGTGACGGGTTCGAAGCGCGCGACGGCGTGCGCGACCGCGGTCCAGGCGGCGTAGCCGGCCTCACGCTGCGCGGCGGTGTCGCCGAGTGTGATCCCCTCGCGGGGGAAGGCCATCCACGTGCGATCGTGCGGCGCCGTCTCGGCGGGCATCTTCCAGGCCATATCCGGTCCTCCAGAACTCGATGCGAGCATTGTTGATCATCTGATCAACAAGTGCTCGAAGAGTACGTAGACTCGGGACATCGTGTCAAGAGCCATCAGGAAGCCAGCAGCAGAGCGCCGCGCCGACATCACCGCGGCCGCGATCGACCTCGCCCTCGAGGAGGGGCTCGCCGGTATCACCATGCGCGCCGTCGCCACCCGAATCGGTGTTGCCCCCGCCCTCGTCGCCCACTACGAGCCCAACATGGACGAGCTCGTCACGTCCACGTTCAGGGCCATCGTGGGAGGTGAGCTCGACGAGCTCGAAGCGCAGCTCGCGCCCGTCTCGTCGGCCTCCAAGAGGCTCGACCTGCTCGTGAGCACCCTCCTCGACGGCAGCCGCGACGCCGTCACGCACGTGTGGGTCGACGGATGGTCGCTCGGGCGGCGCAACGAGATCCTCGCCGAGGGGGTGCGAGCCGAGATGGACAGATGGCACGCTGCCATAACGCGCATCCTCGTCGAGGGAAGCGCGACGGGGGAGTTCCGAGTCCGCGAGGCGGACGCCGTCGCGTGGCAGATCCTCGGCATGATCGACGGCCTCAACGCCCACGCGCTCGTCCGCTGGGGGCGCGATGCAGACCGCGCCGATCTGCTTCGCTCAGTGCTTGATGCGATACTCAGAACTGAAACTGCCCAAATTCCTACAGAAACGACTAGTCTAAAGCGTGACTTCTAGCAATTCTTCCGTTCAGACCGAGGCCGAGGCTCCCTCCGAAGAGGCCCAGGCCCTGCCTACATTCGCCGATCTCGGTCTTGACGGGCCCGTACTCAAGGTCCTCAGCGACGTCGGGTACGAGACCCCCTCCGCCATTCAGGCCGCGACCATCCCCACCCTCCTCGAAGGCCGCGACGTCGTCGGCCTCGCGCAGACGGGAACCGGCAAGACCGCCGCGTTCGCGCTGCCCATCCTCTCCCAGCTCGACGTCGACCAGAAGACGCCTCAGGCGCTCGTGCTGGCACCGACCCGCGAACTCGCACTCCAGGTGTGCGAGGCGTTCGAGAAGTACGCGGCCCGCATGCGCGGCGTCCACGTGCTACCCATCTACGGCGGCCAGGGCTACGGCGTCCAGCTCTCCGCGCTGCGTCGCGGCGTGCACATCGTCGTCGGCACCCCGGGTCGCATCATGGACCACCTCTCGAAGGGCACGCTCGACCTCAGCGAGCTCAAGTTCCTCGTCCTCGACGAGGCCGACGAGATGCTCAAGATGGGCTTCGCGGAAGACGTCGAGACGATCCTCGCCGACACCCCGGACACCAAGCAGGTCGCGCTGTTCTCGGCGACCATGCCGTCGCAGATCCGCCGCATCTCGAAGAAGTACCTCAACGACCCCGCCGAGATCACGGTCAAGACGAAGACCACCACCTCGTCGACGATCACGCAGCGCTACCTCATCGTGAGCTATGCGCAGAAGGTCGACGCGCTCACGCGCATCCTCGAGGTCGAGAACTTCGAAGGCATGATCATCTTCGTTCGCACGAAGAACGAGACGGAGGGCCTCGCCGAGAAGCTCCGCGCACGCGGCTACTCGGCTGCAGCCATCAACGGCGACGTCGCTCAGGTGCAGCGCGAGCGCACCGTCAACCAGCTGAAGTCGGGCAAGCTCGACATCCTCGTCGCGACTGACGTCGCGGCACGCGGTCTCGACGTGGAGCGCATCAGTCACGTCGTGAACTTCGACATCCCGACCGACACCGAGTCGTACGTGCACCGCATCGGCCGCACGGGCCGTGCCGGTCGCACCGGTGACGCGATCAGCTTCATCACGCCGCGCGAGCGCTACCTGCTCGGCCAGATCGAGAAGGCGACCAAGCAGGAGCTCACGCAGATGCAGCTCCCCAGCGTCGACGACGTCAACACGACGCGCCTCACGCGCTTTGATGACGCCATCAGCGAGGCGCTCACGCAGTCCGACCGTGTCGAGAAGTTCCGCGACATCATCGAGCACTACGTGCGCCACCACGACGTACCGGAAGCCGACGTCGCGGCTGCCCTCGCAATCGTGGCCCAGGGCGAGACCCCCCTGCTCCTCGACGCGGAAGCAGAGCGCAAGGAGCGCTTCGAGCGCAACCAGCGCGAGCAGGCCGAGCGCAAGGAGCGTCGTGACCGCGAAGGTGGCGGCGACAGCCGTGGCTCGCGAGGTGGCGACCGCCGTGAGAGCGGTGGAGAACGTGCGCCCCGCCGCTCGCGCTCGAACGGCAAGCCCATGGCCATGTACCGCCTCGCCGTCGGCAAGCGCCACAAGGTCGAGCCCCGCCAGATCGTGGGCGCGCTCGCGAACGAGGGTGGCCTGAGCCGCGACGACTTCGGTGCGATCGACATCCGCCCCGGCTTCTCGCTCGTCGAGCTGCCCGCCGACCTGTCGAACGATGTGCTCGACAAGCTCACCGGCACGCGCATCTCGGGCAAGCTCATCGAGCTGACCCCAGACCGCGGACCGTCGCGCGACTCGGGCGACCGCCCCTACAAGAAGCGCTACGACAGCTGAATCGAGACTTCGTGAGATGCCCCTCGCCCGTGTGGCGAGGGGCATCTCTGCTTTGTCCAGGCTGCCGCTCGCTTGTGTCGAGGTGACTTCCTCCTCCTCGGGAAGCCCCTGCCTCGGGGGCCGAGATCGATGCGGAAACCGCTGTCGACTTCGCTTGTCGAGCGCAGGGCGGTCGAAGGTTCTTGGGCGTGGCGGCATCGTCGACGAGTCCAGCACAGCCCGCAGACGAAAAGGCGGGCCACTCGTGAGAGTGACCCGCCTTTCCGCACTGGACTCCTCGGGGGAGACTAGTCGCGCGCGGTGCGCCGGCGCTTCAGCATGAAGAGCGCGCCCCCGGCCAGGCTCAGCAGGGCCGCGGTTGGAATCAGCCAATTCGGCATCTCTCCTCCCGTCGTGGCGAGGCTTCCGCCGTTCTGCGGCGTCGTAGGTGGCACGGGCTTGTCGGGCTGCGTCGTGGACGCCTCCGGGGTCGTTGGCGGCTGAGGAGGAACAGCGGGCTCAGTCGCCGTGGGCGTTGGCGTCGTGGTCGACGCAGGTGTTCCGGTCGGTTCTGGCGATCCGGTCGGTGTGGGCTTCGGCGTGGCCGTGGGTGTTGGGGTAGCCGTGGGAGTTGAAGTGGGCCCTGGTGTCGAGGTCGGCGTCGGTTTCGGTGTCGATGTCGGCGTCGCGGTCGGCTCGAGCGTTGAAGTCGGCGTGGCTGTGGGCTCAGGCGTTGCGGTGGGCTCGGGCGTCGGTGTCGGTGTCGGCGTCTGCGTCTGCGTGTTCGTGACCGTGATCACTGCACAGGCGTTCGACTTGGTGAGATCGACCGAATACGGCCCGGATACAACCGACGTGTAACCGGCGACCGCTTCCTCTTCGATCGTGTACGTGACCGGCTCGCCCGGGGCGAGCTGCGTCGGCAGGTTTTGCCAGACGTAGTGCTGAGTGCCGGGCGCCAACGTCACCGTCTGGTCCGCCAGCAGGGCGCCATCGAGGCCGACGGCGGGTGCGCCGTTCGCCAAGAGCTTGAATGTCGCGGCAGGCACGTCGAGTGGGCCCGCGGCCGGGGCTGCAGGGCAGGAACCCGTCCCGGCGCGCACGCCGGCTTCTGACTTGCCCGCCCACTGCTTCGCGAGCATGAGAGAGGTCGTGGGCTGCTCGGCGAACTCGGTGTCGCCCCAGCCTGAGGCGCTCACGAACTTGAACCAACCTCCGTCGACGACCTCGCCATCGATTTCGGTGGACGTGATGCTGGCGGAGTTCTTGATCTCGGCGTTCACCTTGGGGAGCACCGTGCGGTAAGAGAGCGCGTACTGGGCGTTGTCGCTCGGCTTCACGCCCTGCGATGCGAGGTAGTCACTGATGCGCAGCTCGAGCGTTGTCGAACCGTCCGGGTCAGTGGCGAAGGTGAGGAACTCACTGTCGGCAAGGCCGGAGAACGACTGGGGCGTGCCTCCGTCGCGGACGCTGAGTGTGAGGAAGTTCTTCAGGTACGGGCCAGCGAGCAGGCCGTCGAGCTCGGCTGCGGTGAGCGTCCGTCGTCCGTCGTCCGGGTCTTGTTTGATCTCAGGCGCGAACCCACCGAGGTTCTGCAGCTTGTCTTTCAGGATGATGTTCTGGCCGATGGTCGTGGGCTCGCCAGTCTGCCAGTTGTTCAGCTCCACGAACCATTGCGCGAAGATCTGACCGCTGTTCGCCGGCTGGATCCACGCGAAGTCGTACGCTGAGGAATCGAGCTTCAGCTTCTGCTGGAGGTTGACCGAGTCGCTGCTGTTGCCCGACCATTTGGTGATCATCATGGGGTTCTCGCCGGGAGCGGCACCGAACTTGATGACGGGGAGATATACGGCCTGGGCACCGATGGTGACCCGGTTGTCGACGGGGCTGCCCTCATCCGGGGCCTTCACGTAGGTGATGACGTACTCGAAGCCACCCGAAAGGGTGGTGGCACCAGCAGCGGCGTCGGTGAAGGTGACCGTGACTCTTCCGGTGCCGTTCGGGACGGCCGTGGCGATCTGCCCGAGCGCCACACTCTCGGTCGATGCCACGGCGAAGCCATCTGGCAGCGTCACATCGAACGAATCGCCCGGTGCCACCCCTGTTGGCATGCTGAAGCTGAAGGCCAGTTTGTAGGGCTGGTTCGGCGAAACCGTCTCAACGGCCTCGCCCGCTGCGTTGGTCAACGTGACGCCGCTTGTCGTTGGTTGCACGGTTGCTGCCGCCGCGCTTTGCGCAGCGAATGTCAGGCCTGCGAGTGCGAGTGCCGCGACGAGCAATGTCTTGAGAGTCGCCCCCGCGGTGTCTCGAAATGTGCGTTTCACTTCTCGTCTTTCCCCCGTCTGCTGGCCCCTTGGCACAGCACGAAAAACAAGACTATAGCCCGGTCCAATACTGCATCGGTCCGGATGTATGTAAATCCGCATTCTTCACTAATAATTCCTGGTTCTGCTGATGGAGCACATCACAGCGTCGGTCGGGGGTGTTCTCCGCTGTGACCAGCTGGCTGAGGTGAACGCCACGGCCGCCGTCCACCGCTTCGCTAGAGTTGGCGTGCGCGACGACGCGCGTCCCACTCAGCCAAGGAGTATCGTGCCTGAACCCACCGCGGCATCTTCCCCTCGAGTCTTCTCCGACGATTTCGTCTGGGGCTCTGCAACCGCCTCCTACCAGATCGAAGGCGGTGCGGCAGAAGGCGGGAGGACCCCGTCGATCTGGGACACGTTCTCGCACACCCCGGGCAAGGTCGAGGGCGGCGACACCGGTGACGTGGCCATCGACCACTTCCACCGGTGGCGCGACGACGTCGAGACCATCACGGAGATGGGTCTGGATGCGTACCGCTTCTCGATCTCCTGGTCACGAGTGCAGCCCGGCGGCTCCGGCGCGTTCAATGAGGAGGGCATCCGCTTCTACTCCGACCTCCTCGATGCGCTCGTGGCGGCTGGAGTGAAGCCCGTGGCGACCCTCTACCACTGGGACCTGCCGCAGGAGCTCGAAGACGAAGGCGGCTGGGCGAACCGCAACACCTCATACGCCTTCGCGGAGTACGCGGCCCGCATGGCCGCCGAGTTCGGCGACCGCGTGCACACGTGGTCCACGCTCAACGAGCCGTTCTGCACGGCCTACCTCGGCTACGCCTCCGGCGTCCACGCGCCTGGGCGCACCGAGCCAGCCGCAGCGCTCGCGGCCTGCCACCACCTCAATCTCGCGCACGGCCTCGCCACGCGGGCCATCCGCACAGCGGTCGGCGAAGACGCCGTGGTCTCGGTCACCCTGAACTTCCATGTCATCCGCCCGGACGACCCCGAGTCCGCCGCCGACCGTGACGCCGTCCGCCAGATCGACGCCCTCGCGAACCGAGTCTTCCTCGGCCCCATGCTCTCGGGGCACTACGACGAGGACCTCATCCACGACACCCGCCACGTGACCGACTGGTCGTTCGTGCTGCCGGGCGACACCCAGCTCATCCACCAGCGCATCGATGTGCTCGGAGTGAACTACTACACGACGTTCCGCGTAAAGAAGTACCTGGGCACGGGGGAGCGCTCGCGCAACGACGGCCACGGAGAGTCCGCGGCGAGCCCCTGGGTGGGGGTCACCGACATCGACTTCGTCGACCAGGGGGCGCCCTACACGTCGATGGGCTGGAGCATCTTCCCCGACGGCCTCACCGAGCTCCTCGTGTCGCTCAGCGAACGCTACCCGGGGCAGGCGCTCATGGTCACCGAGAACGGCGCCGCCTTCCCCGATGTCGTCAGCGAGGACGGGCTCGTGCACGACCCGGAGCGCGTCGCGTACTACCGTGACCACATCGCCGCCATCGCAGACGCCATCGACGCCGGAGCTGACGTTCGCGGCTACTTCGCCTGGTCGCTGTTCGACAACTTCGAGTGGGCGTTCGGCTACAACATGCGCTTCGGCATCCTCCGCGTCGACTACGACACGCTCGAGCGCACCTGGAAGGACTCGGGGCGCTGGTACCAGCAGCTCATCGCCACGCGCACCCTCCCAGGGGCTGGTGCATGAGCGCGGTCGAACTCGTCATCTTCGACTGCGACGGGGTTCTGGTCGACAGCGAGGTGCTCGCGGTGCGGATCGAGCGGGAGATGCTCGCAGAGCTCGGCTGGCAGCTCACGCAGGACGAGCACGTCGCCCGGTTCCTCGGCACCTCCCAGGCGACCTTCGAGCGGAAGCTGCAGGAAGGACTCGGGCGTCCCGTGCCGGAGGGATGGTTCGCGCTGCAGCGCGAGACGCTCTTCCGTGCCTTCGACACCGAGCTGACGGCCGTCGACGGCCTCCCGGAGGCGCTCGCCGTCATCCAGGACGAGCTGGGGCTCGCGAGCTGTGTCGCCTCGAGCGGAGATCACGCGAAGCTCAGCAAGACGCTGGGGCACACCGGGCTCCACCCGCGCTTCGAGGGACGCATCTACAGCGCCACCGAAGTCGAGCACGGGAAGCCGGCGCCCGATCTGTTCCTTCATGCCGCCGACCGCATGGGCGTCGACCCCGGCAAGTGCGTCGTCGTCGAGGACAGCGCGTACGGCGTGCAGGCAGCGGTGGCAGCCGGGATGCACGCCTACGGCTTCGCGGGCGGACTCACGCCACGTGCATGGCTCGAAGATGCCGGTGCGCAGACGTTCGAGCACATGGCCGAGCTCCCGGCGCTCATCCGGGGCCATCAGCACCGCCACTGAAGGACGGTGGCTCCGCTTCGAGCCACCATCCTCGCGCGCCGAGAACGCAACGAGCCCACCCCGACAGATCGGGGTGGGCTCGTGTGGTTCGCGGGCTCCGCGAGACCGAAGTGCGGGCTACGCCGTGAGCGAGTCCACGTACTCCTGGTTCTCGGAGATCCACTGCTCGACGATCGGCGCGTAGTCGTCCGTGTCGTTCTCGTTGAACATCAGGTTCTCGAGCGAGTAGAGCTGCTCGGAGTCCATCTTGAAGTTCTGGATCCATGCCGCCGCGGTCGGGTGCGTCTCCACGATGTCGGCCTTGCCGTACGAGTGGATGCCCTCGGCGTCGCCCAGGAGACCCTGCGGGTCCTCGAGGTCACGCACGGGGAACGCGTCGTAGGCCCAGTGCGGGCGCCACAGCGTGACGACGATGTTCTCGCCGTTGTTCGTCGCCGTCTGCAGCTCGGTGAGCATCGCAGCGGTGGACGAGGTCTGGTAGTTCATCCCCTCGAGGCCATAGCCGGGGATGACGTCCTCCTGCGTGACGCGCGTGAGGCCAGCACCAGGCTCGATGCCGATGATGGTGTTGCCGAACTGGTCGGCCGAGCCGGCGAGCTCCTCCAGCGAGGTGATCGGGGAGTCCTCGTTGACCGCGATGGTCAGCGATGCCTCGTCGTTCCACGCGCCCAGGTCGACGATGTCGTCGCCGTACTCTGCGACGTAGTCGGAGTGCGTGACCGGCAGCCACGTGTCGAGCGTCAGGTCGTAGTCGCCCGTGGAGAGACCGGAGTATACCGGAGCCGGGTCCGCGTACTCGAGCTCGACGTTGTAGCCCTGCTCGGTGAGGATCGCCTTCCACAGCTCGGACGCGGCGATGCCCTCGTCCCAGCCGTTGAACACGGCGATCGTGATGTCCTGCTGGTCGCCGTTCTCGAGCGTCTCAGCGGCGGTGTCGCCGGAGCATCCGGTGAGGGCGAGTGCCGCAGCGGAAGCCGCCGCGATCCCGGTGATGATTCGTTTCTTGGTACGCATGCGCGTCCTTTCGTTTCTGGTTAGGGGGAGTTGAGGTCTGTGGTCAGGCGGTGCCGGCCGCGACCGGCGCCCGAGTCGGGGTGGAGCTCGTGTCGACCTGCTCGAGATCTCCAGCCGCCTCGCGCTTCTGGGTGCGCTTGGAGCGGAGGAACGACGGCACGCGACGCTTCTGCCCGGCGAATGCGGCGGTCACCCGGTCGAGGAACATCGCGAGGATGACGACGGAGATGCCGGCCTCGAAGCCGAGGGCTACGTCGATCCGGTTGAGGCTCTGCACGACCTGCGCGCCGAGACCGCCCGCGCCGACCATTCCGGCGATGACGACCATCGACAGTGCGAGCATGATGACCTGGTTGACGCCGGCCATGATGGACGGCATCGCGAGCGGCAGCTGGATCTGACGCAGGATGCGGCCAGGGGTCGCGCCGAACGCGCGGCCGGCCTCGACCACTTCCTTGTCGACTCCGCGGATGCCCAGCTCGGTCATGCGCACGCCGGGTGCCATGGCGAAGATGATCGTCGCCACGATGCCGGGCACGACGCCCACGCGGAACAGGATGAGCGCGGGGATCAGGTACACGAACGCTGGCATGGTCTGCATGAAGTCGAGCACCGGCTTGATGGCGCTCGATGCTGCATCCGACTTCGCAGCCCAGATGCCCAGCGGGATGCTGAAGAGGATCGCGAGCGCACTTGCGACGAGCACGAGCGCGAGCGTCGCCATGGCGTTCTCCCACTGGTTCACGCCGACGATGACGAGGAAGCCGAGAAGGCTGCCGACGGCGAGCTTCCAGCCCTTCGCGAAGTACGCGATCGCGACGACGAGAATGAGGATCGCCCAGAACGGCGGCGTCTCGAGCACCCAGTAGACGCCCTCGTACATGCCCTGGAAGAGCGAGCGGATGACGGTGAAGACGCCGGAGAGCGCGTTCGTCAGCCAGTCGACGACCGCCTCCGCCCCGTCGCCGAGGGGAAGCCGGAACGTGGCCGGCAGGGTTGTGAGTGCGGTGGCCGCGATCATGCGTGGCTCCCTTCGAGAGTCTCTGCGATGTCCGCCGGGCTGACGCTCGTGACGGGGTCGATGATCGGGAGCAGGCCCGTGGTGCTCGGCACGTTGGCGAGCGAGGCGAGGATCGTGACGCGGGGAACCACACCGAGGAGGCGCTGGTTCTCGTCGACGACCGCGATCGGCAGGGTCGAGTCGACGGACAGCTCGAACAGGTCGGAGAGCGGCGTCTCGGGGGAGACCATCGCGATGTCGCGCTTGATGGCGCTCGCGAGGTCGGGCTGGCCGTCCTTCACGAGGCGCATGACGTGGCGGTCGATGACGGCGCCCTCGAGCTTGCGGCCCGTCGACGTGATGAACGCTCCGCCAGTCTGCGTGTCGCGCATGACGCGAAGCGCACCGCGTGGTCCCGCGCTCTGCGGGACGACTGCGCGTGCGGGTTCCATGACGCTGCCGGCCGTGAGCACACGAGCCCGGTCCACATCCTGGACGAACTGCGCGACGTAGTCGTTGGCCGGGTCCGTGAGGATCTCCTCCGGCGTTCCGATCTGCACGATCGCGCCGTCCCGCATGACTGCGATCCGGTCGCCGAGGAACATGGCCTCGTTGAGGTCGTGCGTGATGAAGATGATGGTCTTGCCGAGCTCGGCCTGCAGCTCGACGAGCTCTTCCTGCATCTCGCGGCGAATGAGCGGGTCGAGGGCGCTGAACGCCTCGTCCATGAGCAGGATGTCGGTCTCGGCCGTCAGAGCTCGGGCGATACCGACGCGCTGCTGCATTCCGCCGGACAGCTCGGACGGCAGCGAGTCGGCCCACTGGCCGAGGCTCACACGCTCGAGCACCTTGCGGGCTCGCTCGTTCCGCTCAGCGCGGGGGACACCCTGAACCTCGAGGCCGAAGGCTGCGTTCTCGAGCACCGTGCGGTGCGGGAAGAGCGCGAAGTGCTGGAACACCATGGAGACGTGGTTCTGTCGCACGCTGCGGACCTCGGCGGCGTCGGCCGTCGCGAGGTCGGTGCCGTGGATCACGATGCTGCCGGCGGTGGGCTCGAGCAGACCGTTGAGGGTCCGGATGAGGGTGGACTTGCCCGAGCCGGAGAGGCCCATGACGACGAAGATCTCGCCCTGCTTGACGTCGAAGGTGGCGTCGATGACTGCCGCGGTGACTCCAGCGCCGAGTTCAGATCTCGGCGTTCCGGAGCTCAGTCGCTTCGCGGCTTCCTTGGGCTTGCGCCCGAAGACCTTGGTGAGGCCCTTCACAGACACAGCTGTGTCGTTCACGCGTTCTCCCTGCGGTAGATGGATCGGACGCGAAAGGTCGCAGCGCTTCTCGACGGTGCCTCGGTGGGGGAGGTCGTCGCGGTGGCGGCGGAGTACCAGGCGGATCAGCGCCAGAATCTCGATTGGGCGCGGATGCCACCCCAGGCGCGCGCTGCCGATCAAAATTGCCTAACTGAGGCAGCGGATAAAGCGCTCTGGGTTGGTCTTTCGCGGGGAATCGCGGCGCCGAACCGGTGTGGCGGCGATTGCTCCGAGAGTCAACGGTAGCAAGGGGGGTTCCCCGGGTATCGCCTGAAAGCCCTGATTTTCCGCCAAAGTCGCTGCATTCGCCGGGTGGCAACCTGGCGTCTCGCCTACGCTCATGCGGATCGCAGCGTGAACCGGGATAGTTACCGGAGCGTTACATCGTTGAGTGCATTCGGGCCAATCATCCGCCCAAGTTGGCCTGGGAGGATAGGCAAATGAGCGAACGAGCGCAGGATCCGCCCGTCACTGGCGCCCTCGAGCAAGCGCCCCCGCGCACCCGACTCCTGAACCTCGTCGCCGCCCTGCTGGTGGTGTGCAGCGCAACCGTCCTCTTCGCCCTGGAGAGCAACCTCGGCTATCTCCCGCTCGTCGCAGGAGTGGCCCTCGCGTTCGTCGCCGATCGGAGCCTGGGGCGCGACCTACTGCTCATCGGAATCGGTATGGGCATCATCAGCCTCCACTCGATGAAGGCCGACATCTCGTGGGGCAACATCTTCGTCATGGGCACCGTGCTGTCGCTCGCCGTCGCCGTGCCGTATGCGATCTCCAGATGGGTCTACAAGGACCACGCCGTGCGGTTCCCGCTGCGTCGAGGGACACCGTGGTCGCGACCCGAGAAGATCTGGCTCGGCCTCGTGCTGGTTCTGGGCTGGCTCATCCTGCCGTTCTACTTCATCACCTCCGGCGTCTACCAGAACTGGCCAGCCGTCACGACGGCATCCGAAATCGGGCGCCTCTTCGTCGGCGTCGGGTTCGTCGGCATCTGGGACGAGCTCTTCTTCATCTGCACGGTCTTCACGCTCCTGCTCCGCCACTTCCCGTTCTGGGTCGCCAACGCCCTGCAGTCGATCGTGTTCGTGTCGTTCCTGTGGGAGCTCGGCTACCAGTCGTGGGGGCCGCTCCTGACACTCCCGTTCGCGCTCATCCAGGGCTGGATCTTCACGAAGACGAAGTCGCTCACGTACGTCATCTGCGTGCACCTGCTCTTCGACCTCGTCGTGTTCCTCGTCATCGTCCACGCCCATCACCCCGCCTGGCTCCCGATCTTCCTGTACTAGCTGCCCCCTGCCTCTGCCTCGTCCCCGTCATCGCTGCCCGGCGTTTCGCCCCCTGTAGGTGTCGTCAGAGGGACAAACGCCGGGCAGCGATCGCCGGGCAGTGTGCGGCGTGGGCGTCTCCACCGACTCTGGAGGCGGCGGGGCTGTGGAGAGCAGCTCGTGCATAGCCGGAGATCGAGGCGACGGTCGGAGTGTCGTGCGCGTCTACCTTCACGGCATGCCGCTGCCGCGCCCGTTGCCTGATGACCTCACGAGTGATGAGGGGTTCTCCGTATCAGCCGCGATGGCGCTCAATGTGCCCAGGAAGCGGCTCGAAGCCAGCGACCTCGTCGCCACGCACCACGGCATCCGGGTATCTGCTCGGAGCGTCGCGCCACGTGACCTCGATCTGAGCCTCGTTCGAGCGCGCCTCGGGCCCGGGCAAGTGCTTGCTGAAGCCTCGGGCGCTCGTTGTTGGGGGCTTCCGCTGCCCTGGAAGCTCGAGGTCGAGATGATCACCCACGTCGCAGTCGAGCAGCCCGCACATCCGCCGACCGGGAAGCTGATTCGCGGATATCGCCTGGATTCCAAGCGGTTCGTGCTGGCAGGCCTGTTGGGCATCCCGACCCTCGCGCCCGCGACCCTCCTGGCGCAGCTTGCCGCGCGCCTCACCCTCACGCAGGCGGTGGTGTTCGCGGATGCACTCCGCACGTCGTTCGAGCACTACCCGGGTCGAAGCCAGCTCGTCCCGATGCACACGCTCGAGGAGCTCACCATGACCGCGCGACAGTGGAAGGGTCGCCCCGGGGCGACGACTCTCCGCTCCGCGCTTGAGCTCTCGAGGTCAGGATCGGAGTCTCCGAAGGAAACGCAGCTCAGGCTGCTCATCATCGGCGCAGGGTTCTCCGAACCTGTCATGCAGCACAGTCTCTCCGTGCCCGGACACGGAAAAGCGCGCATCGATCTCGCCTACGTGCGCGAGAAGATCGCCATCGAGTTCGAGGGCGAGGGGCACTTCAAGGGCGCGGCCTCAGCGCGAAGGGACCTGGCACGAACGGAGGCACTGCAGAGAGCCGGAGGGCGAAACGCCGGGCAGTGATCGGCGGGCGCGGGGGCGGGGCGGAAGCGGGCGCGGGGCGGGCCTGCGCGAAAACGACGACGCCGCCTGCAGGAGCAGACGGCGTCGCCGTTCGTGGATGCGCGTCTCGCGTCAGTCGAGACCGGCGTCGAGCACCGCGTGGTCGACGGAGATCGTCGGGATCGAGGCCGTGATGACGGAGCCGTCCTCGCGGATCGAGCCCTCGATGTCGCTCAGCGTCGGGTAGCCGGCGAGCTCTTCCACTGCGCCCAGCTTGACTGTTGTCGGCTCGCCCGGAGCGACCGCGACACGACGTCCGCGCACGAACACCTCGGCGCCGGAGCCGGTCTCCGCCGTGAACGTCATCGAGTCCTGCTCGAGATCGACGCGGATGCGCGAATCTCGCAGGGTGACGCGGAACTCGAGGTGCGGCCAGTCGGCGGGGAGGCGCGGGTCGAAGGTGATCTTGCCACCGTGGTCGCGCATGCCGCCGAAGCCGTAGACCAGCGCGCTCCAGATGCCGCCGGTGGACGCGATGTGGATGCCGTCGCTCGTGTTGTGGTGCAGGTTCGCGATATCGACGAACAGCGCCGTCGAGAAGTAGTGCTCGGCGAGGTCCGCGTACCCGACCTCGGCCGCGATGATCGACTGGACGACCGCGGAGAGCGACGAGTCTCCCGTGGTGAGGGCGTCGTAGTACTCGAAGTCCTTGCGCTTCTGCTCCGGCGTGAACTCGTTGCCCTGCAGGAGCAGCGCCAACACCACGTCGGCCTGCTTGAGGACCTGGAAGCGGTAGATGACGAGCGGGTGGAAGTGGAGCAGCAGCGGGCGCTGCGATGACGGCGTGTTCTCGAGGTCCCACAGCTCCTTCTCGAGGAACTGCGCGTCCTGCGGGTGGATGCCGAGCTTCTCGTCGAAGGGCAGGAACATCGCCTCGGCGGCAGCCGCCCACTCGACGAGCTCCTCTTCTGCCAGGTGGAGACGCATCGTGAGGCGCTCGAACGAGGCGGGGTCGGTCTCGCGGAGGCGCTCGCACGCGTCATACGCCGCTCGCAGGTTCGCCTTGGCCATGACGTTCGTGTACAGGTTGTCGTTGACGACGGTCGTGTACTCGTCGGGGCCGGTGACGCCGTGGATGTGGAAGTGGTCGTCGCCTCCCGTGCGCCAGAAGCCGAGGTCGGCCCAGAGTCGGGCGGTCTCGACGAGGATGTCGATGGCACCCTGTGCGAGCAGCTCGTCGTCACCGGTTGCCGCGACGTACTGCACGAGCGCGTGGGAGATATCGGCGTCGATGTGGTACTGCGCCGTGCCTGCGGCGTAGTAGGCGGAGGACTCCTGGCCGTTGATGGTGCGCCACGGGAAGAGGGCGCCCTTCTGGTTCATCTCGTGAGCGCGCTGGCGTGCTGCGTCGAGCATCTGGTGACGGAAGCGGAGCGCGTTGCGGGCGACGTTCGGCGCCGTGTAGCTCAGGAACGGGAGGACGTAGACCTCGGTGTCCCAGAAGTAGTGCCCGCCGTAGCCGGAGCCTGAGACGCCCTTCGCCGCGACACCGCCGCCGTCGGTGCGGGCCGTTGCCTGGGCGAGCTGGAACAGGTTCCAGCGAGTCGCCTGCTGGTACACGGGGTGGCCGTGGATGACGATGTCGCTGCGGTCCCAGAAGTCATCGAGCCATTCGCGCTGCCAGCGGTACACGTCCTCGACGGGGACTTCGCGCATGCGGTCGAGGGTGCGGTCGGCGCGGTCCGCGAGTTCGCGAGTGGGGACGCTCTTGGACGTGTGGTAGGCCACGTGCTTGATGATGCGCACGGGGACACCTGGCTCGGCGCGAACCCGGAAGGCGGTCTCTGCGAAGTCGGCGTCGACGCGCGTGGTGGCGTCCCACTCGTTGTCGGTGATGATGTCGTGGTCGGCTGCGACGGCGATCGTCATGCCGGAGTGGGTCGTGCGGTAGGCGAGCATCGAGCGCAGGCCCTCTTCGCGCGCGATGCGCGACTGGAGCACCCGGTCGGTGAACGACTCCGCCTTGCGCGGGTCGAAGGCGACCTCGGTCTCCTTCTTGCCGCGCTGGAACTCGTCCCCGCCGTCCTGGCGGTTGATGATCTGGCTTGAGAGGAGGATGGATGCGCCGCGGTCGACCATCTCGACCTCGTAGTCGAGGAGGACGTAGTGGCGGTCCGTGAAGGAGACGAGGCGGTGCGAGCGGATGCGCACGTGCTTGCCAGAGGGCGTGCGCCAGTCCAGCTCGCGTGTCAGGATGCCGTCCTTGAAGCTGAGGACGCGAGAGTAGGAGAGCAGGTCTGCCTCGCTGATGACGAGGGGCTCGTCGTCGACGAACAGGCGGATGATCTTCGCGTCCGGCACGTTGACGATCGTCTGGCCGACCTGGGCGAACCCGAACGCGTCCTCCGCGTGGCGGATGGGCCACGTCTCGTGGAAGCCGTTGATGAAGGTTCCGTACATGTAGCCGTCGCGGCTCTCCTCGAGGTTGCCGCGCATGCCGAGGTAGCCGTTGCCGGTCGCGAAGAGCGTCTCGACGAGACCCTGCGAGTTGGCGTCGAATTCGTGCTCGACGAGCGCCCACTCGTCGAGGGGGAACCGGTGGCGGTCCAGGGGGTCTTCCGTGGAGAGGTTCATGCGTGATCTTCCTTGAGGTCTGAGTGCGGGAACACCGGCACGAGTTCGGCGAGGTCGTCGACGACGGTGTCCGCGCCTGAGGACATGAGCTCTTCGTGGCTCGCCTCTCGGGAGACGCCGATGACGAGGCCGAAGTCGCCGTCACGGCCGGCTTGGACGCCGGAGTGGGCGTCTTCGACGACCACGCATTCTGCGGCCGTGAGTCCGAGGAGCTGCGCTGCGTACAGGTAGGTGTCTGGGGCCGGCTTGCCGGCGATGCCGTTCTCGGCGGCGACAAGGCCGTCGACCACGGTCTCGAAGCGGTCGAGCAGCCCGGCCGCGGTGAGCACGGGGACTGCGTTGCGGGAGCTGGAGACGACGGCGACGCGAAGGCCGTGCCGGACGGCGGCATCGAGGAACTCGAGCGACCCCGGGTAGGCCTGCACGCCGGTCTCGGCGAGCTCCGCGTTGAAGGTGTCGTTCTTGCGGTTTCCGAGACCGCAGACGGTCTCGAGCTCCGGGGAATCCTCGGGCGTGCCGTCCTCGAGCGTGATGCCGCGGGAGGCGAGGAACGAGCGGACGCCGTCGTAGCGGGGCTTGCCGTCGACGTAGCGGAGGTAGTCGTCGTCGGTGTAGGCGGGACCGGCGCCCTTGGCTGCGAGGTAGTCGGTGAAGAGTCGCGCCCATGCGCGCATGTGGACCTCGGCAGTTGGCGTTATGACGCCGTCGAGGTCGAAGAGTATGGCCTTTGAACTGGTGAGCTGTGTCACGTCTCGGAGACGAGGAGCGATCATTGCATCCAACCTTGCATCGTTGGGTGGCGCCGTGACGCCGTTCTATGGTGCACGGCGGAATTCCCCGGTGCGCTCCGCCCTCGATACGCACCGCAGAGCCCCACCGCGATGTTCAATATCGTAGGGGTTCCCGGGTATTCGGTGCGCCGAAATTCGGACGATCCGTTCAGCCGGTTTCGTGGATGTGGCTGCGCTCGGCCTGCCGGCTGAAGAGCGAGAGGATCTCGAGCGTCGTCTCGCCGTCGTTGGTCATGGAGTGGGGGCGAGTGGTGTCGAATTCCGCGGCTTCGCCTGGTTCGAGGATCGTGACGTCGTCGTCGAGCTGCAGGCGGAGTCTTCCGGCGAGGACGTAGCACCATTCGGTGCCTTCGTGCACGCGCAGGGTGACCGGCTTATCTCGGTCCGAGGGTTTCTGCGGTGCGACGAGCACCTTGAAGGCCTGCATGCCGTCCGTGGCGCGGGAGAGCGCGAGGTAGACGCGGTCGCCGCGCTTCACAGGTTTCGGGTGGATGCGCGGGTCGCCGGTCGAGGGTGCGCCCACGAGGTCGTCGAGCGGCACCCGGTAGCAGCGGGCGAGTGGCAGGAGCACGTCGAGGGAGGGGCGCCTGCCGCCTGATTCGAGCCGTGAGAGCGTGCTAACGCTGAGGCTCGTCTCCTCGGCGACGTCGTTGAGCGTCATCCCTCGGGCCTGTCTGATCTCGCGGAGCCGGGGTGCGACGCGGCTGAGCGCTTCGGTGATTCCAGTGGTCGGTTCGTCCAGGTTGTCTGGGCCGTTCGACGCTGCATCCGTCATATCCACATCCCTCATGTTGCGAAACTAGCAAACCCAGTTGCTAAAAGCGAGAGTCTCGCCGGAGACTCGAGCCATGACACAACTGGATGCGCCGCAGCACGCGGCAGAGAACGAGAACCCGCTCTGGGACACGATCGTGATCGGCGCCGGCCCCGCCGGTCTGAGCGCTGCGCTCATGCTCACGCGGGGGCGCAGGCGGGTGCTCGTGCTGGATCACGGAGTTCCCCGCAATCGATTCACCGACCACATGCACGGCGTCCTCGGCCATGAGGGCCTCGCGCCCGGCGAGCTGCGGCGGCTGGGTCGCGCCGAGGTCGAAGCCCATGAGGGGGTCTTCGACGAGGCTGAGGTGGTGAGCGTCACGCCCATCGGCGACGACGATGGCGCACGCGTGCACGTGGCGACGAAGGACGGACGTGCCTTCCGGGCGCGCACGGTCGTCGTGGCGACGGGGCTGCGCGATGAGCTGCCCAACGTGCCAGGGCTCCGTGCGCTCTGGGGCCGAGGTGTCTACGCCTGCCCCTTCTGTGACGGCTACGAGTACCGCGATCGACCTATTGCCGTGCTTGCCGCTGGCGAGCACTCGGACCTGAAGGCGCACCTGCTGCGGCAGTGGAGCGGCGACCTCGTGCTCCTCGTCAACGGCTCCTTCACGCTCGGCCAGGCGGAGGCGAGGTCACTCGCTGCCCGCGGGGTGAGGGTCGAGCGGTCCGGGGTCGACGAAGTGCTCGCCGGTACCGACGGGCGTGTTCGCGGAGTCCGTCTCGCCAACGGCAGCGAGCTGGAGCTCGAGGCGATCTTCACGAACCCGACCTTCGTGCCCCTGACCGGGATGCTCGACGGTGTGGATATCCGCGGCCCGGAGCATCCGGAGTCCCGGGTCTGGGTCGTCGGCAACGCGGGGGACCCTCGCGCCAACGTGCCGGTCTCGATCGGGCAGGGTGCAGCGGCCGGCGGCGATGTCGCCTTCGCGCTGCTCATGGACGAGATCGCAGCGGCCGGCAGGGTCTAGGCCGTCTCGGTCACCTCGCTCGTGTCGGACCGCGACGCCGCCCGGTGGTGGTCGCGGACCGTCTTCTCGATCACGCTGCTCGGCGCGCCGATCTCGAGGAGGGAGAGGAGGTGATCATGCTCGGCGATCGCGGTGGTGGTGTTGCGGGTGCTGGATTCCGGTGCCATGGATCGCAGACGCTCGAGGTGTCCCCAGGTTCGTTCGACGAGGTCGACGAGGTGTGCGTTGGGGCTCCGGCGGAAGAGGAGATGGTGGAATCTCGAATGCAGCTCGCGCAAGGCCTCGGAGTCGACGAGCGTGTGCGCCATCTCGGCGTTTGTGCTGCGGGCCTCGCTGATCACCTCGTCCGTGACGTATCGGGCGGCGCTCGCGGTCGCGTAGCCGTCGAGCACGGCGAGTGATTCCAGGGCCTGCCAGTAGCGCTCGGGGTCGAGTCCGGTCACGTGAGCGCCGACGTAGCGCTCGTAGGTGACTGCGCCTTCCGCCTCCAGCATCCGGAGGGCCTCGCGCACGGGGAGCGTGCTGACGCCGATCTTTCCTGCGATAGTGCCGAGGACAAGTCGGCGGCCCGGGGCGAAGGTGCCGTCCGAGATCCGCTGTTCGATGAACTCGTAGGCCAGTTGGGTCTTGCCGGATGAGCTCGGGTCAAGGGGCTCCGCCACGCCTGTCATGCTCGACCTCTCGGTGTCTCGGGTGGGCTATTCGGGTGGGGGATACGGGCGACGATATACGTTTTCGCGCACATCCGCTGGCCGCCGACAAGTGAACCTCGGAACTTGGCCACCTGGCGCGGCGAGGGGTGCCTGAGTTGACGTGTCATGGCATTTTTGGCACGATCATCGAACTTCATTCGATTGCATGGAACGACGCCTTCGACCTCGTGTCACCCGTCGTTGCACTCGACCACAAGCTGCGCCGCCTCGGGGATGCCGTGTTCCCCCGGGGCGGCGCTTTTTCTTGCGACTAGAGTTCATGTAAACGCATTGAAATGGATGGAGCTGCCATGACCGGCACGATCGAGTTCGGCCTCAACACCTTCGGAGACGCGACCAACGACCTCGACGGCACCCCGCGCTCACACGCGCAGGTCATCCGCGACGTCGTCGAGGAGGGCGTCCTAGCTGAAGAGGTCGGCATCGACGCCTTCGCCGTCGGCGAGCATCACCGAGACGACTTCGCGATCTCCACGCCGGAGACCGTGCTCGCCGCAATCGCCGCCCGCACGGAGCGCATCCGTCTCGGCAGCGCGGTCACGGTCCTCAGCTCCGATGACCCCGTCCGGGTCTTCCAGCGGTTCTCCACCGTCGACGCCATCTCGAGCGGGCGCGCAGAGGTCATGCTCGGGCGAGGCTCCTTCACCGAATCGTTCCCGCTCTTCGGGCTCAACCTCCAGGATTACGAGGTGCTCTTCGACGAGAAGCTCGACCTCTTCATGAAGATCGCGGCGGGTGGGCCCGTCAGCTGGAGCGGAACCGTGCGGGGTGCGCTCAACGACGTCACCGTGCATCCGCAGCTCGAGGAGGGCCGCCTGCGCACGTGGGCTGCCGTCGGGGGCACGCCCCAGTCCGTCGTGCGCGCCGCCCAGTACTCGATGCCGCTCATGCTCGCCATCATCGGCGGCGAATCAGCGCGCTTCGCGCCGTTCGCGAAGCTCTACCGCCAGGCCAACGAGCAGTTCGGCCACCCGAACGGCCAGATCGGCGCGCACTCGCCTGGCCACATCGCGGACACCGACGAGCAGGCGCGTGAAGAGCACTGGCTGAACTACCGCACCATGATGATGCGCATCGGCAAGGAACGCGGCTGGTCGCCCATGCAGTACGCACAGTACGAGCAGGAAGCCGGCGAGCGCGGGGCGCTCTACGTCGGCTCGCCAGAGACCGTCGCGCGCAAGATCGCTGCCACGGTCAAGGTGCTCGGTCTGCAGCGCTTCGACCTCAAGTACAGCGCAGGCACGCTCCCACACGAGCACAGCATGAAGGCGATCGAGCTGTACGGCACGAAGGTCATCCCGATGGTCAGGGACCTGCTGTCCTAATTGTGCGGATGCACTACCTCGGCTCCCCGGGCTGGGCGAGATGTTCGTGAAGCGCCCAGCCCGCCCGAGTAGCGTTGGAGCATCCATCGCCACCGCGCCCGAGACTCAGGGCCCGGGAAGCGCGAGCTCGCCAACAACCGAGGAGTTTGCACAATGACGTACCCCAACGAAGCGGAACTGCTTGCGAAGGTCCCCGGCCAGCTGTTCATCGGCGGCGAATGGATCGACGGTGCGGACGAGCCGTTCGCGGTCAACGACCCGTCGACGGGCAAGCCGCTCAAGCACATCGCCAACGCGAACCCCGAGCAGGGCATCCAGGCGCTCGACGCCGCTGTCGCTGCGCAAGAAGACTTCGCCCGGATGGCACCGCGCGAGCGCGGGGAGATCCTCCGACGCGCGTTCGACATCCTGCAGGAGCGCCGCGACGAGATGGCGCTCATCATGACCCTCGAGATGGGCAAGCCCCTCGCAGAGGCTCAGGGTGAGGTCACCTACGGCGGCGAGTTCCTGCGCTGGTTCAGCGAGGAGGCCGTCCGTGTGCACGGCCGCTACGGCACGCAGCCCGAGGGGACGGGGCGCATGATCGTCTCGAAGCACCCCGTTGGCCCCGCGTTCCTCATCACGCCCTGGAACTTCCCCCTCGCCATGGCGACCCGCAAGATCGCGCCCGCGATCGCCGCAGGCTGCACCTCGGTCGTGAAGCCGGCGTCGCTCACGCCGCTCACGACCCTCTACTTCGTGAGGATCCTCGAAGAGGCTGGCCTGCCCAAGGGAGTCGTCAACGTCATCACGACCCGCAGCACCGCCGCGGTCTCGTCGCCGATCATCGCCGACCCGCGCCTGCGCAAGATCTCGTTCACCGGTTCGACGGGTGTCGGGCAGGGCCTCATGAAGGAGGCCACGAAGAACGTGCTCCGCACGTCAATGGAGCTCGGCGGAAATGCCCCGTTCGTCGTGTTCGAGGACGCTGACCTCGATAAGGCCGTCGAAGGTGTCATCGCGGCGAAGTTCCGCAACATCGGACAGGCCTGCACGGCTGCGAACCGCATCCTCGTGCACACGGATGTCGCGGACGAGTTCGCGCGTCGGGTCACCGAGAAGGTCGCCGGTTTCAAGATCGGCCGCGGCACCGAAGACGGCGTCATCATCGGCCCACTGGTCGAGGACAAGGCCGTCGACAAGGTCGCCTCGCTGGTCGACTCCGCAGTGGCGGCGGGAGCTGAGCTCCTGCACGGAGGCAAGCGCGTGGAGGGCGACGGCTCCTTCTACGAGCCGACCGTGCTCAACCGCACCCCCTCGTCGAGCGAGATCTTCCGCGAGGAGATCTTCGGACCGGTGCTCTCCATCACGACGTTCGATGACGAAGAAGAGGCGATCCGCCTCGCCAACGACACCGAGTACGGCCTCGTCTCGTACGTCTTCACGGAGGACCTCAAGCGCGGCCAGCGCCTCATCGACCGCATCGAGACGGGCATGATGGGCCTCAACATCGGTGTCCTCTCCAACGCGGCGGCGCCGTTCGGCGGTGTGAAGATGTCCGGCATCGGTCGTGAGGGCGGCTTCGAGGGCATCGAGGAGTACCTGTACACGAAGTACACGCTCACGCCGAACCCCTACGCGTAAGCGCACGCACGCACGCACGCAAGCACGTCGATCCCGTCGCCAGCCCAGAGCTTGCGGCGGGATCTTCGTCTGCCGTCTGCCGTCTGCCGTCTGCCGTCTGCCCCACCCCCGCGCCGTTCGCCCCGCCCCCGGCGCAGAGTTGTGGGTTAGCGCGGTCGGGAGCGGGTCTGGTCGCACTTGGCCACAACTTTCCTCCTGGTTTCGACGTTGACCCCTCCCGCGCGGTTCGCCCCTCCCGCACCGTGCACTCCCTCCCGTGAGGTTCGCCCCGCTCATGGCGCAGCGTTGTGGGTTGGTGCGGTTGGGGATCGGTCTGGTGGCACTTCGCCACAACTTTCCCCCGGGGCGGAGAGAGGCTGGAGCGAGCCTCCGGCAGAGCACGCTGCCGACCTGTGACCAGGATCGCGGTGCGGATGCGCTTGGTGCGTCCCTCAACCGCGGTTGGCCACAATCCTCTTGCACCGGGCTTTCCTCTGGCCCAGCTGTCCACAGCTTTCGCCGGTGATCGTCGTGGCGCTCGCGACGCGTCTACGTTCGAGCAATGGGACAAGGTGGCGGCGCGGATGATGCTGACCTGCGTGGAGTCTCGGGTGCGGGCCGAGCAGGCAGCGCAGGCCGCGGGGGCCGGCGGGAGCCGCGCATCCAGCTGCCCATCGACTTGAGGTTCGCGGCGTTCAGCGTGGCCGAGGCTCGAGCTGCAGGTATCTCGAAGTCCCGGCTGCGCAACAGCGCTGAGGCGCGGCCCTTCCGCGGAGTCCGGGTGCCGCAGTCGGAACCGCAGACTGCCGAGGCCCCCATCGGAGTGCGCGGGGCCAGCGACGAGTTCGCTGCGTTGGCCGCCCGGATGCAGGAGCTCGATCGCAGCTACTGGCCGGTCATGTCTCCGAACCAGGCGTTCGGCGGTGTCTCGGCTGCCCGGCTCTATGGGCTGCCCCTTCCGTTGAGACTCCTCGCCGACACGTTGGTCCATGTCATCGTGCCCAAGGGGAGGAACCCGTCTCGCGCGAAGGGTGTGGCGGCGAGGTCCATCCCGCCGCGCTTCTGGCGAATCGGCCGTCTTGGGGGTCTGCCGGTGGCCTCACCGGAGCTCACCTACTGTCTCCTCGCCCGCCACCTGGACGTGCTTGAGCTCGTGCAGGTCGGCGACGCCCTCATCTCGGACGCGGACAACTATCCAGGGCGCGCTCGGCCTCGTGCGCTGACGACGCGGGATCGTCTGGAATCCGCTGCTCATGCCTGGTCGGGATGCGCGGGTGCAGCCGTGCTGCGGTCTGCCACGCTGCGCATTCGCGAGCGCGTCGAGTCGCCTTGGGAGTCGACGACGCGGATCGCCTTAGTGGATTCCGGCTATCCCGAACCAGACATCAACGTCCCGCTCATGTCGGGAGCACGTCAGGTGGCCCGAATCGACCTCGTTGATCGCGAGGCTCGCATCGGATACGACTACGAGGGCGACGGGCACCGCACAAGTCAGCGTCAGTGGCGCCTGGACATCACACGCAGCAGGGAGATCGAGAGCGTGGGGATGCGGCATGTGCGCCTCACCGTCGCTGACCTCGTGCCTGCCGCTGGCCTGCAGAACTTCACCGACTACGCGAAACGGCTTCGCGCCGAGCGTCTCGGCCGGGGCTGAAGGGTGCCGGGCGCTCTGCATGAGGCGTTCCTGGCGACAGTGTTGTGGCGTGGTGTCGTTGGCGAGGGGTTGTGCAGCGCCGAGCCACAACTCTGAGTGCTGGGGGCGGGCTCGCGGCTTGCGGCGCCTGTGCGGGGCGCCGGGTGTGGGGTGGGGAGTGGGGTGGTGCGGGGGTTGAGGCTCGAAGAGCGGGTGCGGGGGCGGAGTCGGGATTCAGGCGGGCAGCGCGGGCTGGCAGCTGGGGCACCAGGCCGCGACCCGCTCGCGGCCTTGGACGCCGCGCTGGATGCGCGTCCCACAGCGCAGACACGGTTTGCCGTATCGGCCGTAGACGTAGGTTCGCTTGCCGGGCCGCAGGTCACCGGTCGTCGTGCGCTCCACCCGGTCGCGGTTCGCGACGATGAGCTTGTGGCCCAGTTCGACCAGCCGGTCGAGGTCGCCGGCGCCGGACACCGGGGTGTGCGGATGCAGGCCGCGCAGGAAGAGCAGCTCCGTCACGTAGACGTTCCCGAGGCCCGCGAGATTGCGCTGTTCGAGGAGGGCTCCGGCGAGCTCGGCGTCTGGGTCTCGGCGCAGGTTCGCGACGGCGAGCTCGGCATCCCAGTCGTCACCGAGGAGGTCGGGACCGAGGTGCCCGACGGCATCGGCTTCGTCTTCGCTCGCGAGCATCTCCACGACGGCGAGCTCGAAGCCGATGGCGCTGCCGGCAGTCGTGCCGAGCACCGCCCTCGCCAGGTACGCCGGACGGGGCCACTTCCCGCCTGCGGTCACGAGCTGCCAGCTGCCGTCCATCCCGAGGTGAGTGTGCAGGGTGTGTGGGCCGATGCGAGTCAGGAGGTGCTTGCCGCGCGGAACGACCTCGTCGACCGCGAGGCCGGCCAGATCGAGGGCGGCGTACTTCGGCACTCGCAGCTCGAAGCGTGTCAGCTCGCGGCCCGCGAGGGCGCGGTTCAGCCGGGTCGCCGCCCGGTAGACGGTGTCACCTTCCGGCATCACGCACCTCGATGCCGAGGTGGGCCGCGAGGTGGGGTGCGAGCGCCTCGAGCTGCGATGGCGAGACGGTGACGCCGCGCAGCCCCTCGAGGCCCGTGATGGTCGAGAACTCGAGCCCTCGCAGGTCGACGTGCTCGAGGCGGGCGCCCGTGACGTCGAGGATGCCCGTGCGGCTCTCCGTGAAGGCCACTCGCCGTGCCGTTGCACCGCCGAGGTCGATCTCGTCGAACGCGCAGTCGGCGAAGCGGACATCGGTGAGGGTTGCGCCGCGCAGGTTGACGTAGCCGAGCCGGTCGTCGCGGAACTCGACGTTCTGGAAGTCCGACTCGTGGAGGTCTGCCGAGCCGAGTCGGGATGCCGTCCAGCTCACGGACCGGAACGACTGGCGCTGCCCCTCGACGACCGGCACCTCGATGCGCTCGAGCACGCACTCGCTCACCCGGCCCGAGTGCAGGAGGAGCCTGCGGGCCGTGAGGCCTTCTATGCGGCATTCGGAGAACGTCACGCCGGCGGCGTCGAGCTCCTCGCCGCGCACCTCGGTGAAGTGCTGCAGCTCGTGCACCCGCGCCGTCGCGAAGTCCGCGGCGCTGGCGTCGTCGAGTTCCGGCAGGTACGGCGCCTCGATCCTCGGCTCTGTGCCGCCTGCCCTGTTTCCTCGTCGTCCGCGTGCTGTCGCCACTGTGCCGCCTCTGCTGTCGGTTTTGCTTCTGGGTCTGGTCTGGTCTGGGTCCTGACGCACGTCGTGGCGTGGCTCACTGGCCAGGCCGCATGCGCAGGCCGCGGGTGGTGAGCGAGAACCCGCCCTCCTGCAGCATGCTCGCGAGGGGCGTCTCGAGCACGAACGTGCCGTCGACCCGTTCGATCACGAGGTTCGGGATGCGCGCCCGCCGGACCGTGTCGGCAAGGGACCTCGCTGCAGCCCGCAGGACGTCGTCGGAGTCGGTGAAGGTGAGGAGCGTCTTGCCGCCGCGTTCGACGTAGAGCGCGAGGGCACCGTCGACCATCGTCACGAGCCCGCCAGCCTTCCTGCCGGGCCGATGCTTGGTCTGCGAGTCTTCGTCGCTCGGCCACGCGAGCGCCGCCCCGTAGGGATTGGCGGGGTCGGTCGCGGCGAGCGTGAGCGTCTCGAACTGCTTCTCGGCATCGAGCTCCTGCGTGAACCCGCGCAGGCGGTCGACGGCGCCGACGGTCGAGAACTGGGCGGCGCCGAGCTTCTCGATGAAGTAGCCGCGTCTGGCCTTCCCCGACTCCTCGAAGCGGGCGAGGACTCGGTAGACGAGCGCGAACCCGCCGAGCACCTCCTCCGCCATGACGCTGCCGCGGGTCACGATGCCGTAGCGGTCGAGCAGCAGGTCACCGATGGCGAGGCCACGCTCGGTGGCGTCGCTCACGCCTTGCAGGCCGAGGGTCCAGCGGCCGCTCGTGTGGGGCTGCGATGGCGCGGGCCGCTGGGAGGCGAAGGCGGAAGCGGTTGGGCTTCCGGCGGAGTCGCTCGGCGCCATGGCGACGCGGCCACGGTAGAGCCTGCCGCGTGCGGCTCGGCTGGGAGCCCGATGCGCTGAGGTGCTTGCCGAGCCGGGACCGCCGGAGATCAGCGCTCGGAGCGGAGAGAGGGTGTCGTTGGTCACGCGTCCCTGCCAGACGAGCGCCCAGAGGGCGTCGGAGAGTTCGCGGTCGCTGGTCGACTCGGGTTCGAGCATGAGCCGCACGTGCCGCGACAGCTGAGGGAAGAAGCCCGGCCCGGACCCGGCAAGGGCGTCGAGGATGTGCCTGCCGCGCGCATCCGGTTCGCCCTCTGGCTGGTCGGGGAGTGTGAGGTGCGCCGTATCGGCGAGGTGCAGGCTGATCCAGCCGTCACTCGAACCGATCGCGCCATGCCCACGCCAGAGGACCTCGCCCGCCGTGGTGAGCTCATCGAGCATGCTCGGGTGGTAGTCGCGCACCCTGGCGGGGAGGATGAGGCTCTCGAGCGCCGAGGCGGGGACGGGCACGCCCGCGAGCTGATCGATGACGGTGATCAGGCCGTCGATTCCGCGCAGCTCGCCGCCGACGTGCTGCCAAGCCGGCAGGAACCGGGCGAACGCGGAATGGTCGACGGGCTCTATCTCGCTGCGGAGCGCGGCGAGGGAACGGGCGCGGAGGCGCTTGAGCACGGTCTCGTCGACCCACTCCGAGCCTTCGCGGTCTGGTCGGAACTCGCCCTCCACCACACGACGGGCGAGCTCGAGTCTCGTGAGCGCCTCGCGCACGACCGCCTGGCCCGTGCCGTAGCGCTCGGCGACCTCGGTGACGGAGAAGGGGCCGTGCGAGCGAGCGTAGCGGGAGACGAGGTCACCGACCGGGTCGTCTACCGGGTCGATGAACGCGACAGGGACGCCGATGGGGAGCGCGACGCCGAGGGCATCACGCAAGCGGCTGGCATCCTCGATCGCGGCGATGCGGTCGACCCCCGCGATACGAACCCGCAGCGCGCGCTTCGCTGTCACGAGAGCCGAGACGTGTTCTCCAGCGACGGCGACGGTGGCCGTGGGCACGTGCACGTGCTCGTGCTCGTCGCCGTCGCCGTCGCCAGGAACGTCGCCAGCGGTGCCGGCATCTTCGCCGCGCAGGCGGTCTGCGATCTCGTCGACGCTGAGCGGGCCGAGCACGCGCAGGAGGTCGGCCACCCCTTCGGCGTCCCGCGCGAGACGGTCGGGGGCCGTGCGCTGCAGCTCGGCTTCGAGTCTCGAGATGACCTTCGCGTCGAGCAGCTCCCGCAGCTCCACCCTGCCGAGGAGGTCGGCCAGCAGGCTCGTATCGAGCGCAAGTGCGGCCGCTCGGCGTTCGGCGAGCGGACTGTCGCCTTCGTACATGAACGCGCCGACGTAGCCGAAGAGCAGCGTCCGCGCGAATGGCGATGCCTGCTCGGTGGTCACATCGACGAGGCGTACCTCGCGGCCCGCTACGCGCTTCGCGAGGTCGACGAGCGCGTCGAGGTCGTAGACGTCGTGCAGGACTTCGCGCACGGCCTCCAGAATGATCGGGAAGGTCGGATACTGCTTTGCGACGTCGAGCAGCTGGGCAGCTTTCTGCCGTTGCTGCCAGAGCGGCGAGCGCTTGCCGGGGTTGAGGCGCGGCAGGAGCAGCGCACGGGCCGCTGCCTCGCGGAAGCGCGACGCGAACAAGGCCGAGCCGCCCACCTCGCGAGCCACGATCTGCTCGATCTCGTCGGCCTCCAGGGCGAACAGCTCTGCCCCGGGCGGTTCGGCGTCGCCCTCCGGAATGCGGACGATGATGCCGTCGTCGCTTGCGACGACTCCGCCGTCGAGGCCGTAGCGGTCGCGGATGCGCGCCGCCACGATGAGGCCCCACGGCGAGTGCACGGGAGAGCCGTACGGAGAGTGCAGGATGATGCGCCAGTCGCCGAGTTCGTCTCGCGTGCGCTCGACGATGAGCGTGTGGTCGCTGGGTACCTGGCCGGTGGCGTCTTGCTGCTCGCGCACGTAGGCGACGGCGTTCTGCACGGCGTTGTCGTCCATGAGGGCGGCGAGTGCCCCTGGCACCTGCCCCTTGGCGGCGATCTCCCTGGTGATGGCGCCGATGGCCTGGCCGAGCTCGGAGGGTCGCCCGAGCGCGTCGCCGACCCAGAACGGCAGTCGTCCCGGCTGGCCGTATGCCGGGGTCACGAGCACTCGGTCGAAGGTGATCTCGGCGATGCGCCAGCTGGTCGCCCCGAGCGCGAAGATGTCGCCGACGCGCGATTCGTAGACCATCTCCTCGTCGAGTTCGCCGACGCGGCGCGGCCCTCGCTGCGCGTCGGCGTCTTCAGAACCGGCCAGGAAGACCCCGAAGAGGCCCCGGTCGGGGATAGTCCCTCCGGAGGTGACGGCGAGCCTCGCCGCACCGGGTCTGCCAGTGAGGGTGCCTTGGTCGCGGTCCCAGACGAGGCGTGGCCGCAGCTCGGAGAACTGGTCGGATGGGTACTTGCCGGACAGCAGGTCGAGGGTCGCCTCGAAGAGGGGGCGTGACAGGGACGCGAACGGTGCCGAGCGCCGCACCAGGTCGAACCACTCCTCGACGTCGAGGTCTTCGATCGCCGCTGCGGCGATCGTCTGCTGGGCGAGCACGTCGAGGGGATTGGCGAGCACCCGCATGCGCTCGATCTGCCCGGTGACCATGCGCGATGCGAGCACGGAGGAGTGCAGGACATCGGCGCGGTGCTTGGGGAAGATCGTGCCCTCGGAGGTCTCGCCGACCTGGTGTCCGGCTCGACCCACGCGCTGGAGTCCGCTTGCGACCGAGGGAGGCGACTCGACCTGGACGACGAGGTCGACGTCTCCCATGTCGATGCCGAGTTCCAGGCTGGAGGTGGCGACGACGCAGCGGAGGGTGCCGCTCTTGAGTGCGTTCTCGACCTCGGCGCGAGACTCCTTCGAGACGGAGCCGTGGTGGGCGCGTGCGAAGGAGAGCGGGGCACCGGAGGACTGGCCCGCCTGCCCCATGGACGCGGCGGGCGGTCGCTTCGGCGCGGCCTTCGGGCTGGCGCTGTGGTCGCCGGAGGACCAGCGCACGCCAGGTGCTGCCGCACTGTAGGGGTCTGGTGCTTCCGCCGTTTCGACCGACGGGGCATCGGCCGACGCTCGCTCGTCGGCGATCTCGTTGAGTCGGGCCGTGAGCCGTTCGGCAAGGCGCCTCGAGTTGACGAACACGATCGTGGAGCGATGCGACTCGACGAGGTCGGCGATGGCCTCCTCGATGTGCGGCCACACCGAGCCGGACGCCTCTGCGTCGGCTGCGGGGTCGCGCAGTGAGCCAGCGGCGGCCCCCGCCTCGAAGTCCGCGAACGGGTCTGCATCTGCGATGGCTCCGGATGCGTCGGCGGAGGTCGGAGTCGCGGCCCCGGCTCGGGTCATGCCGATGTCGCTGAGGTCTTCGACGGGAACTCGCACCTCGAGCTTGAACGTCTTCGTGCTCGGCGGGGCGACGACCTTGACCGGTGCGTTTCCGGCCAGGAATCGGGACATCTCGTCGAGGGGCCGCACCGTCGCGGACAGGCCGATGCGCTGCGCCGGCTTGTCGAGGAGCGCGTCGAGGCGCTCCAGCGTGAGGGCCATGTGCGCGCCGCGCTTGCTCGAGGCGACGGCGTGCACCTCGTCGATGATGACGGTTGTCACACCGGTGAGCGTCTTCCGCGCTTGAGACGTGAGCATGAGATAGAGCGACTCGGGCGTCGTGATGAGGATGTCGGGAGGATTGCGGAGCTGCTGTCTGCGCTCGGTTGGGCTCGTGTCTCCTGAGCGCACTCCGACACGGATGTCCGGTGCCACCGAGCCGAGCCGCCTTGCGGTCTGGGTGATCCCGACGAGCGGCGAGTGCAGGTTGCGCTCGACGTCGACGCCGAGCGCCTTCAGGGGGGACAGGTAGACGACGCGTGTGCGCCGCTCGGCCTTCGCTTCCTCGCTCTGTGCGCCGCGCTCGGCCGCGAGCTGATCGATCGCCCACAGGAACGCGCTCAGTGTCTTCCCCGAGCCGGTCGGTGCCACGACCAGGGTGTGGTGCCCGTCGGCGATCTCGCGCCAGGACGCTTCCTGGACCGCGGTCGGGCTCACGAATGCGCCGCGGAACCACTCCCGTGTCGCGGGGGAGAACGCGTCGAGCGCGGTCGTTTCAGGCATGACGACAACAGAACCACACACCACCGACATCAGCCTCCAGGAGGACCGGATCAACCTCCCGGGGGACGATCGTTCAGCCGGTATGCGCGAAGCTGGATGCACCACGTTCTGAAGGAGTGATCTCACATGAAGCGTCTTGTCCGCCCCCGTAGCGGCCGCGTCATCGCCGGAGTCTGCGCGGGAATCGCGCAGCGATTCGGCTGGTCGCCGTTTGTCGTCCGCCTGCTGACCGTCCTGTCGGTCCTCATCCCCGGCCCCCAGGTCATCATCTACCTGGCACTCTGGCTGCTCATCCCGAACGACTAGAGCAGCGGTGAGCTACCCGAGCGTGCGCTCGAGGAAGCTCGCCATGCGCACGAGCTCCCTCTCGGAGACCGCGTGACCGAGGCCCGCCTCGACGTAGACCTCTGCGTCGGAGTGGGCCTCGAGCCATGCTGCCGTGTGCTCGACAGCGAGCGAGGGGATGACCGTGTCGGCGTCACCCCGACCCCAGAAGACGGGCGGCCGGGACTCCGCGAGCTCGGCGTCCCCTGGCACGGTGCCCACGGCGACGAGGCCCGAGAGCAGCAGGGCTCCCCGGAATGCTGCGGGACGCTGGCGGAGCGCCTGCATGGCGACGATGCCGCCCTGCGAGTAGCCGAGCAGCGCGAGTGGCGCACCCGAGTCGAGGACGCCGAGCGTGTCCAGGAGTGAGATGACGGCCGCCGCGGCGTCGTTCGCGCCCTGCTCGAGAGTGATCTGGGCGTCGGCGTCGACCGCGACCTCACCCGTCGCCGGGTCCGCGAAACGCAAGGGGAACCACTCGCGGCCGCCTTCCGGCTGCGGGTGCGGTGCCGGCACGGAGACGTACCTGACCCCCTGGGGCAGCTGCCCGGTGAGGCTGAGGATGTCCGTTCCGTCTGCGCCGTAGCCGTGAAGTCCGACGACGAGCGGGAGCGTGCTCGTGGCCGCCGTCTCGGTGTCGCCGCCCCGCCAGAGGAGCGTCGTGGGATCGATACCTGTGGATGCTGTGCTCACCCGGGAAACATACATGGTCCACAATGGGGTCATGACGGTGCGCACTCCTGATCCTGAGTCCGGCTGGATGAACGACGACGAGCTCGCGCTCGTGCGGCGTCGCGTGCCGATGCTGTATGTCGAGGCCATCCCGGTGCGTGTCGACGCCTCGGGCAAGGTCGAGCACCTCGGGGTGCTGCTTCGGGCCGACAACCAGGGCGTCATGACGCGCTCGTTCGTTTCCGGGCGCGTGCAGTACGGGGAGTCGATTCGGGGCGCCCTCCTTCGGCACCTGGAGAAGGATCTCGGCACGATGGCGTTCCCGGCTCTGCCGCAGGCGCTCGCCCCGTTCACGGTGGCAGAGTTCTCGCCGATGCCCGGTTCTGGGCTGTTCGACTCGCGCCAGCATGCCGTGGCGCTCGAGTTCATCGTTCCGGTCGCCGGGGAATGCAACCCTCGTCAGGACGCGCTCGAGATCACGTGGCTGACTCCGCAGCAGGCACTCGACCCCGACCTCCTCGAGGAGCTCGAGGGTGGCCGCGGCCAGGTGCTTCGCACGGCGATCGGCCACCTCGGCCTCTGGCCGTAGGGGCCCCAGAGCCTCCAGCCCTTCGACCATCTGACCGTGGCTATCCGCTACTGGCTTGTCGTGCAGCCCTTCGATCGCGCCCTCGCGATGGTGGAGGGCGGTTTCGTGCAGGCGCCGTGGGGTGCGCTCGAGGGGGTCGAGCAGATGCGCGTGTCCGATGGTGTTGCTCTCTACTGTCCGCGCGAGGTGAATCCGGATGGGGAGCCGCTTCGCAGCGTCGTGCAGGCGGGTTACGTGCTCGACGACGAGCCGTATCGTGCTGGCGGGAGGGGGTCGTCGCCGTGGCGCAGGGAGGTGCAGTGGATGCGCGAGGCGCGTCCTGCACTCATTCGGCCATTGCGTGATCTGCTGGATCTGACGCGGAATGACAAGTACTGGGGGGAGCGGTTGCGCGCCGGCTGGCTCGAGCTGTCTCGTCGGGACTTCGAGATCTTCGAGGACGCGGTCAGGCGGCCGTCTCCGGAGCCGAGCGCGCTCGGGATGGGGCTCATCCGCGAGACCGGTCTCGCGCAGTCGGAACCGTCTGGGGATCAGCGCGATCGGGACCCAGGCGAGGATCCGTACGCGATTCGCTTCTGAGCGTCCGTGGCCAGATGTTTGCTGAAGACCGTGTTTTGTTGACGCATGTGACACATTATTGAGTGGAAGTAATGAACACCCCTGAGGTGTGCTTACGCTTCCCGACCAGAGCGAGCCTTACGAGCGGAGTGCCCATGATCGACGCGTTGGACTTCAAGCCAGCGGCGCAGCAGTCGAACCTGCGTGCCACTATCGAGGATTCCGTCGCTGCTGCGATCGTCTCGGGAGGGCTTGCGGCGGGTGAGCTCGTCTCCGTTCCAGCGCTCGCGGCTCGCTTCGAGGTTTCGGCGACTCCTGTGCGGGAGGCGATGCTGAACCTCGAGAAGTTGGGGTTCGTGGAGCCGGTTCGCAACAAGGGGTTCCGGGTGACGCACGTCTCCGTCGAGGAGCTGCGACAGATCGTCGAGGTGCGGCAGATGCTCGAGGTGCCGATCGTGCGCGAGCTCGCCGTCGAGTTCCCGGAGGCCCCTCGCGCCGAGCTGCGCGAGCTCGCGACCCAGATCGACGCGGCGTCCGCGGCGGGGGATCTTCCCCTGTACCTGGCGGTCGACATCGAGTTCCACGCGAAGCTCCTCGGGCTGTCCGGCAATGAGCGTCTCGTGTCCATCGTGACGGCGCTGCGCAGGCAGACAAGACTCACGGGCCTGACCGAGATGCTCGGTTCGGAGGAGCTCACGGCGTCGTCTCGTGAGCACGCGGATCTGCTGGTGCTGCTCGAGGCGGGCAAGGCAGATGAGGCTGCAGAGCTCATGCACCGGCACATCGGCCACGTCGTGGGCTGGTGGGCAGGGCTACCCGAAGAGGCTTAACAAACCCTCCACACAGCGAAACACTTTGTAACAACTCTGTTTCAAGGCTGTGGAAGGGCCTTCTGCGGACTTCTACCGAACAGTAATGTGTGACATCCCATCACCGGAGATGGTCCGGCGATTCTGACGTCTGTTCGGAAGGAACTCACCATGACTGCACGTCGTTCCACCAGCCCTCGGGGTGCTGGCATCTGGAAGAGGGTGCTCCTCCCCGGAGCCCTGCTCGCCACGGCCGCACTCGCCCTCACCGGATGCTCCGGGGGTGTCGCCGGAGGCGGAGACGCCGCGTCCGAGGACGGACCCATCAAGCTGGGACTCGCGGCACCCTTCTCGGGGTCAGAATCTGCCTTCGGCCCGTACATGGAGAACGGCGCCCAGATGGCCGTCGACGAGCTCAACGAAGCCGGCGGAGTTCTCGGCCGTCAGCTGGAGCTGGTCACCGCCGACGACGCGTGCGACGCGACAAGTGCGACCGCCGCCGCGAACAAGCTCGTCACCGACGGTGTCGTCGCCTCGGTCGGCGGCTACTGCTCAGGCGCCACGCTTCCGACGCTGCCGATCTTCAACACGGCAGAGATTCCCATGGTCATCCCGGCCGCCAACTCGAACCAGCTCGTCGCAGCCGGCCTCGACAACGTGTTCCTCATCAACGGCACGGGAACGCAGCAGGCTCAGGCGATGCTGAAGTACGCCGAGAAGCAGGGCGTGAAGACGCTGGCACTCGTCGACGACAACACGGACTACTCGACGGACCTCGCGAAGTCCGCCTCCGAGCAGGCGAAGGAGCTCGGCATCGAGGTCGTGCTCGAGGAGTCGGTGAACGCCGGCGAGTCCGACTACGCGGCCAACGTCAACAAGGTCGTCTCGGCGAACCCCGACATGATGTATTGGACCGGCTACTACCAGGAGGGTGGCCTGATCACCCAGCAGCTGCGATCGGCCGGCTACACGGGCAAGATCATGGTCGCGGACGGCTCGGTCGACGCGAAGTTCGCTGAGATCGCCGGCAGCTCCTCCGAGGGTGTGCTCGGCACGTTCACGCAGACCCCCGACATGCTCGAGGGCGCAACCGAGTGGATCGACGCCTACACCGAGAAGTTCGGCGCAGCGCCCGGACCCTACTCGACGCAGAGCTACGACGCCGTCCGCGTCGTCTCCCAGGCGATCGAGGATGCCGGCACCACCGAGGGCCCCGCGGTCATCGAGGCGCTCGGTGCCCTGGACGGCTTCGACATCTTCTCCGGCCCCCTCACCTTCACGGATGAGGGAACGCTCAGCGAGGGCGGCTTCGCCATCGTCACCGTCGGACCCGACGGCACCTTCATCCTCGAGGATGACCTGAAGAGCTAGTCAGCCACGGCGGGCGGGGAGGGAACTCCCCGCCCGCTTCTGCAGTCAGGAACCACTGTGATTCAACTCATCATCGACGGGCTCTTCGTCGGATCCTTCTACGCGCTCGTCGCACTCGGCTACAGCATGGTGTACGGCATCATCAAGCTGCTCAACTTCGCGCACGGCGACGTCTACATGGTCGGCGCGTTCGCCGGCCTCACCATCTTCTCGGCGTTCTCGGGCCTCGCGGGCGGCGGCATCCTGTCGATCCTGCTGGTCATGCTCCTCGCGATGATCTTCACGGGCATCCTCGGCGTGACCATCGAGCGGGTCGCCTACCGGCCGCTGCGTTCGAGCCCCAGGCTCGCGGTGCTGATCACCGCGGTCGGCATGTCGTTCATCCTCGAGTACGGAGTGCGCCAGATCTTCGGCCCGGACCCCAAGGTCTACCCGACGCGTCTCGAAGGCGAGACGCTCGACCTGCTCGGCGGCCGCATCACGATGCCGCAGATCGTCATGATGCTCGTCGCGGCGGCGCTCATGTTCGCGCTCAACACCTACATCATGCGCTCCCGAGACGGCCGTGCCATGCGGGCCATCGCGCTCGACCCCACGGCAGCGCAGCTCATGGGCGTCAACGTCAACAAGGTCATCTCGCGCACCTTCTTCATCGGCTCGGCCCTCGCGGGCGCGGCTGGCGTCATGGCTGGCGCCTACTACGGCACCATCGACTTCCTCGCTGGCTTCGTCATCGGGTTGAAGGCGTTCACGGCGGCCGTCATCGGCGGCATCGGCAGCCTCTACGGCGCCATGCTCGGCGGCCTCGTGCTCGGTCTGCTCGAGGCGTTCGGCACCCATTGGCTCGGCGGGGAGTGGCGTGACGTCTTCTCGTTCGCGTGCCTGATCCTCTTCCTGTCCTTCAGACCGACCGGCATCCTCGGTGCACGCGTCGTGGAACGGATGTGATCCCATGACCGACATCAGACTCCAGGCGCCCGCGCCCACCGTCGAGCGGCCCACGCCACGCAAGGGCATCCTGAACCCGAAGACGTTCATGAACCTGGTCGGCCTCGTGCTGTTCCTCTTCGCGTTCCTGCTGCCCTTCATCAACGCGACGCCGTACGTCATCTCCATCGGCACCTCCGCGATGATCTACATCATGCTCGCGATGGGCCTCAACATCGTCGTCGGCTACGCCGGTCTCCTCGACCTGGGCTACTACGCCTTCTTCGCCGTCGGTGCGTATACGGCCGGCGTCCTGAACACGCTGCTCGACATGCCCCTCATCGCGACGGTCCCGTTCGTGATCGTCGCGTGCATCCTCGCCGGGCTCATCATCGGCGGGCCGACGCTGCGACTGCGCAGCGACTATCTCGCGATCGTGACCCTCGGGTTCGGTGAGATCATCCGTCTCACCGCGAACAATCTCGAGGTCACGGGTGGCCCGTCCGGCATCTCCGGCATCGACACGTTCGAGTTCTTCGGCTGGTCGTTCGCGGATGGTCTCACGATCGGCGGCATCGAGTTCAACGGCAAGATCCTGCTGTACTTCCTCTGCGTCATCATCGCCGGTGGTGCCGCGATCATCGCCGCCTCGAGGCTGGGCAAGGGCAAGATGGGTCGCGCCTGGCGCGCCATCAAGGATGACGAGGATGCGGCCGAGGCCATGGGTGTCAACACGTACACCACGAAGCTCGGCGCGTACGTGCTCGGCGCCGTCTTCGGCGGACTCGCGGGTGTGCTGATGGCAGCGCACCAGACGGCGATCAGTCCGACCTCGTTCGTGTTCCTCAACTCGGCCCTGCTGCTCATGGCGGTCGTGCTCGGCGGCATGGGCTCCATCCCGGGTGTCATCGTCGGCGCGTTGCTTGTGTCGCTGCTGCCCGAGATCCTGCGCGAGTTCTCCGACTGGCGCTTCCTGGTGTTCGGCGTGCTGCTGGTGATCATGATGATCTTCCGGCCGCAGGGCATCTGGCCGGCGACGGCGATCCTGCCGTTCCTCAAGTCGCGAGCCAAGGGCGAGGCGCCGTCTCCGAAGGACGGCTTCTCGGCCCATGAGGCGCCCGACGCCAACATCGACCTCTCGAAGGAGCAGGCATGAGCCAGGTTTCAGGCACGGGTGACGTGTACGGCACGGCGCCCATCGACGTGCCGAAGACGGAGTCGGTGACCGCGGTCGCCGAGGAGTTCAGGCGGGCGCATCGGGGGGAGCCATTGCTCTCGGTCCGTGATCTGCGGCTGCAGTTCGGCGGCGTGAAGGCGGTCGACGGAACGTCGTTCGATGCGTACGCGGGTGAGATCATCTCGGTGATCGGGCCGAACGGGGCGGGCAAGACGAGTGCGTTCAACTGCATCACCGGCTTCTATCGGCCGACATCGGGCTCGATCACTTTCGACGGCGAGAGCATCATGCGAAAGCAGCCGTCGACGATCACGCGCCTCGGGTTGAGCCGCACCTTCCAGAACGTCCGCATGTTCCGGGACATGTCGGTCATCGACAACGTGAAGACGGCGATGCACGCGCGCATCCGTCAGAACGTGTTCCAGACGATGCTGCACACGTTCGGCTACAAGAAGGTCGAGGCCAAGGCGCTCGAGGATGCGCGCGGCTGGCTCGACTTCGTCGGCTACTCGCTCGATGACGAGCTGCTCGCGTCGCAGCTGCCGTATGGCGAGCAGCGCCGAGTGGAGATCGCGCGGGCACTCGCCACGCAGCCCAAGCTGCTGCTACTCGATGAGCCTGCTGCTGGCCTCAACCACAACGAGAAGCAGGAGCTCATCGCCCTGATTCGAAAGATCAGGGATCTCGGCGTCGGAATCGTGCTCATCGAGCACGACATGGGTCTCGTGATGGAGATCTCGGAGCGCGTGATCGTGCTCAACTTCGGCCGAGAGATCGCCGACGGTCTGCCCGCGGATGTCAAGAACGACCCTCGGGTCATCGAGGCGTACCTCGGCGTCGAGGATCCCGAGGACCAGCACGAGGGCGAGCCAGACGGCGGGCCCGAGAACCAGCGAGTGGACGAGGGGGACCGATCATGAGCGTCGAGCTCGAGATCAAGGATGTGGATCTCTTCTACGGGCGCGTGCAAGCGCTTCGTGGTCTGTCGATCGAGGTCAACGAGGGCGAGGTCGTCTCTCTGCTCGGCAACAACGGCGCGGGCAAGACGAGCACGCTCACGATGCTCTCTGGGTTGGCCAGAGCGAAGCGCGGAACGATCATGTGGCGCGGCAAGGACATCTCGAATGCGAAGCCGTGGGACCTCGTGCGCGACGGCCTCATCCACGTGCCTGAGGGCAGGCGCATCTTCTCGACGATGTCGGTGCACGAGAACCTCCTGCTCGGTGGCTACCAGGTGAAGGACCAGAAAGTCGTGGCTGAGCGTGTCGAGGAGTGCTACGAGCTCATGCCGCGTCTCCTCGAGCGACGCGCTCAGCAGGGCGGCACCCTGTCGGGCGGTGAGCAGCAGATGGTGGCGATCGCGCGAGCGTATGTCGGCGGCCCGAAGCTGATGCTGCTCGACGAGCCGTCGATGGGGCTCGCTCCGCTGGTCGTGAAGCAGGTCATGGAGCTCATCGGGCGCATCAATGAGCATGGTGCGACGGTGCTGCTCGTCGAGCAGAACGCCCGTGCTGCGCTCAAGGTGGCGCATCGTGCCTATGTCATCGAGCATGGCCGCGTGACGCTCTCGGGCCTCGCTGCCGACTTGGCGAAGGACAAGGCGGTCATCGAGGCGTACCTGGGCTGAACGCGCTCGCGGGGCTGGTCGGCTCTGCTGGCCGGTCGCGGATGGACGCTTCGCTGGCCCGTCCCGATTGTGGGGCGGGCCAGGCTTGCACCACTGGATGGTGTGTGACATATTACTGACAGGAGGTGCGAGATGGGCAGGTACGACGTCGTGATCATCGGCGGTGGCATCATCGGAGCGGCCTGTGCTGCCGAGCTCGCCGGCCGTGGTCGGCGAGTCGCGCTCGTCGAACGCGGTCGCGTCGCGAGCGGCACAAGCGCCCACTGCGAAGGCAACCTGCTCGTCTCGGACAAGGGGCCAGGCGCCGAGCTCGAGCTCTCGAAGCTCGCCAACGCAGCCTGGTCGTCGCTCGCCGGAACCTTCCGCGACGAGCTCGGCCACGACTTCCCCGACATCGAGTTCGAGGCCAAAGGCGGCCTCGTCGTCGCGACGACCGACGGGGGAGCGGCCGCCCTCCTGGACTTCGCGTCCACGCAGCGCGACGCGCAGGTCTCGGCTGAGCCCGTCACGCACGCCGAGGCTCGAGAGCTCGAGCCGTGGATCACCGAGCGGATGACCGCAGCCGTCTGGTACCCGGGCGACAGCCAGGTGCAGCCGACCATCGCGAACGAAGCACTCGTCGCCCTCGCCAGGGCACGAGGGGCGAGCATCCTCGAGCATCACGACGTGGTCGGCGCGATCCGCGAGAGCGGCCGCATCGTCGGTGTCCGCACCTCGGCAGGTGACGTGCGCGGCGCCGAGATCGTCGTCGCCGCCGGCCCGTGGTCCGGCGAGGTCTCCGCGACGCTCGGCGTACCCCTCCCCGTTCGTCCGCGCCGCGGAGTCGTCCTCGTTACGGCGAAGATGCCCCAGCGCGTGTTTCACAAGGTGTACGACGCGGACTACGTCGGTGCCGTCGGGTCTGGCGACGCGGGCCTCATGACCTCGAGTGTTGTCGAATCGACTCCCGGGGGCACGGTGCTCATCGGCTCGAGTCGCGAGCAGGTCGGCTTCGACGACGCGTTCCGCGCGAACGTGCTCGGGCAGCTCGCGGTGAAGGCGATCTCGATCTTCCCCTTCTTGGCCCAGACGGCCGTCATTCGCAGCTACTCGGGCTTCCGCCCCTTCATGCCAGACCACCTGCCGCTCATCGGCCAGGATGTGCGCCTGCCGGGCCTCTGGCATGCCACCGGCCACGAGGGTGCCGGCATCGGCCTCTCCCTGCCCACGGCATCGCTGATCGGGGACCTCATGGACGGCAGATCGACGCAGATCGATGCAGCCCTGTTCTCGCCGACCCGCGCGACGCTCGCCTCAGAGCTGGAGGCGGTCGCATGAGCGAGCTCGCCGACAAGCCCGTGCGCATCACCGTCGACGGTGAGACCGTGGAAGGCCTCGAGGGGCAGAGCATCGCGGGCGTCCTGCTCGGCTCCGGTCGAGTCTCCTGGCGTGAGACCGCCGTCGCGGGAAAGCCGCGCGGCCTGTTCTGCGGCATCGGCGTGTGCTTCGACTGCCTTGTCACGGTGGACGGCGTGCCGGATGTTCGAGCGTGCCAGAGGCGTGCGTGCGAGGGGGATGAGGTGAGCTCACAATGAGCTCGACGCAGACCGAGCAGTCGAGGCCGCGCCATGTCGCCGTCGTCGGCGGTGGCCCCGCAGGTCTTGCGGCCGCGCTGGCCGCCGCGGAAGCCGGGGCCCGCGTGACGCTCATCGAGTCGAGTCGAGAGCTCGGCGGCCAGTACTGGCGTCACCTGCCGAAGGAGCGCGACGGTGAGGGGCAGGCCGCGATGCACCACGGCTGGTCGACGTTCCTGGACCTCGACCGACGTGTCCGCTCGCACGCCCGGATCACCCTGCTCAGCGAGACGAGCGTGTGGGCCGTCGGGCTGCCCGCGCTGGAGCTGCTCACCGGCACGTCCGACGCAGCCGACCGCGTTCGCTCGACCCTCGAGCCCGACGCGGTTGTCGTCGCGACAGGTGCTCACGACCGCACCCTCCCGTTTCCCGGCTGGGACCTCCCCGGCGTCTACACCGGGGGTGCTGCTCAGGCCTTCGCGAAGAGCGAGCGCATCGCGGTCGGCGACACTGTCGTGGTCGCCGGCGCGGGTCCGTTCCTTCTTCCCGTCGCGGCCTCACTCGCCCAGGTCGGCTCCAAGGTCGTGGAGGTCGTCGAGGCCAACCGCATCCCACGTCTCGCCTCGGGCTGGCTGCCCAAGCCGTGGCAGCTCGCGGGTGCCCCCGGCAAGGTGCAGGAGCTCTTCGGCTACGTCGCCGGTCAGCTGCGGCACCGGATCCCGTATCGAGTCGGCGAAGCGGTCGTCGAGGCGCACGGGGAGGGGCGCGTCGAGCGCGTCACGATCATGAGCGTCGACGCTCAGTGGCGGCCCATCGCCGGCAGTGAACGAGAGGTCGCGTGCGACGCCGTCTGCGTGACGCACGGCTTCACGCCTCGCCTCGAGGTGGCGATCGCGGCCGGCTGCGCGCTCGACGACAGCCGGTTCGTGGTCATCGACGAGTCCTGCGCCACGAGCACCTCCGACGTCTACGCGGCGGGCGAGGTGACGGGCATCGGCGGCGTCGACCTCTCCCTCGCCGAGGGGCGCGTCGCCGGGCACTGCGCAGCGGGTGGCGCGTCCAGCGACCCTCAGATCAGCACGGCCCAGCGCAAGCGCGCGATCTTCGGTTCGTTCGCGGAGCGCATCGAGGCGGCGCACGGCGTGCGGCCGGGCTGGCAGGCGTGGCTGCGCGACGACACCATCGTGTGCCGCTGCGAAGAGGTGACCGCAGGTCAGCTGCGGCGGAAGGCCGCCGCCACGCGCTCGCACAGTCTGCGCTCCCAGAAGCTCTCCACTCGAGCCGGTCTCGGCATCTGCCAGGCCCGTATCTGCGGCCGCAGCGCTGAGGAGCTCATCGAGACGGTGCTCGGTCGTGGCCTCGACGAGGGCATCGTCGACCGTCGGCCCATCCAGACCCCCATCCGGCTCGCTGAGCTGGCAGGAACCTCAGAAGAACAGCATCCCCTGACAGGAAGGCAACACCCATGACCGAAGCAGCCTCAACCCACCTCGACCTCGGCGGAGTCGTCGTCGCGACGGCCCTTCCCTACAAGGAGGACGCCTCTGCTCCCGCCGGCCTGGCCGTCGACTACGAGGCGTACGCCGAGCACTGCAATTGGCTCATCGAGAACGGCTGCCGTGGCGTCGGCCCCAACGGCTCGCTCGGCGAGTACTCGTCCCTCACCGACGAGGAGCGCCGCAAGGTCGTGCAGGTCGCCGTCGAGGCTGTGGGTGACCGCGGCATCGTCGTCGCGGGCGTGCACGGCCCAGGGTGGCACCAGGCGCAGCACTGGGCGCAGCTCGCCAAGGAAGATGGCGCCCATGGCGTGCTCTGCCTTCCGCCCACCATGTACCGGTCTGCGGATGCGGATGTCATCGAGCACTTCGCGAAGGTCGCTGAAGTGGGGCTGCCCGTCATGATCTACAACAACCCGCTCGACACGAAGGTCGACCTCCGCCCGGAGCTCGTCGCGGAGATCGCGAAGATCGACGGCATCGTCGCCGTCAAGGAGTTCTCCGGCGACGTCCGGCGCGCATTCGAGATCCAGGAGGCCTGCGAGGCGGCCGGGTCGACGATCGACGTCATCGCGGGGAGCGACGACGTGCTCTTCGAGCTCATGATCGACGGTGCAACCGGCTGGTTCGCCGGCTACCCGAACGTCTTCCCCGCGGAGGCCGTGGCGATCTACGACCACATGGCCGCGGGCCGCTACGTCGAGGCACGTGAGATCTACAAGAGCCTCATCGCTGCGTTCCGCTGGGACTCCCGCGTGGAGTTCGTGCAGGCCATCAAGCTCGGCATGGACATGGTGGGCCGCAACGGCGGGCCGTGCCGCCCGCCGCGCGCTGCGCTGACGCCGGAGATGGAGGCGCGCGTGCGTGCCGACACGCAGCGCGCCCTCGACGCGCTCGCCACCCTCAAGTAGGGTCGCAGCAGACACGGGGGTCGCTTTCCTGGCCTCTCTGCCGTCTGCTTGCGGGGGCTCTTCCCGCACCAATGCGACGCAATCCGGCAATAGCGCTGGTTGCGTCTGGCCCGCGGGGCGATCCCCCCTCATCTCGCTGGGCCGGCCGCCCGGGGCGTCCCCCCGCCCTGGGCGGCCCCTCACTTCCGATCACGAGGTTTTTTCGCATGCGAGCATCACGAGTCATCTCCGCCGTCGATTCCCACACTGAGGGCATGCCGACGAGGGTCGTCACGGGTGGGATCGGGGTCATCCCCGGTGCCACGATGAACGAGAAGCGGCTGTACGTGCAGGAGCATCGCGACGACCTGCGGACGTTCCTGATGCGGGAGCCGCGCGGGCACTCGGCGATGAGCGGCAGCATCCTCCAGCCGTCCACGCGCCCGGATGCCGACTTCGGCGTCCTGTACATCGAGGTCTCCGGACTGCTGCCCATGTGCGGTCACGGGACGATCGGCACGGCGACGGTGCTGGTCGAGACGGGCATGGTGGAGGTCCACGAGCCGGAGACCGTCATCCGGCTCGATACTCCGGCGGGTCTCGTGATCGCTCGCGTCGAAGTGAGCGAAGGACGCGCTGTTAGCGTTACCATCGAGAATGTGCCCAGCTTCTGCGAACGCCTCGACGCCGTAGTCCCGGTGCCGGAACTCGGCATCGACGCGCTCCGCTACTCGCTCGCGTTCGGCGGCAACTACTACGCCATGGTCGACCTCGACGACGTCGATCTGCCCTTCGATCGGGCCCGCAAAGACGACATCATGCGTGCCGGTCTCGCAATCATGGACGCCATCAACACCCACGACGCGCCCAAGCATCCGACCATCGAGGGTGTCGACCACGTGCACCACGTCGAGTTCATCGCGCCCGGCTCCACCGCCGCCCACTCGCGCCACGCGATGGCGATCTACCCTGGATGGTTCGACCGCTCACCCTGCGGCACCGGCACCTCCGCGCGCATGGCCGAGCTGCACGCCAGAGGCGAGTTGCCGCTGCACACCGACTTCGTCAACGAGTCGTTCATCGGCACGAGCTTCACCGGCCAGCTCATCGACGAGGTCCAGGTCGGTGACAGGTCGGCCGTGATCCCGACCATCACCGGCCGCGCGTGGATCACCGGCATGGGCCAGTACATGCTCGACCCGACAGACCCCTTCCCGGCAGGATTCGAATTCTAGATTGGACTCATCGATGAGCACACCCACCCCGCATACCAGCGACGTCGAGCTCGAGCAGATCCTCGCGGCAGCCGCCGTGGCCGCCCCTCTCTGGGCGGCGACCCCACCGACTCAGCGCGCCACCGCCCTCATCGCGGTCGCCGACGCGCTCGACGCCGCGGCGGGGGAGCTCATCCCCGTCGGCATGCGGGAGACCGGCCTCGCCCAGGCCCGCCTCACGGGCGAGCTGAAGCGCACGACCGTGCAGATCCGCCTCTTTGCCGACGTCATCCGCGACGGCTCGTACCTCGACGTCCGACTCGACGAGGCCGACCCGGACTTCGTGCTCGGCCCGCGGCCCGACGTGCGCCGGATGCTCGTGCCGGTGGGAGTCGCCGTCAACTTCTCCGCGTCGAACTTCCCCTTCGCCTTCTCCGTGGCCGGTGGCGACTCCGCCGCCGCGCTCGCGGCGGGATGCGCGCTCATCGTGAAGGGCCACTCGGGGCACCCGGAGCTGTCCCTGGCGACGGCCCGCGTCGTCGAGGGCGCCCTCCGCGAGTCCGGCGCCCCCGATGGCGTCTTCGCGCTTGTGATCGGCCAGCAGGCCGGGGTCACCGTGCTCGAGGACAACCGCGTCGACGTCGGGACCTTCACCGGATCGATCCGCGTGGGACGTCTGCTCGCCGACAAGGCCGCGGCCCGCCCCCGCCCCATCCAGTTCTACGGCGAGCTCGGCAGCGTCAACCCCGTCTTCGTGACGGGGGCTGCGCTCGCGGAGCGCGGCGAGGAGATCGCTGCAGGCTACGCGGCATCGGTCGCCGGTTCGGCAGGTCAGCTGTGCACGAAGCCCGGCTTCCTCTGGGTTCCCGCGACGGATGCGGCCGCCGAGCTGCAGCTGCGCGTCTCGCAGGCGGCCGAGCAGGCCCCGGAGCACCGGCTCCTCAACCCGAGCATCGGCCGCGCGTACCTCGAACGTCGGGCGGCCGTGCTCGACGCGGACGGTGTACGGGTCGTCGCCGAAGGCGCTGTGCGCAGCGATGACGATGGCAACGTGTGGGCGACGCCGACGATCGTGGCCGTGCCGGCGAGCAAGCTCGCGGCGGGCGACGAGACGCTGCTCGACGAGGTCTTCGGGCCGTTCTCGGTCATCGTCGAGTACGAGGACGAGACGTCGCTTGCGCCGAGCCTCGACGATCTGTACGTCGGCAACCTCACGGGCACAGTGCACGCCGCTGACGGTGAGCAGTCGCCCGCGCTCTCCGCGCTCGTCGCGGGGCTCGCGAGGAAGACGGGACGAGTGCTCTTCGGCGGCTGGCCGACCGGCGTCGCCGTCACGCCCGCCATGCAGCACGGCGGGCCATACCCGGCGACGTCGAACGACACCTCCACGTCGGTCGGCACCGCATCCATCTCCCGCTTCCTGCGCGGTGTCGCCTACCAGGGTGCGCCGCAGGAGGCACTCCCGGAGCCACTGCAGGACGCGAACCCGTGGGGTGTGCCGCAGCAGCGGGCCGCCGCGGGTCAGTCGGCCAGCTGGGGTGCTTAGGACTGAGCTCTCAGGGCTGAGCTCTCAGGGCGTCCTTGGCGGCCAGGCGCGAACGCAGCGTCGGCGCCAAGGGCGCTTCGTCGCCGGGTCGACCGGGATCCTGACCAGGAGCTTGATCGGCAGGTTCGCTGATGCGGCCGCGCCTGCGCAGCTCGGGAACCACGTGCTCGACGAAGTCCTCGAGCGAGCCGGGGAGAAGGGCCGGGGTCACGACGAAGCCGTCAGCCGCCCCCGCATCCTGCCACTCGCACAGCTCGTCGGCGATGTCGGCGCCGCTGCCGAGCGGGGAGGGCGTGAGCTGGTCGAACGACTGGCGCAGGGCGAGGTCGCGGACGGTGAGCCCCTCCCTGGCGGACACTGCCGCGAGCATGTCCTCGAAGCCGTCGCTTCCCGTCGCGCCCCGGTGCGCGGCGAGGAAGCCTTCCGCGTCCTCGTCGAGTCGCAGTGTCGTGGCGTTCGCGTGCATGAGCCGCACGAGCGAGCGCACGGCCGAGGCCTCGTCGATGTGCGCGAGCAGTGAGTCGCGGACGCCCACTGCATCGATGCGCGTCGATCCAGCGATCGGCTGGATCGCTGCGCACACGCGAATCTCGTTCGGGTCGCGTCCCGCGAGTCTGGCCCGCTCGCGAAGCTCGGTGCGCACCGCGCGGTTGCCGTCGATGCCGTCGGCCGCGACGAAGACCAGCTCCGCCCACCTCGCGGCGAACTGCATGCCGCGCGGGGAGGCGCCCGCCTGCATGAGCACCGGATGCCCCTGGGGGCTCCTCGGGAGGCTCAGCGGGCCGGGTGCCGCCGCACGTTCGCGGGGCGCCGGAGTGCGCGAGACGAGGCTCGGGTCGGCGAACACGCCGCTCTGGGCGTCCTGCACCAGCGCAGCAGGACCCCAGGTGCCCATGAGCTCGAGCACCTGCGCCACGACGCGGTCGGCGCGGTCGTAGCGCTCCTCTTTCGGGGGGATGCGGTCGAGGCCGAGGTTGCGAGCCTCGGCATCCGTCGTCGAGGTCACGATGTTCCAGGCCACGCGCCCCGCAGAGAGGTGGTCGAGGCTCGAGAGCGTCCGCGCTATGGCGTACGGCGGCAGGAACGAGGTCGACACGGTCGCCCCGAGTCCGATGCTGCGCGTCGCCCCGATGACGGCGCTCAGCACTGTGATGGGGTCGAGCGTCACGGCTCCCTTGCCGCCGCTGGCGAGGGTCGTCGCCACGTCGCCGAGCGCGTCTTCCGGGATCGCGAGCGCGTCTGGCAGGAACATCAGGTCGAAGCCGCCGCCTTCGAGGAGTCGCGCGATATCGATGTACGAGCTGGCGTGCAGCCAGTCGCGGTTCGAGTGCGGGTGGCGCCAAGCGGCGGCGTACCGCTGCGTCGGCGGGTTGACCATTCCGACGAGCGTGAGCTGACGCGTGCTGTTCTCAGACAAGCGACAGCCCCGTTCCTGCGGCGATGCCGAGCATGGCCGCGAGTGCGAACGCGCAGAGCACGACGATGGCGAGTGCTGCGTCGCGGGTGTCGAGCGCGACCGGCCGCCAGACGGTGCGTGGACCCGCTCCGAGGCCTCGCGACTCGAGGGCTTGGGCGATGCGCTCACCGGAGCGGATCGAGACGACGAGCAGCGAGAACGCGGCCGTGCCGAACGCGGTGACACCGGTGCGCGGCGTACCGCCTCGTCCGAGCGGCGCCCGGACGGCCTGCGCTGCGCGGATGCTCTGCCACTCGCTCGGCAGCAGCTGCAGGAGGCGGAATCCGGCGAGCAGGGCGTATGCGAAGCGAGGGCTGAGCCGCGCGTGCTGCGTGAGGCTCGTCATGAGGTCACGGGGCGGAGTGCTGGCGATGAACGCGATCGACAGCATGCCGATGACCGTCGTGCGCAGCGCCAGCGCGAACCCGATGGCGAGGCCCTCGCTGGTCACCCGAACCGGCAGACCTTCGAGGATCTCGCTCCCTGGGCGGCTGAGCGCGTTGACCATGACCAGGCCGATCCCGAACGCCACGAAGGGGACGGATGCGGCGAGCAGTCTTCCCGGGGTGAGCCTCGTCGTCGTCAGCGTGGCGATGATCGCGAGCACGGTCAGCACGCCAAGGGTCAGCGGGTTCAGGATGAACAGCGTCGCGAGCGAGCAGGCGAACAGCACCACGAGCTTGACGGTGGGGTTGCGGCGCTCGAGTGCGGGACTCATGCCGCGACCCGTGTCGCGGCGCCGTCGAGCTCGCGCAGGATCGCGCGTGCCCGCTCGGCGGGGAAGCGCCGCGCCTGGAGCCAGCTCAGCAGCGGCGTTCGCTCGAGGCCCGCTGCGGCGAGGAGGCTCTCGTCCTCGAGGAGCTCGAACGGCGTCACTTCGGCGAGGAGACCGCCTTCGGCGAGGACCAGCACGCGGTCGGCGTACGTGCAGACGGCACGCAGCTCGTGGCTGGAGAAGAGCACGCCGCAGCCGCTGCGCGCGGTGCGCTCCAGGGCGTGCATCGCGGCAATGCTCGAACGGCGGTCGAGGCCGAAGCTGGGCTCGTCGGCGAGGAGGAACGGCCGGTCGTGGGCGAGCATGGCGGCGATGCTCACCCGCCGCTGCTGCCCGCCCGAGAGGCGGAATGGGCTGTGGTCGAGTTGTGCCGAGAGGTCGAAGCGGGTGACCAGCTCGGCGATGCGCTCCGCGTCATCCGCTCCGAGGCCGTGCTCGATCTCGCGCCGCACTGTCGGCTGGGAGAACTGGTGCTCCGGGTTCTGGAAGATGAGGCCGGGGCGGGGGCCGTGCACCTGCCCCGAGCCCGCCCGCGCGAGACCCGCGAGCGTTCGCAGCAGGCTCGACTTCCCGCATCCGTTGCGGCCGAGGAGCGCCACGACCTCACCCGCTCTGAGCTTGAAGCTCATGCCTCGGAGGACCGCCTCTACGGCGTTCTTCGCGCGAGGGCGCTTCGGGGCCCCGCCAGCGACGACGTCGAGGCTATCGACGCTGAGGACCTCCGCCTCGCGGGTCGGCGTCGAGGGCGCCGCTGCGGCTGCGCCAGTTGCGGCGCGCGCCCCGAGCGCGGCGACACGGTCCGCGACCTCGTCGTTCGCGAGTCCGCCCTCGAGGCCGGTGAGTGCGGCGAGTTCCGCGTCGAGCGGCAGCCAGCACCCGGCCTCCTGCAGCTCCGCTGCGTGCTCGACCAGCACGCGCGCCGTCGGGCCGTCGTGTGCGATGACACCACCGCGCGCGACCACGACCGTTCGTCCCGGGAGGCCCGCGATGCCGCGCGCTCCCGCGTACTCGTCCAGTCGGTGCTCGACGAGCACGATCGTGGATGCTCGTGCAGAGGCCGCGTCGACCGCCTGTCGGACCGACGCGATTCCCGCAGGGTCGAGCATCGATGTGGGCTCGTCGAGCACCAGGACACGGGGCTCCGTGACGATGGCCGCGGCGATGGCCACGCGCTGGGTCTCGCCACCCGAGAGCGTCGCCGTGCGACGGTCCGCGAGCGTCCCTGCGCCGACGAGGTGGAGGGCCGCGTCAACCGCTGGCCCCATCGCCTCGGGAGCCCAGGCGTGGTTCTCGAGCGGGAACGCGATCTCGTCGGCGACGTCGGGGAGGCACACCGATGAGCTCGGGTTCTGCGCGACGACGGAGAGATACCTGGAGAGGCGCGGCACGTCCGACTCCTGCGTATCCACCCCGCAGATGCGGATGCGCCCGCTGACCTGTGCGGGGACGCTGTGGGGGATGACCCCGCTGAGCGCCTGCAGCAGCGTCGACTTCCCCGCCCCCGACGGCCCGATGACGAGCACGTGCTCGCCGGGCGCCACGCGCAGATCCACTGGCCCGAGCCCGTCTCCCGAGGAGTGGATCGCCTCGAAGCCGACCGCCTCGATGTCGACGCTCGAGATGTCGACGCTCGAGCTGTCAGGCCGCACGGCGCACGGCGAGCGGCTTCGAGTCCTGCACGATCGCGAAGTTGTCGAGCACGCCGGTGCGCACGAGCGAATCGACGATGAGCTTCGCGAGGAGGCCGCCGAGGATGATGCCGGACGCGACCTGGATGCCGAAGCGCAGGAACAGGATCTCCTGGCCGTACCAGCCTGAGCGGAACGCCGAGTAGAAGAACACGAGGCCGGCGCCGAGCGCGCCGGAGATCGCGTACCGCAGCCAGCCGTACTTCCGGTACCGGCCGAGCGCGAACGGCAGCTCGCTGCCGATGCCCTGGATGGCGGCGGCGACGAAGAGCAGGGGGCCGACGGCAGAGCCGAGGAACACGACCTCGATGACGGAGGCGAGCACCTCCGCGATGACACCGACGAACGGCCGGCGGATGATGGCGATCGCGATGGGCGCGACGAGCAGCCAGCCGCCGAAGAGGAAGTGCTGGGCGAGGTCGCCGGCCGGCCCCATCGCGATGGAGAGCGCAGTCCACGCCTGCACGAGCGCCCAGTACAGGAAGCCGAAGACCGTGCCGAGCACGACCATGAGCACGATGTCTCGCAGCTTGAGGCTCATGCGCGGGCCTCGGCTGCTGCGTCGAATGCCGAGTCAACTGCTGTGTCTGCCTGGCCGCCTGCGTGGCTGGGGCTGTTCAGCGAGATCGTGAGGTGGCTCGTCACATGCTGCACGTGCGCCCCGACCCCCGCCCAGGCGACCGCGACCGTCTCGAGCACGCGCCCGAGGTCGCCGCTGAGCTTCGTCACGAAGTGCTCGGAGGCTACGAACGTGCCGCTCGCCTTCGCCGTCTCTATGGCCGCGTAGATCTCGCGCATGTGGTCGGGCGTCCGCTCCGCCGAGCCCGCATCCTCGAGGGGGTAGAGCGCCCACTCCGCACTCGCGAAGCTGCCAGACCTCCGGCCGCGGGGCGCATCCACTCGCCTGGGGCCGGCGCCTCCCGGCAGATCGCACACGGCCTCGCCGGGGCAGCCGCGAGACAGCAGCACCTGGATGGAGGCGTGCAGTCCCGTCGCCGCGATGTGCTGCGAGAGGTCGGTGAGCCAGCGCAGCAGTGACTGCTCGTCGCCGCCCGCGTAGGTGCTCACGTCGCCCGTCTCGAGCACGAGGCCGGAAGCGTCCGCGGCGTCGAGTGCGGCGAGGATCACGTCGACGTATCGGTCGGACATGACCGAGACGGTGACTCGTGCGCCCACCCCGAATGCGAGCGGGTCCTGGGTGATGGTTTCCATGTGCGTGCCTTCCGTCGGAGCGTGACGGCACGGGTGGGTTGACTCCCTTCGCTGGCATTACCCAGATCAGGTTCAACGGTCGGAGTTCGAGTACTCCCTCTCAGCCCGACTCATCGGGCTCCCGTGCACGGCCACACTGTAGCCCCGGCGCAGTTCGCGCCTAGCTCCCTGCGCTCGTGAAGACCACGTGGTTGCCTTCCGGGTCGAGCACCTGGAGGATCTGGAAGTGAGTGGCGTCTTCGATTCCGCCGTGCTCGATCCTGGCCGCGTCGAGCCGTTCGGCGACACCGGCGAGGTCGTCTTCGGTGAACACCACCGTGGATCTGCCCGAGCGGCTCGAGTCGGCCCAGAGCTGCAGGCCGGCTTCGCTTGTGAAGTGCCACTCCAGAAGTCCGGGCATCGGATTCTCGTCGGGGCCGCGGCCGAAGAGCCTGCCGTAATATTCCGTAGCCTGAGCCAGGTCGGACACGGTGATCTGCGCAAGTACGCCCTTGATAGCCATGCCCCGATGATGCTCGCCTCTGGTGCGAGGAGCCTCCACGAACATGTCCCCACGTTGCGACGCGTAACGGGGTGCGTCAGGCGCCGTGGTCCCGCCGCGAGGCGCCACCTAGCGTCAGACCATGACGAACCCACCCCGAATCCACCTCGGCGTCGCACTCGATGGCGCCGGCCTCCACCCGGCCGCCTGGCGGGAGCCGAGCGCTCGTCCGGACGAGCTCTTCACGCCCGACTACTGGGTGGGGCTCGTCCAGCTCGCCGAGCAGGGGCTCCTCGACTTCGTATCCATCGAGGACTCGTTGGCGCTGCAGTCGTCCGAGCGGCTGCACGACGACGATCGCACCGACGAGGTTCGGGGTCGACTGGATGCGCTGCTCATCGCCTCGCGGGTAGCCCCCGTGACCCACAGCATCGGTCTCATCCCGACCGTCACGACGACGCACACCGAGCCCTTCCACGTCTCCAAGGCTGTGGCGACGCTCGACTACACGAGCGAGGGTCGCGCCGGCTGGCAGGCTCGACTCTCGATCGGGTCGGACCACACGCACTTCGGGCGCCGCGACCCGGCGGAGTTCCTGGAGACCCTCGAGCGCGCATCGACCGCCGACCTCGGCGACCTCTTCGCCGAGGCCAACGACTTCGTCGAGGTCGTGCGCAGGCTCTGGGACAGCTGGGAGGACGACGCGGAGATCCGTGACGCCTCCACGGACCGCTTCCTCGATGCGGCGAAGGTGCACCGCGTCGAGTTCGAGGGCAGATGGTTCAGCGTGCGTGGTCCGTCGATCACGCCGCGTCCGCCGCAGGGGCAACCCGTGGTCGCTTCCCTCGGGCACGCCCAGGTGCCGTACGAGTTCGCCGCCGCGAGCTCCGATCTGCTCTTCGTCACCCCGTCGGATGTCGCCTCGGCCGTGAGCATCCTCTCGGAGGTGCGGGCTGCCGAGCAGAAGGTGGGCCGTGCCGGCGAGCCGCTCTCCGTCTACGTCGACGTGGCCGTGTTCCTCGACGGGCCCGAGGAGACCGGGGTCGCTCGTCTCGCGCGCCTCGACGCGAAGGGCCGCACGCTCGGGCAGCCGCCAGCGGTATTCACCGGTTCGGCCTCCGAGCTCGTCGAGCACTTCGAGACGCTCTCGGCGCTCGGCTACGACGGCTTCCGTCTGCACCCCGGAGTCGTGACGGACGACCTTCCCCGCATCGTCGCCGATGTCGTTCCCCTCCTCCAGCAGAAGGGGCTCTTCAGGGAGCGCTACGAAGCACGCTCCCTGCGCGGCCTCCTCGGCCTGCCGACCACCGTCCCGAACCGCTACGCCGCCGTCTAGGCCCGACTCGATCAGGAGATCATCGTGACCAAGAAGCAGATCATCCTCGCCGCCTACGTCGGCGGAGTCAACGAGCACACCCTCTGGGAGCACCCGGATGCGGGGAGCCAGATCGAGTTCTCGACGTTCAAGCACGCCGCCCAGAAGGCGGAGGCGGGGAAGTTCGACTACTTCTTCCTCGCGGAGGGTCTCGCGCTGCGCTCGCGGCGGGGCGAGATCTTCGACCACGACATTGCGGGTCGCCCCGATACCATTCCCGTGCTTGCCGCCATCGCCGCGGTCACCGAGCACATCGGGCTCGTGGGCACCATCAACGCCACCTTCAACGAGCCGTTCGAGCTCGCGCGCCAGTTCGCCAGCCTCGACCACCTGTCCGGGGGGCGGGCCGGCTGGAACGTGGTCACGTCGTTCGACGCGTTCACCGGTGCCAACTTCCGACGCGGCGGCTTCCTCCCGCATGCTGAGCGCTACGAGCGGGCAGAGCAGACGGTCAACACGGTCCGGGAGCTGTGGGATTCCTGGTCGGCGGATGCGATCGTCGCCGACAAGGAGTCCGGCCGATTCCTGGACTCCGCCGACGAGGGGCGCTTCGACGTCTCGACGAGCCAGTTCGACATCAGCGGTCGGTTCACGGTTCCCCGCAGTCCGCAGGGCAGACCGATCATCGTGCAGGCCGGCATCTCGCCGCAGGGTCGCGACTTCGCGGCCGCCAACGCCGACGTCATCTTCTCCCCGTACTCGCGCCTCGAGGAGGCACGAGACTTCTACGCCGACATCAAGGGTCGGGTCGAGGGCTTCGGGCGCAACCGGGATGACCTCAAGATCCTCCCGCAGTCGAGCTTCGTGCTCGGCGACACCCGCGAGGAGGCGCAGGAGAAGGCGCGCTGGGTGACGGAGCAGCAGCTGAGCCCGCGCACCATCCAGGTGCGACTCGAGCAGGTCTGGAACCGAGACTTCTCGGAGATCGACTTCGATGGTCCGCTGCCCGACTTCGACCCGGATGGGGAGAGCGCGCCCATCATCGAGGGCCGGGCCTTCACCTACGGCGACCGCCTCGCGACTGTGCGCAGGTGGCGCGAGAAGGCAAGGGAGAACGACTGGAGCATCCGCCAGTTCGCGCGCCACGAGCTCGGCGGTGTGCGGTACGTCGGGACGGCGTCCCAGGTTGCCGAGGAGATCGACGACTTCGTGCAGAACGAGGGCTCGGACGGCCTGGTCATCGGCTCGCATCTCACCCCGGGCGGCATCGACGAGTTCGTGGACCGTGTCGTTCCGATCCTCCAGGAGCGCGGCTCGCTTCGCGAGGAGTACACGGGGACGACGCTTCGGGACAACCTCGGCATCCCCGTGCCCGAGCGAGGAACGCGCGCGCCTTCGGCCTTCGCGCACTGACCCGGAGCTGGGCCGAGGCGCTGCGTTCGACTACGAGTTCGGGTACGTCTCGCGGAGGATGCGCCCGAGGAGAGCGGCGATAGCGCCCGGCCCGGATCCTTCGGCGACGCGCTCGACGTCGGCGTTGTAGTTGGTGTTCGTGTTGATGTCGTACACCACCTGACGGCCGTCCTCGGTCTCGATGAACTCGATGCCGGCGATCTCGAGGCCGATGTCCTTCGTGAACGCGACGAGGCGCTCGACGAGCTCGTCGTGTCCGCCCTGTCGGAGCGAGAAGATCGAGGTGCCTGGCTCCGGCGCGAGCTCGGCACCAGGTGGCACGACCGGGCGCCCAGTATCTGGGTCGATCGCGCAGGCATCCGCCGGGCAGAGCTGGAACCCGCCGTGGATGGTGTCTGCCGCGATCGAGTAGATGTGCTCGCCGCCGACGATCTCGACGCGGGTGATGAACCCGCCTGCCGGTCGCAGGTACTCCTGCAGGAGGGTGATGCCGTCGAGCGGCTCCTCGAACTCGGGGGAGTCGAGGTAGCTCTCGAAATCGGCGAAGGCGTCGAAGCGGCGCACGCCGAGGCCCTTGCCGCCCTGGTTGTGCTTCGTGATGAAGGGCGTCGGGAACTCCCTCGCAGCGTCCCGCAGCCCCTGCTTGCCGATGACGGCGACCGTGCGGGGCGTGTCGATGCCCGCGCGGCGCAGGAGCGTCAGCTGGTCGACCTTGCTGACCTCGAGTTCGATGGCCCGCCGGCCGTTGACGGTGCGTCGGCCGGCAGCCTCCACCCAGTTGAGCACCGAGCGTGCGTAGTCCTTCGAGAGTGCGTGGTCGCGGGTGTGCGACGAGGCGCTGATGCGCGACCAGAAGATGCCCTCTGGCGGGAGCGCGTCGATGTCGAGCACGCCCTCGACGAGGCGCCACTCGACGACCGGGACGCCGGCCGCGTCGAAGGCGGCCTGGAACGGCGGCCACCATTCGGGGTTCTCGTGCAGGGCGTAGACGACGGGGCCCGCAGCTACGGGCTGGGAGGAGCGAGCTGCGCTCATGAGAAGAACCCTTCGACATCGAGTGCGCCGCCGGCCGCGTCGAAGTCGGCGCGTGCGGCGGCACGGAGGTTGGAGTCGGCGAGGAAATCGGCGGCCACGAGGGCGAGGCCGGCGCTCGCATCGGCGATGGCCGTGCTCGCGGCGTCGCTGGTCGCGTACTCGGCGAACTCGCGCGTGTGCAGGCTCACATCCGGCGGGCTGATGGCGATGACCGGGTGGATGCCCGGCACGCGAACGCTCACGTTGCCGAAGTCGGTGGATGCTGCGAGGTGCGATGGCACGGACGCCTTCGTGAGGACGCGTCGGCCCCGCGCCTCCTGGTGCACCGCCCACCGCTCGGAGAGGGGCGTGTTGTAGCGCAGCGGCATCGTGAACGGCTGCGGGTCCCACTCGACCTCGACGCCGGTGCCGGTCGCGAGGGCGATGCCGTTGGCGATGTCCTCGAGGCGCAGGCTCAGCTCTTTCAGGGTCTCTGCCGCGTTCGAGCGGACGTAGTACTCGAGCTCCGCGAACTCCGGCACGACGTTGGGGCGCTGCCCGCCGTCGAGAATGACGCCGTGGATGCGGTCGCCGGGGTAGAGGTGCTGCCGGATGAGGCCCGTGGCCTGGTAGTTGAGGTTGGCGGCGTCGAGCGCGTTCCGGCCCTGGAACGGCGAGGCGGAGGCATGCGCCGGGACGCCGTAGTAGCGCACGCGCAGAATGCGTCGTCCGATGAATGGCTGGTCGGTGACGTCGTAGCCGAACGGATGGATCATGATGGCGGCGTCGATGCCGTCGAACGCGCCAGCCCGCGCCATGATCTCCTTCCCGTTGCCGCCTTCTTCTGCGGGCGTGCCGTAGAGCACGATCCGGCCGGCGGGGAGTTCGCGGCGGCGGCTCGCCTCGACGAGCGAGAGGAAGGCGCCGACTGCGGAGGCGGCGATGATGTTGTGCCCGCAGCCGTGCCCGACTCCGGGCAGAGCGTCGTATTCGGCGAGGATCGCGACCGTCGGCGCATCCGTCGAATCTGGCTTCGCTTCGCCCACGACGAGCTCAGCGACGAGCGCCGTGTCGAGCCCGAAGGCTCCGAGCTGTGCCGAGATGCCGTGCTCCGCGAGCAGCTCGGCGATGTCGGCGACGCTCTGCGTCTCCTCGAAGCCCTCCTCGGCGTACTCGAAGATGCGGTGGGAGAGCTCGACCAGCTCGGGCTGCAGGGAATCAGCGGCCACGCGGATGGCCGACGCGTCCTCGATGGATGCTCCGTCGTGCGATGAGGTGATGCGCGGCGCAGCAGCCGCCGCGATCGCGGTCTCCGCGGCGACGAGGTCGAGGTAGGTGGTGCTGGGCGTCGTGGGGGATGCGCCCACCCGGATTCCGCGGGTCGCCCCTGTTGCTCTGGGTGCGCTGGTCGGGTCCGCTGCTTCGCTCACGTGGTGTGCTCCTTGCCGCCGGCAGCCCCGGGTGGGCCGTCCGCTTCCATCGTGCCTCGATTCTCCGGGAGCGTGGTGGGCCGTGTCGGGGTCGCCGTCGTGGGCCGTAACGTGAATCTCGATTACAGTGGCAGCGTGATGTTCATCCTCGGTGCCGTGCTGCTCGGGCTCAGCCTCGCGCTCACGACCTGGGCGCACTTCCTTGTCGGCCGGGCGGGTGCCGGGCGCAGGCTGCCGATCTTCAGGGACCCGCCGGGGACGCCGAAGTTCGCGAGCTGGCTGCGCATGGGTGGGGCCCTCCTGGCTGTCATCGCCGCCGGGCAGCTGTGGCACGTCGTCGGGCTCTTCGCGATGCTTCCCGTCGTTCTCGTTCTGTTCGTGCCAGGGCTCGTCATGCACACGCGACACGAGCGCGCGCTTCACCGCTGAGATCCACGATCATCTTGCCCGTGTTGGCACCGCGCATCATGTCGAGGAACGCCTGCACGGTGCTGTCCAGGCCGTCGACGACCGTCTCGTCGTAGGCGATCTCGCCCGCGCGGATCCACTCGACCATCTGCCGCTGGAACTCCCCAGCGAGGTGGCCGTAGCCTCCGACGGTGAACCCCTCGAGTCGCAGGGCGCGCTTGATGAGGTTGGCCATGTTGTCCGGGCCCGCTGGCTTCTCGCGCTCGTTGTAGCTCGAGATGGCGCCGCACAGCGCCGCTCGGCCGCCCCGGTTGAAGACGTCGAGTGCCGCCTCGAGGTGGTCGCCTCCCACGTTGTCGAAGTAGACGTCGATACCGTCTGGCGCCGCCGCTGCGAGCTGCTCCCGCACGGGCTGCTCCTTGTAGTCGAAGGCGGCATCGAAGCCGTACTTCTCCGTGAGGAGGGCCACCTTCTCGGCTGAGCCCGCTGAGCCGATGATGCGGCCGGCGCCGAGCTTGCGGGCGATCTGTCCGACGGCGGTGCCGACGGCTCCCGCCGCGCCGGACACGAAGACGGTCTCGCCCTCCTTGAGCCCTGCGATGGCGGTGAGGCCGACGTAGGCGGTGAGGCCGGTCATGCCGAGCATCGAGAGGTAGAGCGACAGCGGGACACCGGGAATCTCGTCGACGACGCGGAAGGATGCCGCGTCCTCCTGGACGATGTCGCGCCATCCGAAGGCGTGCAGCACGTGGGCCCCGACCGGCACGTCATCGCTGGTCGACTCGACCACGACGCCGACCGCGCCGCCGGTGAGTGTCTCGCCCAGGGCGTACGGGGCGACGTAGCTCGGCGCGTCGGTCATGCGACCTCGCATGTACGGATCGACCGAGAGGAAGAGGTTCTCGACGCGCACCTGACCCGGCTGCAGTTCGGCGTACTCGACCGTGACCGTGCGGAAGTCCGTTTCCTTGGGCCACCCCTCCGGGCGGGAGGCGAGCTGGATCTGCGTGCTGATGGCGGTTGAGGTCATCACGTCAGACAATCACAGCATTCTGACCATACCGGCCGATTACTACATTCGTAGTGGATGCACTACGTCCGTAGTTTTCGTGTCGAGATCTCTGCGTCTAGAGTTCGGGGGTGCCCTCAACGCGTGAACGTTCGCTGACCGCCGCTCTCGAGCTCCTCGCATCTGGCGGCATGCGTGCGCTCACGCACGTGCGGGTCGACGTCGAGGCGGGGCTCCCGCGGGGGTCGACTTCGAACCATTTCAGGACCCGGCAGGCGCTCATCGAGGGTGTCATCGGTCGCTTGGAGCGCAGTGACTACGCCGAGTGGCTGCTGAGTTACGAGTGGGGCGAGCCGAGCGTGGACCGCTTCTGCGCGGCGATCGGCGCCGCCGTCGACGACATGACCGGCGCCGGGCGAGTGCAGGCGCTCGCCCGGTACGTCCTGGTCCTCGAGGGAACCCACAACGCGATGGTCGCCGAGGCGATCCGGGTGGGCCGTGATCGCCTACGGGGCTGGGCGGCGGGCGCTATCGCCGGTCTCGGCGTCGACGATGCCGAGGCCTGTGCGTCAGCGCTGTTCGCGTTCATCGACGGGGCCGTCCTGCACCGGCTCTCCCTGCCACAGGAGGACCTCCCTGACGTGTCCGTCGACGTGCAGTCGACCGTGCGACGGATACTCACTCAGCGTGACGCCGTGCCTTCCGCCTAGGGCTGAAGTTCTGCCGCCCATGCTGAGGTCGCCGCGGCGATCTGCTGGCGCCCGTCCTCGTCGGAAATCGTCGCTGTTCCGTCGCCGGACTGCGGGCCGTAGTTGCCGAACATCGCGTGGTTCGCGCCCTCGATCTCCAGGGTCTCGGCGTCGGCGGGGAGCAGGCCGCGTGCATCCGCTGCCTTCTGCGGGGTGCTGAGCCCGTCGGCGCTTCCTGTGATGCTGAGCACGTCGAGCGACTCGTCGGCGGCGAGGTCGTTGGCGCAGTAGCTGCCGAACAGCAGCAGGCCGGCGACGTCCGGCGACTCGGCGAGCTGGCAGGCGCGGACTCCGCCGAGGGAGTGCCCTCCCACGGACCAGGTGGTGACCTCGGGGGCCACGGCCGCGTAGTCGTCGAGCGTGCGGGTGTCGAAGAAGGCGAGGTTGAGGAGCGGCTGAGGGACGACGACGGTCATGTTGTCGTCGGTGACGAGGCTCGAGAGCTTCGCGGCGTAGGCCGACGGCTCGACCTTGGCTCCGGGGATGAACACGAGTCCGGTGTCGCTTGGCTCCTCGCTCGGGCTCAGCACGAGGGTGCCGTCGACCTCGGTGACCGAGATGGCTGGGTCATTGGTGACGGATGCGAGGGGTTCTGGTTCGGCTGCCATGACCCCGACGTTCGCCCAGATCAGGAATGCCGCGATGGCGACGACGAAGACCGCGGCGATGACGGAGAACGTCCAGATCAGCGCGCGGCGCAGCCGGCTGCGTCTGCGTCGTGGTGGCTGCTGGTTCGGGGGAGTTGCTGGCACCCGCAGAGGATATCGCTCAGCTGTGGGAGGGACGCTCGATGAGGGTGGTGCGGCCGACGGGTTTCTCGAACGCGAAGATGGGGAGGTCGAATTCCGGGATGCGTCGTTCGCCACCTTCGAAGCCCGACGCTCGGTAGAGGGCGACTGCTTCGGGCTGCCGGGAGCCGGTGGTGAGGAAGATGCGGGTGTAGCCCAGGTCGCCGGCTGCTGCGTCGAGTTCTCGCAGGACCTGTTGGGCGAGTCCGCGGCGGCGGTGCGTGTCGCGTGTCCACATGCGCTTGACCTCTGCGGTGGTGGAGTCGTACCGGCGGATGGCGCCGGCGGCAACGAGGACGTCACCCTCGAGGATGCCGATGAAGGCGCCGTCGGGGGACGTGAAGTCGGTGACGGGGTACGCGGTGATGTCGTCTTTGTAGAACTCCCGGTACCTGGTCCGGTACTCCGCGTCGAGGATGTCGAGCACTTCCGACACCTCGGCGGAGGTGATGTCAAGGTGGCGGACGGTGAGCGCGTTTGTCATGCGCACATGTTGCTCCGCCTCCGGGCGTCTCGCTCTTCGTTCGGCCCCCAGGTGACGCCGTGTTTCGCCCCGCGAAGCGCGGTGTCGTCTCGTGTGTCCGTCTTGCGCAGGCTGCTGTTCCTCCGGACCGGGGATTCCTACGCTGACGGGACGACCTATCCAACCGGTGCCGCACGAGAGGGCAGATCATGAGCATCACGCTCCGCATGACGCACGGCCGCTTGACCGACAACCGCACGACGGACGGACGCACGAATGACGGGCATGCGGCCGGCGCTCCGTCGTTCTTCGTTCGTGTGCAACGGGTGCTCTCGCGGGTCTTCCTCTCGGAGCGCGCAGGGGTTGGCGAGCAGAGGCTTCTGCTGCGCGGCGTCGGTATCGAAGAGGTCTAGCTCGACGAGGCCTCAGAACGGCGGAGGGTCGGTGCCCGCGTCGCGTTCTCGCTGGGCGCTGCTGCCCCGCTCGGCGTCCGATCCTGTGCCTGTGCCTGTGCCTGTGTCTGGTCCTGCGTCTGTCTCTGTCTCTGACCCTGACCCTGACCCTGACCCAGACCCAGACCCAGACCTTGCATCCGCCTCACTCGTTGCATTCGGCGGGCTGGTGCTTCCGGCGTCCGCCGACGGCGCGAAGCGAACGCCTTGCCTGTCGGGTCTGTCTGTCAAGACTTTTCCGCTTGGTGTCGTCCACTGAAGGACTCCGCCTTCGAGTTGCAGAACTGACCACGGTGTTGCGTGCCTCATGACGTGGTGGAACACGCAGAGGTGCTCCAAGTTGTTCGTGCAGGTTGCGCCGCCGTGCTGCCACTCATGGGTGTGGTCGATGTGGCATCCGCGCGCTGGGAGTCGGCAACCCGGGAACCGGCAGTGCACGTCGCGCGCCGCCAGGAACCGCCGCATCGCCGCTGTTGGCTTGTAGGTGTCGACGGCCTGGACGGTGCCCGTGATCGGGTGGGTGAGAATTCTCGTGAACATGGGGGCGTTGGCCGCGAGACGCTTGGCTTCGTCGAGCGGTACCGGTACGAGGCCATCGAGGAGAGCCGGAGGGTGGCCGGGGTCGCGTTCGTCGGCGAGCAGTGTGGTCGTGGGGATGACCAGGTGCACCTTCGCCTGGACCCCGGATGCTAGGGGTGCGGAGGTCGGTTCGCTCGTGAGGAGCTGGTCGCAGATGAGGTCAGCGCTGACCTCGCCGAGGGTGCGCTCGTCGGCAGCGCCGTGCGGCACCTCTCCCGTTGCTTGAGCCTTCTGCGCCCGTGATCGAGCTCGTAGGACAAGCGTCGCCTGCTTTCGGACTCTGTCCCGGACGGCGGTGAGGAGAAGGAGTGAGCCGCCGACCTGGAGCACTCCGTGTCCGTCACCGGAGTCGGTCACGCACACGAAGCCCTTCATGCGTGTCACCTTGCGCCGCTGGGCGAGCGGGACTCGCGTGAGTTCCTCTGCAATGCGTGAGGTCAGCCGCTTCAGCGCCGCGTCCGTGAGGATCTGGGTGCTCACCTCTCGGAGAGCGAGGTCGAAATACTGGGCACGCAGCGCAGTCTGCTCGGCTTCGACCTCGTGGGTGACGAGGAGCCCTGAGCTGACGATGGCATCGAGGTGGCGACCGGAGATGCGCCCGTCGGCCACGGCGTCCACTGCGGCCGGAAATTCACGCACGGCGTTCCACGAACCGGCGAGCTGCCTCATGACGAAGCCGTGCTTCGCCTGCACCTCGATCGAGATCTCTGCCGAGATCGACCGTACGTGCATGCCCATCTCGGGATGCCCTTCGGCGAGGTCGAGGAGGTAGCCGAAGTTGTACGCACGAGCTTCGAGCAGGATCTGCTCGGCGTCGACCGCACGCTTGGCGGATTCGATGCGGGAGGTCTCGGACAGGATGGCGGCGCGTTCAGCGGCGACGGAGGCCGGGTCGTTGACATCGAAATGCCACCGCTCCTCGAACTTCGCCGCCGCTTGGTACATGGTTCGATCGTAGCATCACTCGAATGTAGATTCGAGGAATTGTGAATAACTTGCGAGACGCAGTCGCTGCGATCGACGCGTCCTCAGGTCTGCCTCAGGGCAGCTGCCTCGCGACGAAGCCGAGCGCGGCGGCCGTGTCGACGATCTCGGTGACGGATTCGCGCGGTACGACCACCAGCGGGTGGGCATCGCTGTCCTCCTCGAGGAACACGAGTGCGAGCCCCGCGGGCGCGAGGAGCGCATCAGCTGCGGCGGCTGCCGTCGGCACGTCGCCGTCCACGTCGCCGACCTCGTCGGTGTCGAGGCCGAGGCGGACGATCCGCGGCACTCCGGCGAGGGCGTCTGCGAGTTCCATGCCCGTGTCCTCGGCGTGGAGGTAGGCCAGCGCTCCACAGTCGTCGAGCGCGTCGATGAGCGCGCCCCACGCTTCATCTGCGCCGTCGTCCTCCTCGACGCCACTCTCGTCGCGGTCCTCGCCGGACTGGTCCTTGCCCATGTCCTCGTCCTCGTCCAGAGACTCACCCTCGAGGGCCTGCTGGACGCTCGGCCAGATCTCGGGGTCGTCGTCGATGAGCGTGCAGAGGCGTTCCCAGGCGGTGTAGTCAGTCACGGCCCCGAGGGTACCCGCCCACACGGAGCCACGCGGCTGGCCTACGCTCCCGCGACTGCCGCGATGAGGGCATCCACGTCGTGCTCGGTGGTGTCCCAGGAGCAGAGGAAGCGGACCAGGCCGCGAGACGCGTCCCAGGTGTGGAACGCGTAGCTCTCGCTGACGCGCTCGGCGACCTCGCCGGGGAGGACGGCGAAGACGCCGTTCGCCTGGCGGGGGAGTGGCACTGAGCAGCCGTGGACGCCCTCGATGCCGGTGGCGAGGCGCGCGGCCATGGCGTTGGCGTGTTCCGCGTTCTCGCGCCACAGCTCGTCGCCGAACAGTGCGAGGAGCTGGGCGGAGATGAAGCGCATCTTCGATGACAGCTGCAGGTCGATCTTGCGGGCCTCCTCGGAGCCATAGACGGCTTCCGGGTTGACGACGACAACCGCTTCGGCGGCCAGCGCGCCGTTCTTGGTGCCGCCCAGGCTGATGACGTCGGCCCCGGCCGCGCTGGAGACCTCGGCCAGCGTGCAGCCGAAGTAAGCGGCGGCGTTCGAGAGACGGGCGCCGTCGACGTGAAGCCACATGCCGCTCGCGTGGGCGACGTCGGCGAGTGCCCGGACCTCATCTGGCGAGTAGGCGGTGCCGACCTCGGTCGCCTGGCTGATGCTCACGGCGAGGGGCGTGGCCCGGTGCACGTCGCGGCGTACGGCAGCGGCCCGCTCGATGTCTGCCGGAACGAGCTTGCCGTCCACCGTCTCGACGGTGAGGAGCTTCACCCCGCCGACGCGCTCCGGGGCGGCGTTCTCGTCGGTGTTGATGTGCGCGGACGCCGGGCACACGACGCCGCCCCAGCGCGGCACCATCGACTGCAGCGCGACGACGTTGGCACCGGAGCCGTTGAAGACCGGCAAGCCGATCGCCTCTGGGCCGAAGAGGTCCCTGCACAGTGCCTGGAACGCTGCCGAGTAGGGGTCGCCCCCGTAGGCGCCGACATGCCCGCCATTGGCGGTGACGAGCGCATCCAGTACCTGCGGGTGAGCGCCCGCGGCGTTGTCGCTGGTGAAGGTGCGGAGGTGGGGGTCGTGCAGCTGCGTGATCACCGATCCATTCTTCCGCACGCGCCACATCGATGAGAACTCATGGGTTCGCGTCTACGCTCTGAGCTATGAGCAATGCGGAGGCCAACCCCATCGAGGCACAGCTGCAGGCCGCCTACGAGACCGGGCAGGTGGTTGCCGGCATCGAGCTGCTCCTGCCGCGTGAGGTGCCGCTGGGAGGCCCGCGCTCACTGCCTGTCCTGCGATCGGTGCCCAACAAGTTCCGCCACTTCATCGGCGCCTGGTGCTTCATCGACCACTACGGCCCCGTGGATGTGCCGTCGGGTGCTGGCATGGATGTGCCCCCGCATCCGCACACCGGACTGCAGACCGTCAGCTGGCTGTTCTCCGGCGAGGTCGTGCACCGGGATTCCATCGGCAGTCTCCACGAGGTCGAGCCCGGTGGCGTCAACGTCATGACCGCCGGACGCGGCATCGCTCACTCGGAGGTGTCTGCTGATCGCCCGGATCGGGCCCGCGTGCTGCATGGCGTGCAGCTCTGGGTCGCCCTGCCGGCAGCGCAGCGGGACATCGCGCCCGCCTTCATCGGCCTGGACCGGTGCCCATCGCTGCGACTTTCCTCACCGACGACGGCAGGGGCCCCCGTGGAGGCGACCGTCTTCATGGGTGAGTTCGCGGGTCTCCGCTCGCAGGCCCCCAGCTTCTCGCCGCTCGTCGGCGTCGAGCTCGCCTTCTCGGGCTGCGCGGAGGCCCAGCTCGACCTCGAGCGCAGCTACGAGCACGGCATCCTCGCGTGCTCGCCCGGCATCACCGTCGACGATGTCGAGCTTCCCGTCGGGGCCGTCGGCTACCTGCCCACCGGCACCGACCTCGCGATCGTGGGCGCGCGTGACGGCGGGCGGGCCCTGCTGCTCGGTGGCGCGCCGTTCGAGGAGAAGATCGTCATGTTCTGGAACTTCGTCGGCTCCTCCCACGACGACGTCGCGGCAGCTCGCGACGAGTGGCAGCGGGGCAGGACGAGCCCCGCCACTGATGACCGCTTCGGCCGCGTCGACAGCCACGACGGCAGGACGCTCGCCGCTCCGGCACTCCCGAACGTCCGGCTCAGTCCGCGCGGACGAACCCGCGAGGACTGAGCCGTCCCGGAGCGGCCCGCTATCGCTCGCGGTCCTCGGGGTCGATGATGGGGATGGCGTTCGTGAACACCGATGCCCGCTCCTGCGCCTGGACGCTGCCGGTGAAGAGCCCCGACCCGCTGGCGCTGTCGTCGTCGCTCCTGGTGTCCTCCGCCTGCGAGGCGCGCGATGCGGCGTCGCCCGGGCCCGCCGACTCGGTGATGAGCACACGCTGCACGGGCAGCGCCGACGGCATGGTGCGCTGCATCCACGTCACCATGGCCTCGCGTACGAAGCAGCGCAGGTCGAAGAGGGTGGGCGCATCCACCGCGGTGACGAGGATGCGGATACGGACGAGCCCACCGGTCGCCTCGGTCACCTGGAGGACCTGCGCCCGCCCATCCCAGAGGTCGGTCTGCGTGAGCACCTCGGCGAGGCGCTCGCGCATGAGCGCCGGGGAGACGCGCCAGTCGACGTCGAGCTCCACGGAGCCGAGGAGCTCGCTGCCCTGCCTGGTCCAGTTCTGGAAGGGCTGGGTCGTGAAGTAGGTGCACGGCAGCACGAGGCGGCGGTCGTCCCACAGGTCGACGACGACATAGCTCAGCGTGATCTCGCCGATGCGCCCCCACTCGTCCTCGACCACGACGACGTCGTCCACGCGCAGCGCCTCGCTGAACACGAGCTGGAGGCCCGCGAAGATGTTCGCGAGGACCGACTGGGCGGCGAGGCCCGCGACCACGGAGGCGATGCCAGCGGACGCGAGGAGGCTGGCCCCAACGGTCCGCACCGCAGGGAACGTGAGGAGGATCGCCCCCAGCGCGATGACGATGATCACCGCGACGGCGAGCCGCCGGAGGATGAGGGTCTGCGTGCGGATGCGCCGAGCCACGCGGTTGTCCGCCACGTCGATGCGGTTGCGGCCCAGTGTGATGTCCGTGGAGAAGGCGACGAGTCCCGCCATGAGCCAGGCGCCGGCGGCGATGATGAAGATCGTGAGCGCGTGGTAGATGAGGTCGCGCCAGGACCCGTCACCGTCGGAAGGGAAGGCGACGGCGACTGCGGCCCAGAGCGCGATGATGAGCACGACGACCCGGAACGGACGCCGCGTGTGTCGCACGAGCGGCTCCGGCCAGCGAAGTCGCTTCGCGACGAGGCGGATGATGAGCGCGACGAGCGCGGTGAGAGCGACGGCCGCGACGACGGCGACGGCAATCCAGAGGGCGAAGTTCCACCAGGGATCGAGCACGTTCCTCCTCGGGGAGTGGAGGGCCCCTCCGTGCGGGAATGGAGGGCTGGGGAAGCAACGCTAGTGAGCGAGCCTCCGTGCTGCCTGGCCTGCCCGCCAGCGCGCGCATCTCGCCAGCGGGGTTCAACCCCGCCGCTCGGCCTCCGAGCGCTCCCGCCACTGGATGAGGTACCGCCGGTCGAAGGAAGGTGCGCACCGGAGGCAGGAGACGAGCCTGCCGCGCGTCGGGCGGCGGAACCTCAGAACCTCGTGCCCGTTCGGGCAGACGCCGACCCACTTCGCGAACTCGGTCGCCACCTCGCCGTCGTGCGTGCGACCGCCGACGTAGCCGAGCTCGTCGGCGATGCGCTTCCATTCGGGGCCGTGTCCCGCCTTGTGCCCGGCGACCGCGTGAGCCACCTCGTGCAGCAGCGTCTGGTGCACGGTGTCGTCGTCGTAGCGGGCCGAGAGGTAGCGCGAGACGGTGATGCGCTTGTCTCGGAAGTTGCAGGCACCCGCGCGCTTCTTCGCGTGATCGAAGCCGAAGCTCCAGCTCTCGTCGAGGTGCATGCGGATGAGCGCTTCCGCCCAGACTCGCACCTTGGCCAGGTCGGCCACGGACCCTGCCTCCTAGGAGTCGATCGAGGTGATCGGCTCGCTCAGCTCCGAGGAGGGCTCCTCGTCGCCCTCGAGGATCGCGCGGGTGACGCGGATCGCGAACTTCGAGGACTGCAGCTGGTCGGCTGCGACGCCCCTGGCGAGGCGCAGCTCGTGCGCGCGCTCGAAGTCGACGAGCGCGTCGGTGTACTCGCGCTGCTCGAAGCGCACCTTGCCGCGATGCTGCAGGGCGAAGGCCGCGAGCTCGTCCCACTCGTGGGTGAGTGCCTCGTCGACGCAGTTGTTCAGGTCCTGCAGCGCGACGTCGTGCTTGCCCTGGAACTGCTGGACCTGCGCCTTGCGGATGCGAGCGGCGAGGGCATCCTCGCGGGCGCCCGTGAACCGCGACTGGCGGTACGCGGTCTGCGCGGTGTCGAACGCCTCGTCGAGCCGGCCGAGCATGCGCAGCAGCGCGACCTTCTCGTTGAGTGCGGAGAGGGATCGAAGCACGGCGATCTCCGCCAGGCGAGCCTCCGCGGCGTCGATGTCGATGCGCTCGCGGAGGGTCTCCGGGTCGTAGCCGAGGATGATGGGAGCGTCTGACACCCCAGCAGGTTAGCCGCAGCCGCGACGGAATGGGCGCATCCCTCGCCGCGTTGTGGAGAGCCTGTCGGTCGGCCTTCTGCTCGCGACTACCAGCCGCCCTGCCTGCGCTCGCGGAAGACGCTCTTCCCGGGCAGTGGCGACGCCGTCGCGGAGGCGTCGCGCGCTGCCTCCGTGCCGCGCACGAACTCGCGAACCGCCTTCCCGCGCACGACGACGGCTGGCGGGAAGCCCGACGCGACGCGCCTCTCGAGGCCAGGCAGCGAGAGCGCTTCCGGCGAGCGGGAGGCGACCGCGGCGATGTTCCCGAAGCGGCGCCCCTTCAGCATGGCCGGGTCGCCGACGAGCGCGACCTCGCCGAACACCTCGATCAGGGTCGCGACCTCGGCCCGCGCGAAGGCGAGATCGTGGCCGTCGGCGATGTTGACGAGCACGATGCCGTCCGGGCGCAGGAACGGCTCGAGCTCGGCGAAGAACTCGACGCTTGTGACATGCGCCGGCGTCTGGGCGCCGGAGAAGATGTCGACGACGATCGCGTCGACCGAGCCGAGGAGCCCTCGGGGGAGTCTGCCGAGCTGTTCTCGGGCATCTCCGTAGCGGATGCGGATGCTCGCGCCGGCGGGGAGCGGAACGACCTCGCGCACGAAGTCGACGAGGGATCTCTCGAGCTCGACGACCTGCTGCCTCGAGCGCGGCCGCGTGGCGTCGACGTAGCGCGGGATCGTGAGTGCTCCAGCGCCGAGGTGGAGGGCGGTGATCGCCTCCGCCTCGGGGAACGCGAGGTCGAGGACGTAGCCCATGTGCCGGATGTAGCCGAAGGAGAGCTCTCTGGGGTCGAGCGGGTTGACCGCGGACTGCGGGGTGCCGTCGACGATGAGGGTCCACTCTTCTCCGTCACGCGAGAACCGGGCCTGAGCTCCGGAGTCGAGCGTCACGCTCGTCGCGGGACTTGCACTGCTTGGGGTCTTGCTGCTGGCTGGCGACACCTGGCAAGTCAAGCAGAGACACGCGGATTTCGAGCAAGGGTGACCTTGTTTGGAATCATTCAAAAGAACGGCCACGATGGTCCCATGGCCACCAGCAGCGAGCACGCGAGCAGAGAGCGACGAGACTCCGCGTTCTGGCAGTCCTCGCTGCGCCGGGCCGGTCTTCGCGTCACCCGTCAGCGGGTCGCGGTGCTCGAGCTGCTCGACGCCAGCCCGCACTCGTCTGCGGAGCGAATCTTCGCCGCGGCGACCCCTCAGCGCGCCGAGCTCGGCTCGCTGACCCTGCAGGCCGTCTACGGAATCCTCGACGACCTCGGCCGCACCGGCCTCGTGCGCCGGTTCGATGCGCCGCGCACCGCGGCCCGGTTCGAGACCCGTATCGGCGACAACCACCATCACGCCGTCTGCGACGAATGCGGCCGCATCGAGGACATCGACTGCGCCGTCGGCGAGGCGCCGTGCCTCGTTCCAGCTTCGCCCAGCGGCTTCGCGGTGCACACGGCGGAAGTCGTGTATCGGGGTGTCTGCGCCGACTGCGCGACGCCCTGACCCCAGATCCCCTTCCCAGTCCACAGCCCAGATGAATCCGACAAGGAGCGTTTATGACTGAGTACATCGACCCGACAGTCCCATCGACCGAGACCAACGGCTCGCCCACCGAGAGCGACCGCAACTCCCTCAGCGCCGGGGCAGACGGCCCCCTGATGCTCCACGACGTGCGCCTCGTCGAGACGCTCGCGAGCTTCAACCGCGAGCGCACGCCGGAGCGCAACCCGCACGCCAAGGGTGCCGGCGCGTTCGGCACGTTCACGGCGACGGAAGACGTGTCGCAGTACACACGTGCCGCCGTCTTCCAGCAGGGTGCCGAGAGCGAGACGCTCCTCCGCTTCTCGACCGTCGCCGGCGAGCAGGGCTCCCCTGACACGTGGCGAGACGTGCGTGGCTTCTCGCTTCGCTTCTACACGAGCGAGGGCAACCTCGACATCGTCGGCAACAACACGCCGGTCTTCTTCCTCCGCGACCCGATGAAGTTCCCGCACTTCATCCGCTCGCAGAAGCGCCTCCCAGACTCCGGACTGCGCGACAACAGCATGCAGTGGGACTTCTGGACCCTCAACCCGGAGACCGCCCACCAGGTGACCTACCTCATGGGCGATCGTGGACTCCCGCAGTCGTGGCGGCACATGAACGGCTACGGCTCGCACACCTACGCGTGGATCAACGCTGCAGGTGAGCGCTTCTGGGTGAAGTACCACTTCATCTCCGAGCAGGGCGTCGAGGTGCTGTCGAACGATGAAGCTGAGAAGCTCGCTGGCTCGGACGCCGAGTTCCACCGCCGTGACCTCTTCGACGCGATCGGCCGCAAGGACTTCCCACGCTGGAAGCTGAGCGTTCAGGTCATGCCCTTCGAGGAGGCGAAGACCTACCGCATCAACCCCTTCGACCTCACGAAGGTATGGCCGCACGCCGACTACCCGCTCATCCCCGTCGGAACGCTCGAGCTGAACCGCAACCCCGAGAACTTCTTCGCGCAGATCGAGCAGGCCGCGTTCTCCCCGTCGAACCAGGTGCCGGGAACCGGCATCTCGCCCGACAAGATGCTCCTCGGTCGCGTCTTCGCGTACCCGGACGCACAGCGCGCGCGCATCGGCACCAACTACCAGCAGCTCGACGTGAACCGGCCGAAGAACTCCACGAACTCGTACACGTTCGACGGCAACATGACGGTTTCGCACTCCGGTGCGGCTCCCGTCTACGCGCCGAACTCGTTCGGTCGCCCCTACGCGGACCAGACGGGCCCGGTCGAGAACTCCTGGGAGACCGACGGCGATCTCGTGCGCAGCGCCTACACGCTCCGCCAGGACGACGACGACTTCTCGCAGGCCGGCACGCTCATTCGCGAGGTCTACTCGCCGGAGCAGCGTGACCGCCTCGTTGAGACCGTGGCAGGAGCCCTCGAGACGGTTGTCGAGCCCGTTCGCTCGAACGCCTTCCAGTACTGGACGAACATCGACGCCGAGACGGGTGCGCGCATCCGCGCCGCCGTCGAGGCGAACGCCGTGGACACCGACCCGGCACCCGTCGGCGTCGGCCACTAGTCGCTGACCGGCACAGACAGGCGTGCCCCCTCGAGAGAGCTTCTCGAGGGGGCACGCCTTTCGTCGTGGAGACGAGGGTCAGGATGCTCGCCAGTATCCGCAGTTGCGGGACTCGAAGGTGCCGTCGGTCGCGGCGATCGTGACGACGATCTCGGTCTGCACCTTGTCGTAGGAGGACTCGATCCAGTCGCCCTTGTCGTCGTAGCGGAACCAGCGGCAGTTGTCGCTGGGCGACTCCGGCTTGTAGGTGCCCGGCTTGATCTCCTCGCCAACCTGCCAGACCCCGTCGTTGAAACGAGTGCCGTCGTTGCCTGCGGTGACGTTGGCATCGTAGGTGTTGAGCGACGTCCTGGCGGCGTCGGCGTCGGGGTGCTCAGGGCAGAGGATGAGGGCGGATTCGAGCTGCGAGGCCTGCTCGTCGGTGGAGATGCCCGGTGAGATCGCGAAGTAGAAGCCAGGGGTGGCGCACAGCGCGTACACGTCGGCGAGGCGCACGTCGTCTGGGGCGGCCTCCTTGTCGTCGTCCGTGGCCGCCTGGCCGAGGGCATCGAGGGCCTTCTGCTCGGTCTCCGAGAACGTGGTGCCGCCGTTCGACTTGCCGGTGCAGCGCGTGACATCGTCTCCGAGCGCCCAGATCTCGGTGAGGTCGGAGGGGGCCTCCGCGAAGTTGCGGGTGTCGGCCATGCGACACGAGTAGGTGACGGCGAAGGCGCCGGTGTCGCCCGTTCCCGCGGGTTCCGTTTCCGTCGGCGCTGTCGTCGTGGTCCCGCTGGTGGCGCTCGAGGTCGTCTCGACCTCCGGAGCCTCGTTGCCGGACATCTGGTCGACGAGCGCGCATCCGGAGAGCAGGAACAGGGCGGTGAACGCGAGCGCCGACGAGCGCATGAGCTTCTTCACGGGGGTCTCCTTCGATGCGGGGCTTGGCGTGTCCGAGCTCAGCTGGGGCGCTTCCTCGCGACCCGACGGAGTCGATCTGCTGGAAGACACGCTAACGGAACAGGGGCATCCGGCGTGCATGCGGGGGAGCACTGCCCGGATGCACGGCCGGTGCTGGCACGTGCGCGTGCCCGGCGATGAGCGTGGCGGGAAGCGTGGCAAGAGCATTGGGGGCAGCGGCACGAATGCCCCTGCCCCCAGTGCGTCGATTGCTGTGCTCGTCGAGCTGGTGCCGCTACGCGTCGCGGCGGCGTGCGAGCGCCACGCCTCCGAGAGCGAGTGCTGCGAGGGCGGTCAGCGTGATGATGGCGAGGTGCTCTGCACCCGTCGTCGCCAGCGTGGTGCCCGTGCCGACGGCCTCGCCATCCGCGTCGCTTCCACCGCTCGAAGCGCCACCGGAGCCCGCGCCCGGCGCCGTCGTCGCGCTCGGAGCCTCCGTGCCGACGGGCGTCTCCGTGGGTCCGGGCGTCTCCGTGGGTCCGGCAGTCTCCGTGGGGTCGGGCGTCGCGAGCGGGGCGCACGCGACCGCGCCCTGCTTGAGAGCGTCCGACTTCACGCCGTCCTCGAGCCAGTACGCTGCGCGGGTGCCGTCGATGCAGGTCTCGTTCGCCGCGATCGCAAAGCCCTCGTTGTTGGTGTCCGGCAGGCCGGCAGGGCGTGCCACGTGCGTCACGGAGTAGCCGGCGGCGCCGTCTGCCGCGCCGAACTGGAAGAGCGCGCTCGTTCCGCCGCAGCCGTTGTCGCACATGCCCCACAGGGTCTGCGTCGATTCGTCGTAGTCGAGGGCCATGACGCCGCCGAGGCCCGACTCCAGCGTCGCGATGCGCGCGGCGGTGCCGTCATCGAAGAGCGCGTAGGCGTACACGCCTGCGGTCTCCTCGACGGCGACGAAGAACAGGCCGTCGGCGCCCGTGTAGTTCGCGGAGTCGTACGGCGCCCCCGTGCGCTCATCGAGGAGGCGCCCCTCGAGCTCGCTGTCCGCCATCCACTCGATGGCCTCGATGCCTGTATTGGCGCCGACCTGGGGCAGGCTCGCGGTGAGGTCCCACTCGGCTGCCGCGACGACGTCGGGGCCGCTTGCGTCGCCGAGGTCGACCTTGAGGATCGTGTTCTTGTTCGTCGACTTGTCCGAGTTGTCGCGCTCCGAGCCGATGTAGACCGACTCGGGCTGCTCGGCCGAGACCGTCACGCCCTCGGCGTCAGGGCCCGCAGCAGCCGGGTTTTCCGCATCCGCCTGGAAGCGAACCCGCTTGGGCTGCTCCCAGCCTGCCGCCGGGGTGACGCCGCCGTCGACCGCGACGTCGAAGCGGTACAGACCGCCCGTGCCGTTGTCGACAGCCCAGAGCGTGCTGCCTTCAGGGGAGTACTGGTACTCGAGGCCGGACATGTCCTCGCCGAGCGTGATGTCGCTCGCGATGGGAGTCACCTCGGGGGAGCCGGTCCAGGGCTCGGGCGCGGGAGCCGTGGGTCCAGGCGTCTCGACGGGCACGTCGGAGCACGCGTTCAGCGCACCCTTGGTCGAAGCCGTCGTCGCGCGGAAGTCGCCGTCGCCGTCGGCGCAGCGGGCCCAGCTCACCTCGGCGTGGTCGATCCAGGTGGTCGTGTCGACGATCGTTCCGCTGGGGTCGGCCAGCGTGGCGCTGTCCCCGCTGCCGAGCCCGAAACCGAGGCGGCTCTCCTCGTAGACGTAGAACTCGCCGGGTGCGAGCACGGTGGATGCGGGGGCGGGCGCGGGCGTGTGGCCTGCGTTGTCGTCCACGATCGTCCAGCCGGAGATGTCCACCGTCTCCGCGCTGCGGTTGTAGACCTCGACCCAGTCTCCCGGGGTGCCGCCGTTCGACTCGACCTCGTTGATGACCACGGGGGAGGTGGGGGCGACGCCGGCGAAGAGGTTCTCGGCTCCCTTGGTGGGCTCCGAGGTCTCCGTGAAGGCGCCTGTGCCGTTCGGGGAGCGGCCGTAGCTGGTCGCCGCGTGCTGCGTCCAGGAGTACTCGTCCACGAGCGTGGTCCCGTCCGGCGCGAAGAGCATCGCGCTGTCGCCGCCGCCCAGGCCGAAGGCGAAGTCGGCCTCCTCGATCACGAGGTAGTCCCCGGGCTGCAGGGTCGTGCCCTCCGCCAGCGCAGAGCGGTGGGTGGTGTCCTCCGGGGAGTTGTCGGTGAAGACGTAGCCGCCCAGATCGATCGCGCCGATGCCCGGGTTGAAGAGCTCGACCCAGTCGCCCGGCTCCCCGCCCGAGGATTCGATCTCGTTGATGACGACGGAGCCGACCGCGGGGGCGTCGCGGTTCGCCGCGCCCCTGCTGCTCGCTGTCGTCTGGGCGAAGGCGCCCGTGCCGTCGGGGAGTCGCGCGTAGCTGACATCCGCGTGCTGCGCCCACGAGTGGGAGTCGACGAGGGTCGACGAGGCGTCGAAGACCCGTGCTTCGTCCTCCTTGCCGAGCCCGAAGCCGAACTGGAGGTCGTCCACGACGAGGTGAGCGCCCGGCTGGATGCTCGTGCCGGCCGGGAAGCGGAAGTCGCGGGTGTCGTCGTTGTCCTTGACCGCCCACCCGGAGATGTCGACGGGGACCTCGCCCGTGTTCTTGAGCTCGATCCAGTCGGTCGTGTCGCCGTCGGACTCGACCTCGTTGATGACGACGCCGGTCGGGTGGGGCGCGGGGGAGGTGGCCGCATTCGCCGACATGGGAACTGCCAGGGCCGCACCTCCGCCGATGATGGCGGCGACGAAGGCCGCCAGGGTGATTCGTTGTGCTTGCACGCACGCGCTCCTCTGCGCTCGGGAATGAAGCGAAGTGCGCTCGGGGCGAGCGCATGCGCCTCCCCCATCGAAGCGGGAGCGGGTGCCGTGGCGGTAGCGAGCACCTGAACAGCAGGAGAACGCCGAAGCGCCGGCCTCCTTGCGGAGGTCGGCGCTTCGGAACGGGGCTGTGGGGCGGTCAGGCGGCTTCGTAGGTGAGGCAGTCAGCGGCATCGCTGCCCTGCGCGCCCACGCGGATCGCCGGAGCGGTGCACGTGAGGTCCTTGTTGAAGCGGCAGTCGGTCGACTGGCAGGCGCCGACGCCGGCGATGACCTTGTCGAGGCCGCCCTTGCGGTCGAGTGGAATGAACGTGGCGCAGCCCTCGTGGCCGTCGATGGTCACCGCGGGCGCGTGGCAGCCGTCGTGGTTGAACGAGCAGCCGGCAACTGAACAGGTGCTGACGTTGGGAAGATCGAGCAGTGTCATGGTGTGCCTCCGATGTTGGGTTGATCCCACGGTAGGAGCCGGAGAGGCCGGTACTCAAGCCGACACTGGACTCCGTGGCACCTTTCTGATAAGGCCAGGGTCCCCTTGCTGAGCAGAGCCTTGCCTGCCTCGGACGGGTGAGCTCGGTGGAGCACGAACGCCATCGGCCAGCGCGTTATACCTGAGAATTCAGATTGAGGCAAGGTCGGGGTAGACATACCACCAAACGGCGCATACACTCGATGTTTGCGCTTCGTCTCACCATGCCTTCATATTGCGGTCGGCCTGGCAGTGCTTCTCTCACCAACTTCTTCGCGGGTCTTCCTCGACCGCGTCCGTTGGCGATGGGCACGCCTTGTACATCGTGAAACGTGGCGGAACCTCACCGACGACACTACTGGCATCTCGCGGAATCCGCGGGATCGTGGAGGGAACTTCCTTGGCTGCTGCGCGCAACGCATCTCCGACGCCTACGACCGGTCGGAATGCACGCCGACTCTCATTCGCGAAGATCAGCGACACACTCGATGTCCCAGATCTTCTCGCCCTGCAAACCGAATCCTTCGACTGGCTCGTCGGCAACGACGCCTGGAAGCAGCGCCTCGCTAAGGCGCAGGCTGAAGGCCGCACCGACGTCGCTCTCCGCTCAGGCCTCGACGAGATCTTCGAAGAGATCTCTCCCATCGAGGACCTCGGCGAGACGATGCAGCTGAGCTTCACCAACCCGTACCTCGAGCCCGAGAAGTACTCCCTCGAGGAGTGCAAGGAGCGCGGCAAGACGTACTCCGCGCCTCTCTACGTCGAGGCCGAGTTCATGAACCACCAGACGCTCGAGATCAAGACCCAGACGGTCTTCATGGGCGACTTCCCGCTCATGACGAGCAAGGGAACGTTCATCATCAACGGCACCGAGCGTGTCGTCGTCTCGCAGCTCGTTCGCAGCCCGGGTGTCTACTTCGAGCGCACCCCTGAGAAGACCAGCGACAAGGACGTCTTCTCGGCCCGCATCATCCCGAGCCGTGGAGCCTGGCTCGAGTTCGAGATCGACAAGCGCGACCAGGTCGCCGTTCGCATCGACCGCAAGCGCAAGCAGTCGGTCACCGTCTTCATGAAGGCCCTCGGCCTCACGACCGACGAGATCCGCGAGCAGTTCGCCGGATACGAGTCCATCGAGCTCACGCTCGAGAAGGACGACATCCGCACCAAGGAAGATGCCCTCAAGGACATCTACCGCAAGCTGCGTCCGGGCGAGCAGGTCGCGACGGAAGCCGCGCGTGCGCTCCTCGACAACTTCTACTTCAACTCGAAGCGCTACGACCTCGCGAAGGTCGGTCGCTACAAGATCAACCGCAAGCTCGGCATCGAGTCCGCGATCAGCGAGTCGGTCCTGACCGTCGAGGACATCGTCTCGACGATCAAGTACCTCGTCGCGCTGCACGCTGGTGACGAGAAGTTCGATGGCAAGCGCGGCGGCGAGCCCGCTGACATCCGCCTCGACGTCGACGACATCGACCACTTCGGCAACCGTCGCATCCGCGCCGTCGGCGAGCTCATCCAGTCGCAGGTCCGCACGGGCCTCAGCCGCATGGAGCGCGTCGTCCGCGAGCGCATGACCACGCAGGAGATCGAGGCGATCACGCCGCAGACCCTGATCAACGTGCGCCCCGTCGTCGCCGCGATCAAGGAGTTCTTCGGAACGTCCCAGCTCTCGCAGTTCATGGACCAGAACAACCCGCTCGCGGGTCTCACGCACAAGCGTCGCCTCTCGGCCCTCGGGCCCGGCGGTCTCTCGCGTGAGCGTGCCGGCGTCGAGGTCCGTGACGTCCACCCGTCCCACTACGGACGCATGTGCCCCATCGAGACGCCTGAAGGCCCGAACATCGGCCTCATCGGCTCGCTCGCGACGTTCGCGCGCATCAACGCGTTCGGCTTCATCGAGACGCCGTACCGCCGTGTCGTCGAGACCAAGGTCACGGAGCAGGTCGACTACCTGACCGCATCCGAGGAAGACGAGTACGTCGTCGCGCAGGCCAACGCTCCCATCGGGGCAGACGGCCACTTCGTCGAGGACGAGGTCCTCGTCCGACGCAAGGGCGGAGAGGTCGAGCTCGTCCCAGCCGGCGAGGTCAACTACATGGACGTCTCGCCGCGCCAGATGGTGTCGGTCGCGACGAGCCTCATCCCGTTCCTCGAGCACGACGATGCGAACCGCGCGCTCATGGGCGCCAACATGCAGCGTCAGGCCGTCCCGCTCGTTCGCAGCGAGAGCCCTGTCGTCGGAACCGGTATGGAGGGTTTCGCGGCCATCGACGCCGGTGACGTCATCACGGCGAACCGCGCAGGTGTCGTGCAGTCGGTCTCGGCCGACCACGTCGTCCTGCAGCTCGACGAGGGTGGAACCGAGTCCTACTTCCTCCGCAAGTTCGACCGCTCGAACCACGGCACCTGCTACAACCACCGTGTTGTCGTCTCGGCCGGCGAGCGCGTCGAAGAGGGAATGGTCATCGCGGATGGACCCGCGACGGAGAATGGCGAGCTCGCGCTCGGCAAGAACCTCCTCGTCGGCTTCATGCCGTGGGAAGGCCACAACTTCGAAGACGCCATGATCCTCAGCCAGAACCTGGTGAAGAACGACACGCTCTCCTCGATCCACATCGAGGAGTACGAGGTCGACGCTCGCGACACCAAGCTCGGCAAGGAAGAGATCACGCGCGATCTGCCCAACGTCTCGCCCGAGCTCCTGAAGGACCTCGACGAGCGCGGCATCATCCGCATCGGTGCAGAGGTCCAGCCCGGTGACATCCTCGTCGGCAAGGTCACGCCGAAGGGCGAGACCGAGCTCAGCGCAGAAGAGCGACTCCTCCGCGCCATCTTCAACGAGAAGAGCCGCGAAGTGCGCGACACCTCGCTCAAGGTTCCTCACGGTGAAGCCGGCACGATCATCCAGGTGAAGGTCTTCGACTCCGAGGAGGGCGACGACGAGCTCGGCTCGGGCGTCAACCAGCGCGTTGTCGTGTACATCGCCCAGGAGCGCAAGATCACCGAGGGTGACAAGCTCGCTGGCCGCCACGGCAACAAGGGCGTCATCGCGAAGATCCTGCCGGAAGAGGACATGCCGTTCCTCGCCGATGGAACTCCGCTCGACATCGTGCTCAACCCGCTCGGCATCCCGAAGCGCATGAACTTCGGTCAGGTGCTCGAGACGCACCTCGGCTGGGTTGCGAAGACCGGCTGGAAGATCGAGGGCGAGCCCGAGTGGGCGAAGAACCTCGTTCCCGAGGCCTACGAGGGAACGCCGGGCGTCAAGCTCGCAACCCCCGTCTTCGACGGCGCGACCGAGGAAGAGCTCACGGGCCTCCTCGACTCGACGCTCAAGACGCGCGACGGCGACCGCCTCATCAACTCGACCGGAAAGACCGTCCTGTTCGACGGCCGCTCCGGAGAGCCCTTCCCAGACCCGATCTCCGTCGGCTACATGTACATCCTGAAGCTGCACCACCTCGTGGATGACAAGATCCACGCGCGTTCGACGGGTCCGTACTCGATGATCACGCAGCAGCCACTCGGTGGTAAGGCGCAGTTCGGTGGACAGCGCTTCGGTGAGATGGAGGTGTGGGCGCTCTACGCATACGGCGCCGCCTACACGCTCCAGGAGCTCCTCACCATCAAGTCCGACGACATCGTCGGACGCGTCAAGGCCTACGAGGCCATTGTCAAGGGCGAGAACATCCAGGAGCCGGGTATCCCCGAGTCCTTCAAGGTTCTCCTCAAGGAGATGCAGTCGCTGTGCCTGAACGTCGAGGTCCTCTCGGCCGACGGAACAGCGCTGAGCCTCCGCGACAACGACGACGAGGCCTACCGGGCCGCCGAAGAACTCGGCATCAACATCTCCAGCCGCTTCGAGTCCTCGTCCGTCGACGAGATCTAAGCCTCCCCGACACGACGAAGACTCATTCTTCACAAGGAGACAACAGCATTGTTGGATGCAACCAAGTTTGATGAACTGCGCATCGGCCTAGCCACGGCAGATGACATTCGCAAGTGGTCGTACGGCGAGGTCAAGAAGCCCGAGACCATCAACTACCGCACGCTCAAGCCCGAGAAGGACGGCCTGTTCGGCGAACAGATCTTCGGCCCTTCCCGCGACTGGGAGTGCGCCTGCGGCAAGTACAAGCGCGTGCGCTTCAAGGGCATCGTCTGTGAGCGATGCGGCGTCGAGGTCACGAAGTCGGCTGTGCGCCGTGAGCGCATGGGCCACATCGAGCTCGCAGCGCCCGTCACGCACATCTGGTACTTCAAGGGCGTTCCGAGCCGTCTCGGATACCTCCTCGACATGGCGCCGAAGGACCTCGAGAAGGTCATCTACTTCGCCGCGTACATGGTCATCTCCGTCGACACCGAGGGTCGTCGCGACGACCTCAGCGGTCTCGAGAGCGAGATGCGTCTTGAGCTCAAGAGCCTCAACGACCAGAAGGATGCGGCCATCGCGGCTCGCATGCTCCGGCTCGAAGAGGAGCTCGGTGCTCTCGAGGCAGAGGGCGCCAAGGCAGACCAGCTTCGCAAGACGAAGGACGCCGGCGAGAAGGAGATGGGTCAGCTCCGCAAGGGGTTCGACGAGGACATCACCCGCGTCGAGCGCGTCTTCGAGTCGTTCAAGAACCTGAAGGTCGGTGAGCTCAAGCCTGAGGACACCGACTTCCACGAGCTCGTCGACCGCTACGGCGACTACTTCGAGGCCTTCATGGGCGCGGAGTCGATCCAGAAGCGCCTGCAGAACTTCGACCTCAAGGCCGAAGGCGAGCTCCTGCGCACGCAGATCGCTGAGGGTAAGGGTCAGAAGAAGATCCGTGCCATCAAGCGACTCAAGGTCGTCTCGTCGTTCCTGGCGACGGGCAACAGCCCCGCCGCGATGGTGCTCGATGTCGTCCCGGTCATCCCGCCGGAGCTCCGCCCCATGGTGCAGCTCGACGGTGGCCGCTTCGCAACGAGCGACCTCAACGACCTCTACCGTCGTGTGATCAACCGCAACAACCGTCTCCGCCGCCTGCTCGACCTCGGTGCTCCCGAGATCATCGTGAACAACGAGAAGCGCATGCTCCAGGAGTCGGTCGACGCGCTGTTCGACAACGGTCGTCGTGGCCGCCCCGTCACGGGCACCGGCAACCGCGCCCTCAAGTCCCTCAGCGACATGCTGAAGGGCAAGCAGGGCCGCTTCCGTCAGAACCTCCTCGGCAAGCGAGTCGACTACTCGGGCCGTTCGGTCATCATCGTGGGCCCGCAGCTGCGCATGCACCAGTGCGGTCTCCCCAAGCAGATGGCGCTCGAGCTGTTCAAGCCGTACGTCATCAAGCGCCTGATCGACCTGCAGCACGCTTCCAACATCAAGGCAGCCAAGCGCGCCGTCGAGCGCGCGAAGCCCGAGGTGTGGGACGTCCTCGAAGAGGTCATCCGCGAGCGTCCCGTGCTGCTCAACCGTGCACCCACGCTGCACCGTCTGGGCATCCAGGCGTTCGAGCCGCTCCTCGTCGAGGGCAAGGCGATCCAGCTGCACCCGCTCGTCTGCGCGGCGTTCAACGCCGACTTCGACGGTGACCAGATGGCAGTCCACCTGCCCCTGTCGGTCGAGGCTCAGGCTGAGGCTCGCGTGCTCATGCTCGCGTCGAACAACATCCTCAAGCCGTCGGATGGCCGCCCCGTCACCCTGCCTTCGCAGGACATGGTCGCGGGTCTGTACCACCTGACGACGCTGCAGGACGACGTCGAGGGCGCTGGACGAGTCTTCTCGTCCACGGCCGAGGCGATCATGGCGTTCGACCAGGGCTCGCTCGACCTCAACGCACCCATCAGGCTCCGCCTCACGGGCATCACGTTCGAAGAGGGCAAGGCTCCAGAGGGCTACGTCCAGGGAGAGACCGTGCTCGTCGAGACGACGCTCGGCCGGGCTCGCTTCAACGAGCTGCTTCCTTCCGACTACCCCTACGTCGAGGACACGATGACCAAGGGACGTCTGTCCGGTGTCGTCAACTACCTCGCGGAGCGGTACTCGAAGGACGAGGTCGCAGAGACCCTCGACCGCATCAAGGACTCCGGCTTCTACTGGGCGACCCGCTCGGGCATCTCGATCGCGCTGAGCGACCTCGTGACGCCTGACTCGAAGCGCGAGATCGTCGAGCGCACCGAGGCCGAGGTTGCCGAGCTGCGCAACGAGTGGCAGGTCATGGGCGCGATCTCCGAGCAGGAGTACCGCGAAGAGGTCATCAAGAAGTGGGAAGCTGCAACCGCGCTCGTCGCCGACGAGATGCAGGCGGCCTTCCCGTCGACCAACTCCATCCACCGCATGGTCACGGCAGGTGCAAACGGAAACTGGCTGCAGGTTCGCCAGATCGCCGGTATGCGCGGCCTGGTCGCCAACCCGAAGGGTGAGACCATTCCTCGCCCGATCGTGCACTCGTACCGCGAGGGCCTGACGGTTGCCGAGTACTTCATCTCGACTCACGGTGCACGCAAGGGTCTGGCCGACACGGCTCTCCGTACGGCCGACTCGGGTTACCTGACGCGTCGACTCGTCGACGTCTCGCAGGACGTCATCATCCGTGAGGACGACTGCGGCACCGCACGTGGTCTCGACATCCAGATCGCCCACATCACCGATGGCGGCGAGATCGTCGTCGACGACAACGTGGAGAACGCGGTCTACGCCCGCAGCATCTCAGTCGACGCAGTCGACGCCGACGGCAACGTCGTCGCAGCTGCAGGCACCGACATGGGCGACGTCGTCATCGACCAGCTCATGGATGCGGGCATCACCGAGGTCAAGATCCGCTCCGTCCTCACGTGCGAGTCCAGCGTCGGCGTCTGCGCGGCGTGCTACGGCCGCTCGCTCGCCACAGGCAACCTCGTCGACATCGGCGAGGCAGTCGGCATCATCGCGGCACAGTCCATCGGCGAGCCGGGCACCCAGCTCACGATGCGTACCTTCCACTCCGGTGGTGTGTCGAGCGCCGGTGACATCACGCAGGGTCTGCCGCGTGTCCAGGAGCTCTTCGAGGCCCGCACCCCGAAGGGCGCATCGCCGCTCGCCGAGGCCGCTGGTCGCATCGAGATCCAGGACACCGACAAGTCGCGCAAGATCGTCCTCATCCCGGACAACGGCGACGAGCCGCACATCTACCCGGTGCTGAAGCGCGCTGAGCTCCTCGTCGAGGATGGCCAGCACGTCGAGCACGGCCAGCAGCTGCACGAGGGTCCCATCGACCCGAAGGACGTGCTGCGCGTCAAGGGCGCTCGCGAGGTGCAGAAGTACCTCGTCAGCGGTGTGCAGGGCGTCTACCGTTCGCAGGGTGTGCCGATTCACGACAAGCACATCGAGGTCATCGTCCGTCAGATGCTCCGGAAGATCACGGTCATCGACCACGGCGAGACCGACATGCTGCCGGGTGAGCTGGCTGATGGACAGCGCTTCGCTTCCATCAACCGCGCAGCCGTCATGTCGGGCCGCAAGCCCGCGACCGGCCGTCAGGAAGTCATGGGAATCACGAAGGCGTCGCTTGCGACCGAGTCGTGGCTCTCGGCAGCTTCGTTCCAGGAGACGACCCGCGTCCTCACGCAGGCCGCCATGGAAGCGACGACCGATCCGCTGGTGGGCCTGAAGGAGAACGTCATCATCGGACGCCTCATCCCGGCCGGTACTGGTCTCACCAAGTACCGCGAGATGTCGGTCGAGCCGACCGACGAGGCGCGCGCCGAGCGGTACCCGTTCGGTGCCGACGAGGGCAGCTTCGACGAGAACGACCTCACCTTCGTGGACTTCGAGGCCTTCTCGAGCGACGACTTCGGCGGATCCAACTTCAGCTAGTCACTCGCTCGCGTCGATTCGACGCAGCTCCAACGCGAACGCCCCTACCCGTCTCGGGTGGGGGCGTTCGTGCGTCTGCGGCTTGTCACCGACCCGATGTGTGCGGACGGCCCTAACGTTGGCCTCATGAGTGACGACACGCGCGCGCCTCGCCAGCCCTTCGATGACGGCCCGCAGCCGGAGGCCGGCGGAGGGACGGGCGAGCCCCGAGAGCTTTCAGACGCCCAGGACCAGCTGGAGGCCGCGCTCGCGCGCAGCCGAGGCATCGGCGAGGACGGGGATGTGCGCTCTGGCGATGTGCTCGCGGGGGACGACCTCGCGTTCGACGGACGGGCTGAGGCACCGACCGATCCGGCACTCGCCCCGCAGGACGACGTCGCGGTCGCCTTCTCCGACCCGCTGGCGGCAGACGGCGCGCCGCCTGCTGAGGCCGCAGACCCCAACGCCACGGTGGGCCTGGACCGCGAGGAGCTGGCAGCTGTGCTCGGTTACCAGCCGGATCAGGATGCAACCGAGCTGTCTGCCGAGGAATCCCACGCCGTCCCAGAGCAGACGGATGGTGACGCCGCCTCGTCTCCGGATCTCGAGGAGGGGGCCTCGGTGCGGTCGGAGGCCGCCGAGCCAGGCGACGTCCGCTCCGATAGCAGTGAGCACCTCGTCGACACCTACGATTCCGTCCCTGTCGTGGACCGAGTGGTCGCCGAGGAGGATGACGCGGCAGAATTCCCGGTGACGGAGCCGGTCCCTGCCCAGGAGCTCGCTGCCGATGCCATCGGCGCCGAATCCGTTGCCGCGATCACGGTGGACGCTGCCGGTTCGGCAACCGCACCCGAGGACGAGCTCGACGCTCCCCGTAGGACCTTGGAGATCGACCGCACCGCGGCTCGCGTCGCAGCGGTCAGCGCCGCTGCCCCGGTCGCTTCAGCAGCGCTGGACGGCAAGCGGGCAGCGGCCACGGAGACTGAAACGGAGACCGACACCGCCGCGAAGGCGGACGTCGTCGTCACGGAGACGGTGACCGAGCAGCTTGCCGACGACGGGGAGACGGTCGAAGCCGTCACCGTCACGGAGCGGGTCGATGTCCTCGAGAGCGCGTCGGTCACGGACCCAGTTGTGCCCGTGGTGGCCGCAGAGGCTCCAGAGGGGCTCGCTGAGACGGATGGAGCCCCGGGGGCAGAGGTCTCCTCGATTGACGCAGAGGATGACGCCACGCGCCCATCTGAGCGCCTTGACGACGGAGACGATGACGAGCGCGCCGCTGGAGCCGTCGCAACGTCGCCGTCGACGGATGACGCGACTTTCGCCCCGCTGCGTCTCTCCGCCCCTACTGACAGTGACGACCTCGCGCCCGTGAAGCCCAAGAAGCGCGGGAACCGGATGTTCGCCGTGTTCGTCGCGCTGGTCGCGGCTGTGGTGTTCGCCGCCCTGTACCTCCTCGCCTTCGCTCTGCTCCGGACGGCGTTCAATGCCGGCCTCGACCCGATCGGCGAAGCCTCGGAGTTCGCCATAACGGCGGCCTTCACGGTGCCGGTGACGGTCTTCGCCGCGTTCGGAGTCATCTGGGCGCTCATCGTGAATCGGGCTGGCTGGTGGGCTTACGTGCTCGGGGGCTTCCTCGCGGCCGCGCTTGTCGTCCTCGGCTACTACTTCGGCGCCGCACTGCAGCAGCACCTCGCGGATGGGCTCCCGCTCTCGAGCATCCGGATCGACGAGGTGATCGCGAAGTTCGGCGCCTCCGAGCACCTGCTCACGGCGCTCGTCGCGGCCATCGCGGCCCGTGAGGCCTTCACCTGGGTCGGTGGCATCGCGGCGGCACGCGGACGACGGGTGTCCCGTGCGAACCGCAGGGCCAAGCTCAGCTACGAGAAGCGCATGGCAGAGCGCGCGGCCGAGACCGCCGAGGCGAACGGAGCGGCAGAGTGAGTGACGGAACGCAGCTGCGACGACTGACGTTGCCGAGCGAGGAGTTCCCCGCCTTCCCAACGGTGTCCCTCGACGTGCCGGCCGGCTGGGAGCCGCTCCAGTGGGCGGGGTCCGTGCTCGGCGCGCGTCACCTCGTGGCGACCAATGGATTCAACCCGAATGTGCTCGTCACGATCGAGCGGTGGCCGGGAACGATCTCGCCAGAGGATGCGCTCACCGTGCTCCGGCAGCGCATCACACAGGGGGGTGGCAAGGAGCGCTCCGCGGAGACGCTCGACCAGCCCCAGCTCTCCCACTACGTCGAGTCCACGCAGCGCGACCCGAGGCTCGGCGGACTCGAAGTGCGCTCGAAGATGGTCATCCTGCACCGTGGGCCCGTCACGGAGATCGTGACGGCGGTCGGGACGAGCACCGCGGGACAGTCGGCGCACATCGGCAAGGACATCGCGCGCATCGTCCGCGGCCTGCAGGTCGAGGTCGCGTCCTGAGGAAGGCGGCCGCGAGGTCATGATCGAACGCTTCGACGCCGAGCTGCCGCCTGATCCCGGCTCCTCGTGGGGGAGGGCCGCGACGTGGGGTGCGGTGAGCGGCCTCGTGTTCGCCTCGCTGGTGATCGCCACGTGGGGATTCGTCTCCCTCGGCCTCGATCGGGATGTCATCGAGCTGCCTGGCGTCGGTGTCCTCGTGGCCCCATTGGCCGTCGCGGCCGCGACCGTCGTGGTCGGGCTCTCGGCGGCTTTCGCCCTCCGGAGGAGGTTCCTCGGCAAGCCGGGTTCGCTGTGGGTGTCACTTCCCGGTGGCTTGCTGGCCTGGCTCTCGTTCGCGATCATGGCCGGCATCGCGGTGTCGAGCTCCCGGCCGGAGCCGGGGGAGTCGGATGCGCTCTCCGCCCTTCCGGGACAGGTCGCCGTGGGCCTCTCCACGAGTCCGTTCGGGATCGCGATCGTGCCACTCGCGATCATCGTGATCGTCGCCGTGCTCCTCTCGACCGCGCGTCCGCCTGGACGCGATCGGGGTGTGGCTTGACCCTGCAAAACTGACGGGGTAGGATTTTTCGGTGCGCGCGCCCTGTCGCGCCCAAAACCGTGCGAACGTTGAAACTGCGTAAAACCGCAGCTCGACGCGCAACTGTAAGCAACGCCAGTCGCCTCGACTGCCACCGCTTCACCAACCAGCGATACCAGAGATTTTGTACCGCCGGTCGGTTATCAAGAGGCAAACAGTGCCTCGTAGGCACAGGAATCGTGCTTACCACGATCACGCAGTACAAAACCAAGGAGATTATTCGTGCCAACAATTCAGCAGTTGGTCCGCAAGGGCCGCCGCCCCAAGGCGTCGGCGTCCAAGACGCCAGCCCTGAAGGCCAACCCTCAGCAGCGCGGGGTTTGCACCCGCGTCTACACGACGACGCCTAAGAAGCCGAACTCGGCGCTCCGCAAGGTTGCCCGTGTCAAGCTGTCGAACGGCACCGAGGTGACCGCCTACATCCCAGGTGAGGGCCACAACCTCCAGGAGCACTCGATGGTGCTCGTCCGTGGCGGCCGTGTGAAGGACCTCCCGGGTGTGCGGTACAAGATCGTCCGCGGTGCACTTGACACCCAGGCAGTGAAGAACCGCAAGCAGGCTCGCAGCCGTTACGGCGCGAAGATGGAGAAGAAGTAATGCCACGTAAGGGTCCAGCCCCCAAGCGCCCCGTGGTCGCCGACCCCGTGTACGGCGCCCCCATCGTCAGCCAGCTCGTCAACAAGATTCTTCTTGATGGCAAGAAGGGCCTCGCCGAGCGCATCGTCTACGACGCACTCGCGGGTGTCGCTGCCAAGTCCGAGCTCGACGCAGTCGCGACCCTCAAGAAGGCGCTCGACAACGTGCGCCCCACGCTCGAGGTTCGCTCGCGCCGCGTCGGTGGCTCGACCTACCAGGTCCCGGTCGAGGTCAAGCCTCACCGCGCCAACACGCTCGCTCTCCGCTGGCTCACGAGCTACGCGAAGAACCGTCGCGAGAAGTCGATGACCGAGCGCCTCACGAACGAGATCCTCGACGCATCCAACGGCCTCGGCGCCGCGGTGAAGCGCCGTGAAGACACGCACAAGATGGCCGAGTCGAACAAGGCCTTCGCGCACTACCGCTGGTAATCCAGCAGCTGGTAGCCCTCACCACTCTCGCTTCAATCCTTTCGGAGGACACCCGTGGCACAGGACGTGCTTACTGACCTGAACAAGGTCCGCAACATCGGCATCATGGCGCACATCGATGCTGGCAAGACGACAACCACCGAGCGCATCCTGTTCTACACCGGTGTCAACCACAAGCTCGGCGAGACGCATGATGGCGCCTCGACGACGGACTGGATGGAGCAGGAGCAGGAGCGTGGCATCACGATCACCTCCGCTGCTGTGACGTCGTTCTGGAAGAAGAACCAGATCAACATCATCGACACGCCTGGTCACGTCGACTTCACCGTCGAGGTGGAGCGTTCGCTCCGCGTCCTCGACGGTGCTGTCGCCGTGTTCGACGGCAAGGAGGGCGTTGAGCCCCAGTCGGAGACCGTCTGGCGTCAGGCTGACAAGTACGACGTTCCGCGCATCTGCTTCGTCAACAAGATGGACAAGCTCGGCGCTGACTTCTACTTCACGGTCGACACGATCGTCAACCGCCTCGGCGCGAAGCCGCTCGTCATCCAGCTCCCCATCGGCGCTGAGAACGACTTCATCGGCGTCGTCGACCTGGTCGAGATGAACGCCAAGGTCTGGCCGAGCGACTCCAAGGGTGACACCACCCTGGGTGCCGCCTACGAGACCCAGGAGATCCCGGAAGACCTCAAGGAGCGCGCGGAAGAGTACCGCACGAAGCTTCTCGAGGCCGTCGCCGAGACCGACGACGCGCTCATGGAGCGCTTCTTCGCCGGCGAGGAGATCTCGATTCCTGAGATCAAGGCAGCCATCCGCAAGCTCACCGTCACGAGCGAGATGTACCCGGTGCTCTGCGGCTCCGCGTTCAAGAACCGCGGCGTCCAGCCGATGCTCGATGCCGTCGTCGACTACCTCCCGTCGCCGCTCGACGTTCCTGCCGTCATCGGCATGAACCCGCGCGACGAGTCGGAGGAGCTCACGCGTCGTCCGAGCGCCGACGAGCCCTTCGCGGCTCTCGCGTTCAAGATCGCCGTGCACCCGTTCTTCGGTCGCCTCATCTACACGCGCGTCTACTCGGGACACGTCCCGTCCGGCGCGCAGGTCGTGAACTCCTCGAAGGGCAAGAAGGAGCGCATCGGGAAGATCTTCCAGATGCACGCCAACAAGGAGAACCCGGTCGAGTCGATGACCGCTGGACACATCTACGCCGTCATCGGCCTCAAGGACACCATGACCGGTGACACCCTGAGCGACCCGGACAAGCAGATCGTCCTCGAGTCGATGACCTTCCCGGACCCCGTCATCGAGGTCGCGATCGAGCCGAAGACCAAGGCCGACCAGGAGAAGCTGGGAACGGCTATCCAGAAGCTGGCCGAGGAAGACCCGACGTTCCGCGTCATGCTCGACCAGGAGACCGGTCAGACGGTCATTAAGGGCATGGGCGAGCTCCACCTCGACATCCTCGTCGACCGCATGAAGCGCGAGTTCAAGGTCGAGGCGAACGTGGGCAAGCCCCAGGTCGCCTACCGCGAGACGCTCACGAAGGTCGTCGAGAAGTTCGACTACACCCACAAGAAGCAGACGGGTGGCTCCGGCCAGTTCGCCAAGATCCAGATCAAGCTCGAGCCGCTTGAGATGGATGCGGAGAAGACCTACGAGTTCGTGAACGCCGTCACCGGTGGTCGCGTGCCTCGTGAGTACATCCCATCCGTGGATGCTGGCATCCAGGACGCCATGCAGGTCGGCGTCCTCGCCGGCTACCCGATGGTCGGCGTCAAGGCGTCGCTCCTCGATGGTGCTGCGCACGACGTCGACTCCTCGGAGATGGCGTTCAAGATCGCGGGCTCGATCGCGTTCAAGGAAGCAGCCCCCAAGGCCGGTCCCGTCATCCTCGAGCCGCTCATGTCGGTCGAGGTCCGTACTCCTGAGGAGTACATGGGCGACGTGATCGGCGACCTGAACTCCCGCCGCGGCCAGATCCAGTCGATGGAAGATGCCAGTGGCGTGAAGGTAGTGCGTGCACTCGTACCGCTGTCGGAGATGTTCGGATACATCGGTGACCTGCGCAGCAAGACCTCTGGTCGCGCCGTGTACTCGATGACGTTCGAAACCTACTCCGAGGTCCCCAAGGCCGTTGCCGAGGAGATCATCCAGAAGAACCGGGGCGAATAAGCCTCTACCGGCTCGGGTGACGCAGCGCGTCGCCCGAGCGGGTAACATTCATCACTGAAAACCCGGAAGTCCTTCTGCATCATTGGCGGATGGACACCAACGACGTCCTAGGAGGACCACAGTGGCCAAGGCCAAGTTCGAGCGGACCAAGCCGCACGTAAACATCGGAACGATCGGTCACGTCGACCACGGCAAGACCACGCTCACCGCAGCGATCTCGAAGGTGCTTGCTGACAAGTACCCTTCGGCGACCAACGTGCAGCGTGACTTCGCGTCGATCGACTCCGCTCCGGAAGAGCGTCAGCGCGGTATCACGATCAACATCTCCCACGTCGAGTACGAGACGCCCAAGCGTCACTACGCTCACGTCGATGCTCCGGGTCACGCCGACTACATCAAGAACATGATCACGGGCGCTGCGCAGATGGATGGCGCAATCCTCGTGGTCGCCGCAACCGACGGCCCCATGGCTCAGACGCGTGAGCACGTTCTGCTCGCGAAGCAGGTCGGCGTGCCGTACCTGGTCGTCGCGCTGAACAAGGCCGACATGGTTGACGACGAGGAGATCCTGGAGCTCGTCGAGCTCGAGGTTCGCGAGCTCCTCTCGAGCCAGGACTACCCCGGCGACGACGCTCCTGTCGTCCAGGTCTCCGGCCTCAAGGCGCTTGAGGGCGACGAGGCTTGGGCCGAGAAGATCGTCGAGCTCATGCAGGCTGTCGACGACAACGTGCCGGAGCCCGTCCGCGACAAGGACAAGCCGTTCCTCATGCCCGTCGAGGACGTCTTCACGATCACCGGTCGTGGAACCGTCGTCACGGGTCGCGCCGAGCGTGGCACGCTCGCCATCAACTCGGACGTCGAGATCGTCGGACTCCGTCCGACCGTCAAGACGACCGTCACGGGTATCGAGATGTTCCACAAGCAGCTCGACGAGGCGTGGGCCGGTGAGAACTGTGGTCTGCTCCTTCGTGGCACCAAGCGTGAGGACGTCGAGCGCGGTCAGGTCATCGTCGCTCCCGGTTCCGTTACGCCGCACACGAACTTCGAGGGAACTGCATACATCCTCTCGAAGGACGAGGGTGGCCGTCACAACCCGTTCTTCACGAACTACCGCCCGCAGTTCTACTTCCGCACCACGGACGTGACCGGCGTGATCACCCTGCCCGAGGGCAAGGAAATGATCATGCCTGGTGACACCACGGACATGACGGTCGAGCTCATCCAGCCGATCGCCATGGAAGAGGGCCTCGGCTTCGCAATCCGTGAGGGTGGCCGCACGGTCGGCGCCGGCACGGTGACGAAGATCAACAAGTAAGCTTCCAGCTCACTTCGCAGTGGGGTCGGACCTTCGGGTCCGGCCCCATTTCGTGTTTTCATCCGTTTTCACGGAGTCGAGATGCGAGCTACACTCGTCTCTCGTGTGCCGGGTCGAAGCCTGCCCCTTCCCTGGCGCTGATCGGTCACCTCCGCGTCCCCAGCCGAGGGCCATCCATCGCCTCAGTGCAGTCAGGGAGCACGACGTATGTCCGTACGCGCAGAACGCCCGACGAGCGTGCCAGCTCGACCGGAGCCGAATCGCTACCGCTCGGACATCCAGGGCCTTCGGGCGATCGCCTCGCTTCTCGTCGCGTCGTTCCACATGTGGTTCGGCACGGTCTCTGGCGGTGTCGACCTCTTCTTCGTCCTCGGTGGCTTCCTGCTTGCGACGACGCTGGTCGGCGAGCTCGAGCGACGGGGGAGCATCCGCGCCTGGCAGTACGTCAAGCGCACGGCCACTCGGCTGTTCCCGATGGCCGGACTCGTGCTGCTCGTCGTCTCGGTCGTGCTGCTGCTCACGGCGCCGGCGCTGTCGTTCCAGCGGAACGTCACCGACGTCTTCGCCGCCGCAACCTACTGGGAGAACTGGCGCCTCGCGGGGGATGCGACTGACTACATCGCGGCGGGACACGACAAGTCGGCCGTCCAGCACTTCTGGGCGATGTCCGTCCAAGGGCAGTCGACGCTCCTGCTGCTCGGATTCGTCCTGCTGCTCGGCCTCATCGCGAAGGTGGGGCGCTGGCCGGTCCGCCGAGTCGCCACCGTGGGCTTCGTGCTCCTCACCGCAGCATCGTTCGCCTACGCGCTGAACGGCGTCGCCGTCGACCCCGTTCCGACCTACTACAGCACGTGGGCGCGGCTCTGGGAGTTCGGCATCGGCGCCATCGCGGCGCTGGTCATCACGCGCATCCATCTTCCCAAGGCCGTGCGCGCTGTGATCGGCAGCGTCGGGCTCCTCCTGGTCCTCACCGCCGGGCTGCTGCCGAGCGAGTGGCCGTACCCGGGACTCATCGCGCTCTACCCGGTCGGTGGCGCGCTGCTCGTTCTCATCGCAGGTGCCTCGGGCGCCCCCACGGGAGGCAACCGGCTGCTCACCTGGAAGCCACTCGTCTGGCTCGGTGGGTTCTCCTACGGCCTCTACCTCTGGAGCTGGCCGATCCTCAAACTCTTCGTGGACCTCTTCCCGGAGCGTGCGGAGCCGGTCTCCTTCTTCGATGGCGTGATCCTGCTCGCAGTCTCCATAGCGGTCGCCTGGGTGACGTCCCGTTTGCTGAAGATGGTCGGTCGGGTGAGGAACCCGGTCGCGCAGGTCGACGCCTCCGCCCCGAAGTGGAAGCCGAACCCGAGGCTCATCACCTCGGTGACCGTGCCGCTCGTCGCGCTGGTCGCCTTTGCCGGAGTCCAGATCGCTCCGCAGGTCCACGAAGACGCCATCGAGGCCATCGAGCTCGCACCGGCAGTGGACAACCTCGACGAGCTCTCCGCAGTGGTCGCGGAGGCGGCAGCCCAGCCGACCGTGCCGGATGGAACCCTCATCACGGGTGCCGAGGCACGCAGCGAGGAGTGGGAGCTCGACGACTGCGTCTCGGTCGCCTCTGAGGACGCACTGGATCGCTGTGCCTACGGAAGCTCTGATGCTGAACGCGAGGTGTGGCTCGTCGGGGATTCGCAGGCCGTGACCTGGGCTCCTGGTTTCCGGGAGGCGCTCGGGGAGGACACGCGCCTGCAGCTCATGGGCCTCTCGATGTGTCCGTTCACCTCCGGCGCGGCGCTCGACAGCATCGACCACTACCGCGAGACCTGCGAGGGGCACAACGAGTGGGTTGTCGACCTCGCGGCCGAGCGCCTTCCCGATCTCGTGGTGATCTCCTACGGTGCCTGGTGGGTCGGCGAGGGATACGAGCACCTCAGCGATGACATCGGCGTGGACCTCGGGCGGGGCTCGAGCGACTACGTCCGCGAACTGACCGAGCTCGGCGTCGATGTCGTCTGGCTCGACTCAGTCCCTCCCACGCAGGACCTGGACGAGTGCATGGAGGCGTCGACGCCGGCGCAGGCTGCCGGCTCCTGCGAGACGCCGTTCGGCGCGGAGCGTCAGCTGCGCGCCGACCAGCTCGCAGAGATCATGGGGGAGTCGGGCGCGACGGTCGTCCCGACGGCCTCCTGGTTCTGCGACGGAGTGCTCGGCGTCTGCCCGAGCGTCGTCGCCGGGATGCCGGTGCACAGCGACCCGACCCACATCGGGCGGCAGTACTCGCTCTACCTCTCGAAGGTCATCGGCGACCGCGTTCTCGCACCGAAGGGGTTCTGACCCGCGGATTCGAAATCCGCGACACGCCCGGGTTGCAAGAACGGGCCTCGCCGGTCTAAACTCGGTGAGTTCAGTATTTCGGGGCACGGCGCTAGTCGTGTGTTCGAATCACTGCCCGGAGTGTGCATAAGCGCCCCGCGTCGCAAGACGCCTGGTGTGCAGCTTAGGCCGCCGGCAGCAGAGCAAAGCTCCGGCCAAAGGACGACACCTCACCGAGGTCGAATCCGGAAGGCCGTCCATCAGCTTGAGTACACTCCTGTGCTCCGAGCAGGTGAACTTGACAGAAAAACAGTGGTGCGAATCCCGGCGTGAAGACGCCACGGGGTTGCATGCGAAGCCGCAATGGCGGCACGTCATTGAGAGAGAGAGTCAACCATGGCGGGACAGAAGATCCGCATTCGACTGAAGTCGTATGACCACGAGGTCATCGACAGCTCGGCGCGCAAGATCGTCGACACCGTAACCCGTGCTGGCGCCTCCGTCATCGGTCCGGTGCCCCTGCCTACCGAGAAGAACGTGATCGCTGTGATCCGTAGCCCTCACAAGTACAAGGACAGCCGCGAGCACTTCGAGATGCGCACCCACAAGCGTCTGATCGACATTGTCGACCCGACGCCGAAGGCCGTCGACTCGCTCATGCGCCTCGACCTTCCGGCCGATGTCAACATCGAGATCAAGCTCTAGGGAAACACATGTCTACCGCTACCAAGACGTTCAAGGGTCTGCTGGGCACGAAGCTCGGCATGACCCAGGTCTGGGACGCTGAAAACCGTCTCGTCCCCGTCACGGTCATCCAGGTGAGCACCAACGTCGTCACCGAGATCATGACCGTCGAAAAGAACGGCTACGAAGCCGTTCAGATCGCCGCAGGCGCGATCGACCCCCGCAAGGTGAACAAGCCGGCAGCCGGCAAGTTCGCAGCAGCGGGCGTCACGCCTCGCCGCCACATCACCGAGCTCCGCACCGCTGATGCAGCCTCGTACACGATCGGTCAGGAGCTCGGCGCAGACACGTTCGAGCCCGGCACCAAGATCGACGTCGTCGGCACCAGCAAGGGCAAGGGCTTCGCCGGTGTCATGAAGCGTCACAACTTCTCCGGTGTCGGCGCATCTCACGGTGCGCACAAGAACCACCGTCGCCCCGGCTCCATCGGTGCCTCCGCGACCCCCAGCCGTGTCTTCAAGGGCACGCGCATGGCTGGCCGGATGGGTGGCGACCGCGTCACCGTCCAGAACCTCACGGTTCACGCAGCCGACGCCGAGAAGGGCATCCTCCTCGTCAAGGGTGCTGTCCCCGGCCCCAAGGGTCGTCTCGTTTTCGTTCGCAACGCAGTGAAGGGGGCCTAGTTTCCTATGGCAACCAAGATTGACGTCACCGACGCAGCCGGCAAGAAGTCCGGCTCGGTCGAACTGCCTGCCGCCATCTTCGACGCGCAGACCAACGTCCCGCTGATCCACCAGGTCGTCGTCGCACAGCGTGCGGCTGCTCGTCAGGGCACGCACAAGACGAAGAACCGTGGAGAGGTTTCCGGCTCCGGTCGCAAGCCGTTCAAGCAGAAGGGCACCGGCCGCGCCCGTCAGGGTTCGGTCCGCATGCCGCAGCACAAGGGTGGTGGCATCGTCCACGGACCGACGCCGCGTGACTACTCGCAGCGCACCCCCAAGAAGATGATTGCAGCCGCCCTCATCGGCGCACTGAGCGACCGCGCACGCGGTGGCCACCTGCACATCGTCGACTCCCTCGTCACGGGCGAGAAGGCCTCGACCAAGGTCGCAGCCGCAGCAATCGCGAAGGTCGCGGCAGGACGCAACATCCTCGTCGTCCTCGACCGCAGCGACGAGCTCAGCCTCCTGAGCGTCCGCAACCTGCAGGCACTTCACGTGCTCTTCGTGGACCAGCTCAACGCCTACGACGTCCTCGTCTCGGACGACATCCTCTTCACGAAGGCTGCTTACGACGCGTTCGTCGAGAGCAAGACCAGCAAGGAGCAGGGCGCATGAGCGCAAACAACAAGGACCCGCGCGACATCATCTTCGCGCCGGTGATCTCCGAGAAGAGCTACAGCCTGATCGACCAGGGCAAGTACACCTTCGAGGTCGACCCCCGTTCGAACAAGACCGAGATCAAGCTCGCTATCGAGCAGATCTTCGACGTCAAGGTCGACAAGGTCAACACCTTGAACCGCACGGGCAAGACGCGCCGCACCCGCTTCGGGCTCGGCAAGCGCAAGGACACCAAGCGCGCCATCGTCTCGCTCAAGTCCGGCACCATCGACATCTTCTCGAACGCCGGTTAATCGAGAGCACAGAGGACGAATTCACATGGCTATTCGCAATTACAAGCCCACGACGCCAGGTCGTCGTGGAGCCTCGGTGTCCGAGTTCACCGAGATCACGCGCTCGACTCCCGAAAAGTCGCTGCTCCGCCCCCTCACCAAGTCGGGTGGACGCAACAACCAGGGACGCATCACGACCCGTCACATCGGTGGTGGCCACAAGCGCCAGTACCGCGTCATCGACTTCCGTCGTAACGACAAGGACGGCGTGAACGCCAAGGTCGCTCACATCGAGTACGACCCCAACCGCACCGCTCGTATCGCGCTGCTGCACTTCTTCGACGGATCCAAGCGCTACATCCTGGCTCCCAACAAGCTCAAGCAGGGCGACATCATCGAGTCGGGCGCTGGCGCCGACATCAAGCCGGGTAACAACCTCCCGCTTCGCAACATCCCGACCGGTACGGTCATCCACGCCATCGAGCTCCGCCCAGGCGGCGGCGCGAAGCTGGCGCGCTCGGCCGGAGCCTCCGTTCGCCTCGTTGCGAAGGACGGCCCCTACGCCCAGCTGCGTCTGCCGAGCGGCGAGGTCCGCAACGTCGACGTGCGCTGCCGCGCGACGATCGGCGAGGTCGGCAACGCCGAGCAGTCGAACATCAACCTGGGCAAGGCCGGCCGCAAGCGCTGGCTCGGCGTTCGCCCGACGGTCCGTGGTGTCGTCATGAACCCGGTCGACCACCCGCACGGTGGTGGTGAGGGCCGCACATCCGGTGGACGTCACCCGGTGAGCCCCTGGGGTAAGCCAGAAGGCCGCACCCGTCGCCCCAACAAGGAGAGCGACAAGCTCATCGTCCGCCGTCGCCCTGCCGGCAAGAAGCGTAAGTAGGAGATCAGAAGATGCCTCGCAGTCTCAAGAAGGGCCCCTTCGTCGACGAACACCTCTTCCAGAAGGTGGTCAAGCAGAACGAAGCTGGCTCGAAGAACGTCATCAAGACCTGGTCGCGCCGATCGATGATCGTGCCGGACATGCTCGGCCACACCATCGCCGTGCACGACGGTCGCAAGCACATCCCCGTGTTTGTCACCGAAACCATGGTCGGCCACAAGCTCGGCGAGTTTGCACCGACCCGCACCTTCCGTGGACACGAGAAGGACGACAAGAAGGGTCGTCGCCGCTAACGCGGCGACGTGAAGGAGGAAAATATGGTGGAGTCAACCGCACGCGTGCGGCACATCCGCGTCACCCCTCAGAAGGCTCGTCGCGTCGTCAACTTGATCCGCGGCAAGCAGGCGCTCGAAGCGCTCGCCATCCTGAAGTTCGCACCTCAGGGTGCCTCTGAGCCGGTCTACAAGGTCGTTGCATCCGCAATCGCCAACGCACGTGTCAAGGCAGACAAGGAAAGCCAGTTCCTTGACGAGCGCGACCTCTACATCGCCAAGGCGTTCGTAGACGAGGGTGCAACCCTCAAGCGCTTCCGTCCGCGTGCACAGGGACGAGCATTCCGCATCAACAAGCGCACAAGCCACATCACGGTTGTGCTGGCGACGCCGGAGCTCGCCGAGGCCGAGAAGGGGAGCAGCAAGTAATGGGCCAGAAGATCAATCCGTACGGCTTCCGTCTCGGAATCACGACCGACCACGTCTCCCGCTGGTACGCAGACTCGACCAAGCCGGGTCAGCGCTACAGCGACTACGTCAAGGAAGACATCCGCATTCGCGAGTATCTCCAGAAGACACTCGACCGTGCAGGCGTCTCCCGCATCGAGATCGAGCGCACGCGTGACCGCGTTCGCGTCGACATCTACACGGCACGCCCCGGCATCGTCATCGGACGACGCGGAGCAGAGGCCGAGCGCATCCGCGCCGACCTCGAGAAGCTCACGGGCAAGCAGATCCAGCTGAACATCCTCGAGGTCAAGAACCCCGAGGCTGACGCTCAGCTGGTCGCGCAGGGCATCGCCGAGCAGCTTTCTGCTCGTGTCGCCTTCCGCCGTGCGATGCGCAAGGGCCTCCAGGGCGCTCAGCGTGCAGGTGCCAAGGGCATCCGCATCCAGGTCTCCGGCCGCCTCGGCGGTGCTGAGATGAGCCGCTCGGAGTTCTACCGCGAGGGACGCGTTCCGCTGCACACGCTCCGCGCCAACATCGATTACGGCTTCTACGAGGCCAAGACCACCTACGGTCGCATCGGTGTCAAGGTGTGGATCTACAAGGGCGACATGACCAACAAGGAACTCGCCCGCGAACAGGCCAACCAGAAGTCGTCCCGTGGGGACCGTAACGACCGCTCACGCCGTGGCCCGCGCCGCGACAACGAGAAGCAGGTCGCCGCAGGAGTTGAGGCGTAACCATGTTGATTCCACGTCGAGTCAAGCACCGTAAGCAGCACCGCCCGGACCGTAGCGGCATGTCGAAGGGTGGCAACACCGTATCGTTCGGCGAGTTCGGCATCCAGGCGCTCACCCCGTCCTACGTGACCAACCGTCAGATCGAGGCAGCTCGTATCGCCATGACGCGTCACATCAAGCGTGGCGGCAAGGTCTGGATCAACATCTACCCGGACCGCCCGATGACCGCTCGCCCCGCTGAGACCCGCATGGGTTCCGGTAAGGGTGCAGTCGACTCCTGGGTTGCGAACGTCAAGCCCGGCCGCGTCCTCTTCGAGGTCGCCGGCGTCAGCGAGGAGCTCGCTCGCGAGGCCCTCACGCGCGCCATCCACAAGCTGCCGCTCAAGGCACGCATCATTTCGCGCGAGGAAGGCGAGTAATCATGGCGATTGGTACCAAGGAGCTCGCCACCACCGAGCTCGACAACTTCGAAGACGGACGTCTCGTCGAGGAGCTCAAGAAGGCCAAGGAAGAGCTGTTCAACCTGCGCTTCCAGGCCGTGACCAACCAGGTCGAAGAGCGCGGACGCATCCGTCAGGTCAAGCGCGACATCGCGCGCATCTACACGGTGATCCGCGAGCGTGAGCTCGGGATCCGCGCAACCCCGGCCCCGGTCGAGAAGCCGGCCAAGAAGTCGAAGGCCACCAAGGCTTCGAAGAAGGCCGAAGCCTCCGAGGCTGCGCCCGAGGCTGAGAACGAGGAGACCAAGTAATGGCTGAAAGCACGACACAGCCCGAGGCAACGGAAGAAGCGCACGAGCGCAACTACCGCAAGACCCGGCGCGGCTACGTCACGAGCGACAAGATGGAAAAGACCATCACCGTCTCGGTCGAAGAGCGCGTCAAGCACCCCCTTTACGGCAAGGTGCTCCGCCGCTCGAGCAAGGTCAAGGTGCATGACGCCGACAACCAGGCCGGCATCGGCGACCTCGTCCTGATTGCAGAGACCCGTCCCCTCAGCGCTACCAAGCGCTGGCGCCTGGTCGAGATCCTGGAGAAGGCGAAGTAGGCCTCGCCTCTTCGACCACTCAGCGAAGGAATTTGACAGATGCTTCAGCAAGAATCACGAGTCCGTGTCGCCGACAACACCGGCGCCAAGGAACTCCTCACGATCCGCGTACTCGGTGGCTCCGGCCGCCGCTACGCGGGAATCGGTGACGTCATCGTCGCGACCGTCAAGGACGCGATCCCTGGCGGAAACCTCAAGAAGGGTGAGGTCGTCAAGGCCGTCATCGTTCGCACAGTCAAGTCGACCCGTCGTCCCGACGGTTCGTACATCAAGTTCGACGAGAACGCAGCCGTCATCCTCAAGGGTGACAACGAGCCGCGTGGCACTCGAATCTTCGGACCGGTCGGTCGCGAACTCCGCGACAAGAAGTTCATGAAGATCGTGTCGCTCGCGCCGGAGGTGATTTAACCCATGGCAACGATCCGCAAGGGCGACCTGGTCCAGGTCATCTCGGGCCCGAGCCAGGCTCGTGGTGGAGACCGCGGCAAGCAGGGCGAAGTGCTCGAGGTGCTCCGCGAAGAGAACCGCATTCTCGTTCAGGGAATCAACTTCGTGACCAAGCACGTTCGCGTCGGACAGACGCAGCGTGGCACGAAGACGGGTGGCATCGAGACCGTCGAGGCCCCCATCCACATCTCCAACGTCGCACTCGTCGACCCCGAGACCAAGCAGCCGGCTCGCACCGGTGTGCAGGTCGAAGAGGTCACGAAGGACGGCGTGACCAAGACGGTGCGCACGCGCTTCTTCAAGCCATCGCGCCGCGCTGCGAAGCCGGCCAAGGTCGAGAAGGCCGCCAAGGCCGACAAGGCTGAGAAGGCTGAGAAGAAGCCCGCGACGAAGGCCAAGGCCGCCGCACCGAAGAAGAAGGACGACGAGTAGATATGACTGACATCGCCACGGAGGCTGGCAAAATCCAGCCCCGTCTCAAGCTGAAGTACCGCGACGAGCTCAAGGCTCAGCTGCAGGCAGACCTCGGCGTGAGCAACGTCCACCAGGTTCCCGGTCTCGTGAAGATCGTCGTGAACATGGGTGTTGGCGAAGCAGCTCGCGACGGAAAGATCATCGAAGGTGCCATCACGGACCTCACGGCGATCACCGGTCAGAAGCCGAAGGTCACGAAGGCCACGAAGTCGATCGCACAGTTCAAGCTGCGCGAAGGACAGCCGATCGGCGCGCACGTCACACTGCGCGGCGACCGCATGTGGGAGTTCCTCGACCGCCTGCTCTCGCTCGCTCTTCCCCGTATCCGCGACTTCCGTGGTCTCAACGACCGCCAGTTCGACGGAAACGGAAACTACACCTTCGGCCTCACGGAGCAGGTAATGTTCCATGAGATCGATCCAGACAAGATCGACCGCACACGCGGTATGGACATCACCGTCGTCACGACGGCGAAGAACGACGAAGATGGGCGCGCTCTCCTGGGCAAGCTCGGCTTCCCGTTCCAGGCCGGTCTCCAGCAGAACTAGTCTGAACACCCGAGGGTCACGGCATACGCCGTGACCCCATCGGGCTGTTGCAACCGCAACGGCCCGTCCACCACAGGTCGCGGGGCCGTGTACGGCCCCGCGAAACCAGGCGAAAGGCACTCATCATGACGATGACAGATCCCGTCGCAGATATGCTGACGCGACTGCGCAACGCGAACTCGGCGCACCACGACTCCGTGTCGATGCCGAGCTCGAAGCTCAAGTCCCACATTGCCGACATCCTCAAGCGCGAGGGTTACATCACCGACTGGACAGTCGAAGATGCACGAGTGGGCCAGACCCTCACTCTCTCGCTGAAGTTCGGTCCGAACCGCGAGAGGTCGATCGTCGGCATCAAGCGCGTCTCCAAGCCAGGTCTCCGCGTGTACGCGCGCTCGACCGAGCTGCCAAGCGTCCTCGGCGGCCTCGGCATTGCCATCCTGTCCACCTCCTCCGGTCTCCTCACGGACCGTCAGGCCGAGCAGAAGGGCGTAGGCGGAGAAGTCCTCGCCTACGTGTGGTAATCCGTCATGTCACGAATTGGTCGTCTCCCGATCAGCGTCCCAGCTGGCGTTGACATCAAGATCGACGCGCAGAACGTCACCGTCAAGGGACCGAAGGGCGAGCTCGCGCTCGTCGTCGCGAACCCCATCGAGGTCAAGCTCGAAGACGGTCAGCTTCTCGTCACGCGTCCGAACGACGAGCGTGAGTCCCGTGCACTGCACGGCCTGACCCGCACGCTCATCAACAACAACATCATCGGCGTCACCGAGGGCTACACGAAGAAGCTCGAGGTCGTTGGAACCGGTTACCGCATCGTTTCCAAGGGCACGGGCGTCGAGTTCGCACTCGGCTACTCGCACCCGATCAACGTCGAGCCCCCCGTGGGCATCACGTTCCAGGTCGAGGGCAACAACAAGCTCACGGTCGTCGGAATCGACAAGCAGGCTGTCGGCGAGGTCGCAGCGAACATCCGCAAGCTCCGCCTCCCCGAGCCCTACAAGGGCAAGGGCGTGCGTTACGAGGGCGAGCAGATCCGCCGCAAGGCCGGAAAGTCAGGTAAGTAACCATGGGACTCGGAACTCGAGGAAAGAGCAAGCAGGCAGCGACCCGTCGCCGCCACGTCCGCCTTCGCAAGAAGGTCTCCGGCGACGCACAGCGTCCCCGTCTCGTCGTCACGCGCTCTGCGCGTCACGTCTTCGTCCAGGTTGTCGACGACACCAAGGGCATCACGCTCGCATCGGCATCCACCATGGAAGCCGAGCTGCGTGAGTTCGACGGTGACAAGTCGGCCAAGGCAAAGCGGGTCGGCGAGCTCGTCGGCGCACGCGCCAAGGACGCCGGCATCGAAAGCGTGGTCTTCGACCGCGGCGGCAACAAGTACGCCGGTCGCGTCGCGGCCATCGCTGATGGAGCACGAGAGGCAGGGCTGAACCTGTGACCGAGAAAATCGACACCAACACGCCCGACAACATGACCGACACGCCCGTTGAGACGGCCGCGTCGAGTGAGTCGGCACAGCGCGAGGGTGGCCGTGACAACAACCGTCGCGGTGGCCGTGGCGAGCGTGGCCAGGGCGGCCGCGACCGCAACTCACGCGATGACAAGAGCCAGTTCCTGGAGCGCGTCGTCACCATCAACCGCGTCTCGAAGGTCGTCAAGGGCGGTCGTCGCTTCGCGTTCACCGCGCTCGTCGTCGTCGGCGACGGCAACGGACTCGTGGGCGTCGGCTACGGCAAGGCCCGTGAGGTCCCGCTGGCCATCTCCAAGGGCGTCGAAGAGGCGAAGAAGAACTTCTTCCGCGTTCCTCGCGTCCTGAAGACGATCCCGCACCCCGTGCAGGGCGAGGCAGCAGCAGGCGTCGTCCTGCTCCGTCCCGCCGCTGCAGGTACCGGTGTTATCGCCGGTGGCCCCGTTCGCGCCGTGCTTGAGTGCGCGGGCATCCACGACGTCCTGTCGAAGTCGCTCGGTTCGTCGAACACGATCAACATCGTGCACGCAACCGTCGCGGCGCTGAAGCAGCTCGAGGAGCCGCGCGCAGTCGCAGCTCGTCGTGGCCTGCCCGTCGACCAGGTCGTTCCGCAGCGCATTCTGCGTGCCGAGGCCAACGCGGCCAAGGCCGCAGCCGAAGCACAGAAGGTCGGTGCCTGATGGCCAAGAGTCTCAAGGTGACCCAGATCAAGTCCAAGATCAGCGAGAAGCAGAACCAGCGTGACACACTGCGCTCGCTCGGCCTCAAGCGCATTGGCCACACCGTCGTCAAGCCGGACAACTCGGTGAACCGCGGCTACGTCAAGACAGTCGCTCACCTGGTTTCAGTTGAGGAGATCTCCGAATGACCAAGAACGAGAACGAGAAGGATGTGACCTCCGAGCCTCAGCTCAAGGTCCACCACCTCCGCCCCGCTCCCGGTGCCAAGAAGTCCAAGACGCGCGTCGGTCGCGGTGAGGGCTCCAAGGGCAAGACCGCCGGTCGCGGCACCAAGGGCTCGAAGGCGCGCACGACAGTGCGTATCGGCTTCGAGGGTGGCCAGATGCCGCTGCACATGCGTACGCCGAAGCTGCGCGGGTTCAAGAACCCGTTCCGCGTCGAGTACCAGGTCGTCAACCTCTCCAAGCTGGCCGAGCTCTTCCCCGAGGGCGGCGATGTCACCATCGCGAACCTCGTGGCAAAGGGTGCGGTTCGCAAGAACGAGCCCGTCAAGGTGCTCGGCAATGGTGAGATTGCGGTTAAGCTGAACGTCGCGGTCGACAAGGTCTCCAGCTCAGCAGAGCAGAAGATCGTTGCCGCCGGCGGTTCCGTCAAGTAGCAACTCCAAGCGGGGGTCGGCGGTTGCCGACCCCCGTTTGTCTCTTTCACGAGAAATGAAAGCAGGAACGTAGTGTTCAGTGCCGTCGCACGAGTGTTCAAGACACCGGATCTTCGTCGCAAGATCCTCTTCACGCTCGCTATGGTCGCCATCTACCGGATCGGCACCACGGTTCCTGGCCCATTTGTGAACTACGTCAACGTGCAGCAGTGTCTCGACACTGGAACGCAGATGGCCGGTCTCTACGACATGGTCAACCTGTTCTCCGGTGGCGCTCTGCTGCAGTTGTCGATCTTCGCGCTGGGCATCATGCCGTACATCACGGCCTCGATCATCACGCAGCTGCTGCGTGTGGTCATCCCGCACTTCGAGGCGCTCCACAAGGAGGGTCAGGCCGGTCAGTCGAAGCTCACGCAGTACACGCGCTACCTGACCATCGCCCTCGCGATCCTCCAGGCGACCACGCTCGTGACGGTGGCGAAGTCGGGAACGCTCTTCGGTACGGGCAACCCTGCCTGCGAGAACGTCCTCGACATGCTCAACGAGTCCGCCGCGACCCCGGAGAACGCCGTCATCAACATGGTGCGCGTCGTGCTCATGGTCGCAGCCATGACAGCTGGCACCGCGGTCATCATGTGGATGGCAGAGCTCATCACCGAGCGCGGCGTCGGCAACGGCATGTCGCTCCTGATCTTCACGTCGATCGCAGCCTCGTTCCCGTCCGCCTTCGGCGCCATCGCCGCCGGTACCGGTGGAATGACCACGCTGGTCATCGTCATCGCGATCGGGCTGCTCATCATGATGGCCGTCGTGTTCGTCGAGCAGTCGCAGCGCCGCATCCCCGTCCAGTACGCGAAGCGCATGGTCGGACGCCGCACCTATGGTGGCAACAGCACGTACATCCCGATCAAGGTGAACCAGGCGGGTGTTATCCCTGTCATCTTCGCCTCGTCGCTGCTGTACCTGCCCGCGCTCGTCGCCCAGTTCAACCAGCCTGCCGCGGGGGAGACCCCGCCAGAGTGGGTCACCTGGGTCATGAACAACTTCACGACGGGCGACCACCCGCTCTACATGGCGGTCTACTTCCTCCTCATCATCGGCTTCACGTACTTCTACGTCGCGATCGCCTTCAACCCTGAGGAGGTTGCCGAGAACATGCGAAAGCACGGTGGCTTCGTCCCCGGCATCCGTGCCGGACGCCCCACCGCCGAGTACCTGAACTTCGTGCTCACGCGAATCACCTTCCCCGGTTCGCTCTACCTCGGCGTGCTCGCGCTCATCCCGCTCATCGCGTTGTCCACGGTCAATGCGAATGCCAACTTCCCGTTCGGCGGCGCATCGATCCTCATCGTCGTGGGCGTCGGACTCGAGACGGTGAAGCAGATCGACGCTCAACTCCAACAACGCAACTACGAGGGGCTTCTCCGATGACACATCACGACCAGACCTTCCGCCTGCTGATCGTTGGTCCCCCCGGGGCCGGCAAGGGAACGCAGGCCGTCGGCATCGCCGAGGCCTTCGGTATCCCTGCCATCTCGACCGGTGACATCTTCCGTGCCAACATCAAGAACGGCACGAACCTCGGCATCCAGGTCCGCGAGATCATCGAGAGCGGCAACCTCGTTCCCGACTCGCTGACGAACGAGCTCGTCCGCGACCGCCTCACGGAGGCAGACGCAGCTGGCGGCTTCCTCCTCGACGGCTACCCGCGCACACTCGAGCAGGTCGCGTTCCTCACGCAGCTCCTCGCTGATCAGGGCACTGCGATCGACGCGGTCATCGAACTCAAGGTCGAGGTCGACAGCGTCGTGGAGCGTCTCCGCCGCCGCGCGCTCGAGCAGGGCCGCGCAGACGACACGGAAGAGGCCATCAGGCACCGTCAGAACGTGTACCTGCAGGAGACCGCGCCGCTTCTCGAGACGTACTCCGCTCGCGGGACGCTTGTGAGCGTCAACGGCTTCGGCACCGTCGAGGAAGTCCGGAACCGCATCTTCGCTGCTCTCGAGCAGCGGGGACTGCGTCACCCGCTGCACCGTCTGAGCGGCAAGTAGGACTCAACCGGCACAGCAAGCAAGGACCCGAGCGGATTTCTCCCGCTCGGGTCCTCTTGCGTTTGCCGGAATGCCCGCCAAGAAGCCACCGCGGTGCCGTTCGCACCTGGTCGAGCGCTGTCATCGTCGGCTAGCGTTGGCCTGTCGGCGCCTCCAGCTCGGAGCGCCGGAGAACCCTGTTGACGCAGTTGTCCAGGAACGGAGACACAGATGTCCTCACCCTCAGCTGAGCCCCACGACCTCATCGACTTCGACGTGCTCTTGAGCGAGGAAGAGCTGGCGCTGCGCAGCCGTGTCCGACTCGTCGTCGACGAGCACGTCCGGCCGCACATCGCGTCCTGGTACGAGGACGCCGTCTTCCCGATCGACCTCGTGCCGATGCTCGCAAGCGAAGGGCTGCTCGGCATGCACCTGAGCGGCTACGGGTGCGCTGGCCGCAGCGCAGTCGAGTACGGCATCGCCGCGGCGGAGCTCGAGGCGGGCGACTCCGGGATTCGCACCTTCGTCTCCGTGCAGGGCTCTCTGGCCATGAGCGCGATCTGGAAGCACGGTAGCGAGGAGCAGAAGCGCGAGTGGCTGCCGCGCATGGCTGCCGGCGAGGTCATCGGCTGCTTCGGGCTGACCGAGCCCGGTGCCGGATCCGATCCGGGAACGATGGGCACGTTCGCGCGACGAGATGGCTCGGACTGGGTCGTCAGCGGCACCAAACGCTGGATCGGCCTGGCGTCCCTCGCCCACATCTCGATCATCTGGGCGCAGACGGACGAGGGCGTCAGAGGCTTCATCGTACCGACGGCTTCCGCTGGCTTCTCGGCGACGCCCATCGGCCCGAAGCTCTCGATGCGTGCATCCGTCCAGTGCGACGTCGTCCTCGATGAGGTCCGGGTTCCAGCCGATGCGATGCTCCCCGGTGCGCGCGGGCTGCGTGGGCCGTTCGAATGCCTCAATGAGGCCCGCTACGGTATCGCCTGGGGCGTCATGGGCGCCGCGAGGGACAGCTTTGAGGCTGCGCTCGCGTACGCAGGGGAGCGGCAGCCGTTCAACCGTCCGCTGGCTGGCTTCCAGATGACGCAGCAGAAGCTCGTGGACATGGCCCTCGAGATCAACAAGGGCTTCCTGCTCGCCCTCCAGCTCGGGCGGCTGAAGGACGCGGGCCGCATCCAGCCGCACCACATCTCCGTTGGCAAGCTCAACAACACCCGCGAGGCGATCGCGATCGCTCGCGAGGCGAGGACGATTCTCGGCGGCAACGGCATCACCCTCGACTACTCACCGCTTCGCCACGCCAACAACCTGGAGTCGGTGCGGACCTACGAGGGCACCGATGAGATCCACACGCTCGTGCTTGGCAACAAGCTCACCGGCATCCCGGCGTTCAGGTAAGGATCCCAAGTGCTCTCGGATCGCGGACACGACGGCGTGCTGAGCGGCGTGCGAGTCGCGGATTTCTCCCGGGTGCTCGCCGGCCCGTACGCGACGATGATGCTCGCCGATTTCGGCGCCGACGTCATCAAGGTGGAACCCCCGGGCGGTGACGAGACGAGGGCCTGGACTCCACCGGTTGATGCGCGCGGTCAGTCGACGTACTTCTCCGGCGTGAATCGCGGCAAGCGGTCTCTAGTGCTCGATCTCAACCGCGGCGAGGACGTTGCGGCCGCGCGCCGACTCGCGCGGGAGGCGGACATTGTCGTCGAGAACTTCCGACCCGGGGTCATGGCGCGCTTCGGGCTCGACTTCGACTCGGTGCGGGCGGAGAACCCGTCGGCGATCTTCTGTTCGATCACCGGTTTCGGCGGGGGCGGGGGAGCGGCGCTGCCGGGCTACGACCTCCTCGTGCAGGCCGTCGGCGGGCTCATGAGCATCACGGGCCCGGTGGAGGGGGAGCCGAGCAAGGTCGGTGTTGCGCTCGTCGATGTGCTGACGGGGCTGAACGCGGTCACGGGCATACTGCTCGCCCTCCGCGAGCGCGAACGGTCTGGGACGGGCCAGCGCGTGGAGGTGGACCTGATGACGAGCCTGCTGTCGGCACTCGCCAATCAGGCGTCGAGCACGCTGGCGACGGGCCGCGCTCCCGCACGGCTCGGCAACGCGCATCCAAGCATCGCCCCGTATGAGCTGTTCGACGCCAGCGACCGCCCGCTCGTGATCGCCGTCGGCAACGATCGGCAGTTCGCAGGGCTTGTCGGGGTCCTCGGCGCTCCTGGCCTCGCTGGAGACCCGCGCTTCACCACCAACCAGCTCCGCGTGCACAACCGTGACGCCCTCCGTGCGCTCCTTGCGGCGAGGTTGGGGGAGCGCGTGGCGAGCGAGTGGGTCGAGCTCCTGTCGAGCGCACGCGTGCCGGCCGGCCTCGTGAACGACGTCGCCGAGGCGTTTGCGTTCGCGGAGCGCCTCGGGCTCGAGCCGGTCGTAGAACTCCTGGGAGCTGGAGGCGACCCGGTCAGATCGACCGCGAACCCGATCCACCTCTCCGCGACGCCCGCGCGTCCCGTCGCCGGAACTGGGCTCGGCAGGCACCGGCATCGCCTGGAGGTAGGCCGAGACCTGGCACGAGCGTGACCGGTTACTGAACCGTGACCTCCATCTCGCCGGTGTTGCCGAAGCGTTGTCGCCTGCTGACCGAAATCCGCGCGGCGGGAGGCTAGCTTCGCAGGACCCCATCGAATCGGTGATGGGCCGTGCACGGAGGACTCCTTGACGTGGACCGCGAACGCTCTGGTGAACGAGGCGACTCCCGGGTCAGCGCCGTCAGCGCACCCCGGAGCCGATGGACACCTTGCCTCGGCTGTCACTCCCGCCGTCTGGCAGCGCAACCTCGCCTCGTTGCTCGTCGGCATGACGGCATGGCGGGCATTCGCGATGACCATCTGGTGGGAGCCGAGCGACTACGGCGAGGGCTACTTCCGGGAACTCATCGGGAGCTACCTCGGACCTGGACTCTCGCTTGCCGTCTGGCCGCTCCTGGTCCTCGCTGCCGCCATGGCGCTCGTGCTCGCGCTGCGGAGCACGCGATCCTCGGCAGCGTGGCTCTCGTGTGCGGCGGCTGTCATCGCAGCCACGCACCTGGGCTTCACCGTGCATTGGACGCTCGAGGCCGAACGCATGGTGACCGAGTACGCGGGCCAGGCAGCGCAGGTGTCTGGCCCGCCCGCGTCTCCGGACCCGCTGCACGGCCCGGAGGAGACGCCTGATGCTGTGGGGTGGGTGGATGAGCAGCGCCTGGACCCAGCTGGATCGGTGACTGCCCTCTCGAAGGAGGAGCTCGCCGCCGGAGTGGACTCGCTCCGGGTCGCGACGCTCGGAGTGATGGTGGCCCCGATCCCGAACCTCATGGTGGGGACGCTCGACGCGCCGCCTGAGGAGGTCGCCTGCGTGCCGGGCGGGGAGACGGGGGATGTTCCGGACGAGCATTCCGCCTCGGGGACCGCGTACGTCCTCACGCTCAGCCTCTCCGGCCCCGACACGATCACCGACGAGCAGAACATCATCGAGCTCTGGCAGGAGCGCGGTCTGACGTACGACCGAGCCATGGGCACCAACTATGCGGGAGGGCCGGTCTCCCAGGCGATCGATCAGGTGCGGATGCGCGGTGACGCCCAGGGCTGGCTGAATATCACGATCACGAGCCACTGCGCTCCCGACGAAGGTGCTGAGACCCATGCCGATTGACCTGACCGCTGAGCCAGGGGGCGAGAGACGACCGGCCGAGGTGGAGACCGGGAGCTCCTCGGCGCTCGTCGCGCTGTGCGTACTGACGGCTGCGTTCCCCATCGCCGCAGTCTGGTGGCTGCTGACCGGCGCGGCCAGCGCCGTCCCGACGCCGAATCTCTCCGGCAACCCGCACCTGCCCGCCTGGGTGGTTCCCCTCGAGCCCCGGTCGTACCTGCGCATGATCGCCTCCGTCGCGGTGCTGTGCCTCTGCGCGCTCACCGCCCTGCTGCTCTCCGGGATTGCACTGCAGGTCTCGACACGGCTCCGCGCTCTGGGCGCGGACCTGCAGGCGGGCGCCCTGATCACCGCGCGAATCATCGCGCGCCTCTCCGGTATCGCTACGTTCGTGCTGGCCGCCCTGTTCCTCTCGGGTGCCGCAGCTTCAGTGCTCTGGGAGGGCGCGGCGGCGGAATCGGCGGTGGTCGAGCCCGCGCCGTCCGAGGAGGTGGTCGGCGGCCCGCCCCCGCAGCCTACCGACGCACCCGTGCCGCCGCCGGTGGGTGACAACGGGCCGATTTTCTCTGCCTCAGCGACGACAACCGAGCGGGAGGCAGCAGTTCGAGACCTCGCGGAGCTGACCCTGCAGCATTTCCCCGATGATCTCGAGGAGATCGACTACGTCGGAGCGCCGGGCATGGAGATCTCGCGGCAGATCTGCGGTGGATACTCGCGGTCAGGTGACCACTATTTCGTCGGGCACAGTTTCCGCACGGACGCGGGCGCTGCCGAACTGGAGCAGATAGAGGCGCTCTGGACGGAGAAGGGATTGAACATCGGCACCACACCGAGCTCCATTTCGGGCGACGGCCTGAGGAGCGACACGATCGAAAACGCCTCCCTGAGCTATGACACGGACGGGACCTTCCACCTCTTCATCACCGGACGATGCGGCGATATCCCCTGAGTCGGCCGGAGGAGCGAGGCAGCCGGCGCGTAGACTCTCCTGATGCGCAAGAGCATCTACAAGACACCCGCCGAGCTCGCGGCGATGGTGCCAGCCGGCCGGATCACGGCCCTCGCCCTCGACGCCGTCTCCGAGGCGATTCGTCCGGGGGTGACGACGCTGGAGCTCGACGGCATCGCCGAGCGCGTCGTGCGCGAGAGGGGCGCAGTGCCGAACTTCGCCTTGGTTCCGGGATACCGGCACACGATCTGCGCCTCCGTCGACGACGCGGTAGTCCACGGCATCCCGAACGACAAGCCGCTCGAGGCAGGCCAGCTCGTCTCCATCGACGCCGGGGCCATGTTCGAGGGCTGGAACGGCGACTCGGCCCGGACGTTCGTCGTCCCCGGCGAAGCAGCGGACACGAGCGCGGTTGCCGACGGCACGCGTCTCAGCGAGGCCTGCGAGCGCTCCCTCTGGGCGGGCATCGCGAAGCTGGCGACTGCTCGGCACCTCGCCGAGGTCGGAGCTGCCGTCGAGGAGACCATCGAGCAGTCCGGCGACTTCGGGATCCTCGAGGATTTCGCGGGGCACGGTATCGGCCGCAGCATGCACGAGGAACCGACCGTGCACAACATCCGCGTGTTCGGCCGAGGGCCGGTCGTCAAGCCAGGGCTGGCGATCTGCATCGAGCCCATGATCACTCTCGGGGGCCCTGACGTCGTCATCGATGACGACGACTGGACCGTTCGTTCGGCGGACGGCTCGCTCGGCGCCCACTGGGAGCACACGATCCTGGTGCATGCCGACGGCATCTGGGTCTCCACCGCGCATGACGGGGGAGCGGCAGGTCTCGCGCAGTTCGGAGTCGTCCCGACTCCGCCAGCCGAAGTGGGAGCCTGACCCTCTCTGCGGTGCGGCCCCGCACTTGCACTCCACGGGGAGACCGCCTAGAGTTGACGCTTGGTGTCTTTTGCGTTGCGTTTTCGCGCGCGTAGTCACCGTCCATCCGCACGACCAGCGTGCATTCAATAGCAAACGACAGTGAGGCTATGGCCAAGAAAGACGGCGTCATCGAGATCGAGGGTTCGGTTGTCGAGGCATTGCCAAACGCAATGTTCCGCGTAGAACTCTCGAACGGACACAAGGTTCTTGCTCACATCTCAGGCAAGATGCGTCAGCACTACATCCGCATCCTCCCCGAGGACCGCGTGATCGTGGAGTTGAGCCCGTACGACTTGACCCGCGGCCGCATCGTCTACCGCTACAAGTAGGCACGCTGTAAGGAACGGCTGGGCAGACGTCTGCCCAGCACGAGGCCAGCGATCACAGAAGGAACTTCAATGAAGGTCAACCCCAGCGTCAAGAAGATCTGCGACAAGTGCAAGGTTATCCGCCGCCACGGTCGCGTCATGGTCATCTGCGAGAACCCGCGCCACAAGCAGCGCCAGGGCTAATCGCTCGGGACTCACCTCGCTCGCCAGTTCAGGCACGCGAGACGTCCCATGGGTGCGCATGCACCCGACGTCACAACTGAATACGAAACAGCACCAGTAAGAACCGCCGGGCTTCAGCCCAGGCGGGGACACCTTCGGACCGAGGCCGGGGCCCATCCGGTGCATCACACCTCAACCCACAGGAGAAATCCCATGGCACGTCTCGCAGGCGTCGATCTCCCACGCGAAAAGCGCGTTGAGATCGCACTCACCTACATCTACGGCGTCGGCCGCACGAGCGCACTCAAGGCACTCGAGGACACCGGCATCGACGGCAACATCCGCGTCAAGAACCTCGACGACGAGCAGCTGGTTCAGCTCCGCGACTACATCGAAGGCAACTTCAAGGTAGAAGGTGACCTCCGCCGTGAGGTCGCAGCTGACATCCGCCGCAAGGTCGAAATCGGCAGCTACGAGGGTCTCCGCCACCGCCGCGGCCTTCCCGTGCGCGGTCAGCGCACGAAGACGAACGCTCGTACCCGCAAGGGCCCGAAGCGCACGGTCGCCGGCAAGAAGAAGGCACGCTAGTCGCCGCCGCGACAGCGCCCGCAGATTTCGTAGGAGAGAAAATTGGCTACCCCAAAGAGCGCCGCTCGTAAGCCGCGCAAGAAGGACAAGAAGAACGTCGCAGTGGGCCAGGCTCACATCAAGTCGACCTTCAACAACACGATCGTGTCGATCACCGACCCGTCCGGCGCTGTCATCAGCTGGGCTTCCTCCGGTGGAGTCGGCTTCAAGGGCTCGCGCAAGTCGACGCCCTTCGCCGCGCAGCTCGCAGCCGAGGCCGCAGCTCGCCAGGCGCAGGAGCACGGCATGAAGAAGGTCGACGTCTTCGTCAAGGGACCGGGCTCCGGTCGCGAGACCGCGATCCGCTCGCTTCAGGCCGCAGGCCTCGAGGTCGGCTCGATCAACGACGTCACCCCTCAGGCACACAACGGCTGCCGCCCTCCGAAGCGTCGCCGCGTCTAGCCTCCCGTCCGCTGCGAGGCTCTCCCGCGAGGGAGGGCCTTGTGGCGGATGTTCGGCGTCCCCGCTCGAACTCCACACCCGGTCGACGACGTGCGTCGGCTGAATCGCCAAGTGTCATATAGCGGACACTTTGCCGAAAGGAACCCATAGTGCTTATCGCACAGCGTCCAACGCTCACCGAGGAAAGCCTCTCCGAGAACCGCTCGAAGTTCACGATCGGACCACTCGAGCCTGGCTTCGGCTACACCCTCGGCAACTCACTGCGTCGCACCCTGCTGTCCTCCATCCCCGGAGCAGCAGTCACGAGCATCCGTCTCGACGGTGTCCTCCACAAGTTCACCACCATCCCTGGTGTGAAGGAAGATGTCACCGAGATCATCCTCAACATCAAGCAGCTGGTCGTCTCCAGCGAGCACGATGAGCCGATCACGGCCTACCTCCGCAAGACCGGAGCGGGCGAAGTGACGGCGGCTGACATCTCGGCACCTGCCGGTGTCGAGGTGCACAACCCGGAGCTCGTCATCGCGACGCTCAACGATGACGCCAAGTTCGAGCTCGAGCTGACCATCGAGCGCGGCCGCGGCTACGTGTCGGCGACCCAGAACCGCAACGAGTTCTCCGAGGCCGGTCAGGTCCCGATCGACTCGATCTACTCGCCGGTTCTCAAGGTCACCTACCGTGTCGACGCGACCCGTGCTGGGGAGCGCACCGACTTCGACAACCTCGTCGTCGACGTGGAGACGAAGCCGGCTATCTCGCCGCGCGACGCGATCGCATCTGCCGGTCGCACGCTCGTCGAGCTCTTCAGCCTCGCTCGCGAGCTGAACGAGCAGGCAGAGGGCATCGAGATCGGCCCAGCGCCGGTCGACGCCGTCCTCACCAACGAGCTCTCGATGCCGATCGAGGATCTCGATCTCTCCGTGCGCTCGTACAACTGCCTCAAGCGCGAGGGCATCAACACGGTTTCCGAGCTCGTCGCTCTCAGTGAGACGCAGCTCATGAACATCCGCAACTTCGGTCAGAAGTCGGTCGACGAGGTGCGCGACAAGCTCACCGAGCTCGGCCTCTCGCTCAAGGACTCGGTTCCCGGGTTCGAGGGTGCTCACTTCTACGGTGCCGGCGACGACACCGGCGAGTACGTCTAAACAGACCTGCCCGCCAGACCGACTTCACACGAAAGAGAATGACGAATGCCTAAGCCCAACAAGGGTCCTCGCCTCGGAGGCGGCCCCGCACACGAGCGCCTCATGCTCGCTACGCTCGCGGCGCAGCTGTACACGCACAAGCGCATCCAGACGACCGAGACGAAGGCCAAGCGCCTCCGTCCGCTCGCCGAGCGCCTGATCACCTTCGCGAAGCGCGGAGATATCCACGCTCGCCGTCGCGTGCTGCAGATTGTCACCGACAAGACCGTCGTGCACGAGCTCTTCACGGAGATCGCGCCGCAGATGGAAGGTCGCGAAGGCGGGTACACCCGCATCATCAAGACCGGCTACCGCAAGGGCGACAACGCTCCCATGGCAGTCATCGAGCTCGTTCTCGAGCCCGTCACGCCGAAGGCCTCCTCAGTGAAGACGGCTCCGGCCGCAGCTCCTGCCGAGCCTGAGGTCGACGAGACCGCGACCGACGAGGTCGACGCAGCCGCAGGCGACACGGAGGCTTCCGAGCCGACGACCGACGGCGGAACGCAGCCTTCCGAGGCTGCAGACGCTGCTGAGTCGGACGCTGACGCGAAGGCCGACGACGCCAAGTAGTCGAAGCTGATCGTCGAAGCCCCCGAGCAATCATCGAGCTTGCTCGGGGGCTTCGTCGTGTCGTCGATAAACCGGCTCGGGTAAGGGAGGATGGGCGCATGGGGCACGGGCGAGGCAGCACACGGTTCCGTCTGGACATCGCCTACGACGGGACCGCATTCAGCGGATGGGCAGCGCAGCCGGAGCTGCGCACCGTGCAGGGTGCCCTCGAGGACGCCATCAGGCTCGTCGCACGGGAGCTTCCCGACGGTCCGCTGCTCACAGTCGCGGGCCGCACTGACGCTGGGGTCCACGCGACGGCGCAGGTCGCGCACCTCGACCTCGATGACCTCGGGGTCGAGAACGTCCGCCGCCGGTCCAGCGACGAGGTGTCCGACATCCTGCTCCGTCGGGTGAACGGGGTTCTCGGTCGTGACAGCGACGTCGTCCTCGCGGGGGTGGCGCCTGCGCCGGAGGGGTTCGACGCTCGGTTCTCGGCGATCTCCCGAAGCTACGAGTTCCGCATCGCAGATCGCCGAACCCCGCCGAACCCCATCGAGCGGCACCGTACAGCCGTCGTCCCCCGAGAGCTCGACGCAGCACTCATGCAGGTCGCCGCAGACAAGCTCATCGGCCTCCACGACTTCGCCGGCTTCTGCCGACCACGCCCGAACTCCACCACGATCCGAACCTTGCAGCGCTTCGACTGGGCACGCGACGAGCAGGGCGTCGTGGTCGCGAAGCTCGAAGCAGATGCCTTCTGCCACTCCATGGTCAGGTCGCTCGTCGGCATGTGCGCTGAGGTCGGGGCCGGGCGCATCCGACTCTCGGACGTGCCGCAGCTGCTCCAGGCGACGGAACGAAGCAGCGCCTTTCCCGTCTTGTCGGCGAAGGGGCTCACGCTCACGGGAGTGGGCTACCCGGCGGACGCTCATCTCCGTGAGCGCCAGGCCGTGACGAGGGCGCAGCGGCCCGCGCTTCGTCTTGTGGAGCCGCTCACCTAGCCTGGGGGCGCCGAGGGGCGATCTACATCTCTCGACTGATTCCCAGGAATCCTCGGAGGGTCCAGACTGGAGTCATGGTCGACCTCATCAGCTACGCAGCGCTGGCCCTGCCAGTCGCCGTCTTCGCCGTGCTGAGCGTGGTCGGCAGGTTCTGGCCGAGAGCCATCGTGCCGGCGGCCTGGACAGCCCTCGGGGTGGCAATCCTCGTTCTCGCGTATGCGCTGCTGAGCATCCTGATGCCGACGTTGGATCCGACCGATCCCGACGTCTTCCTCGGCTCCTTCTTCTTCTCTGCATCGCTCATCGCCGGGGGAGTTGGAACCATGCTCATGGTCGGCGTCTTCGGTGCGGCCGCCCGGTTCCGGACGGTTCGAGCGCGACGCCTTGCTGCCCTGTCGGTCTGAGATTGCGCCCGGGCGGCCACTGACGTAAGCTACTCAAGTTGTCTGCACTTCGGTGTCGGCTTCGAAGTTGAGCCCTCGACGGTGACGTTCGTGGTGAGGCCTCCCCGGGAGAACCCTTCCCGGAGGCTCAACCGCAACCATCACGACCGAGTGGGATTCACGACCTCCTCATTTCGACGAAAGGTGCACATCCATGCGCACGTACACACCAAAGGGCGGTGACATCACCCATGACTGGGTGGTCATCGACGCGACTGATGTCGTTCTCGGCCGGCTCGCAACCCACGCGGCAGCTCTGCTCCGCGGCAAGCACAAGGCAACCTACGCTCAGCACGTTGACATGGGCGACTTCGTCGTCGTCATCAACGCAGAGAAGGTCGCGCTGACGGGCTCCAAGCTCCAGAAGAAGCTCGCCTACCGCCACTCGGGTTACCCGGGCGGACTGACGGCGACCTCCTACACGGAGATGCTCGAGAAGCACCCGACGCGCGCCGTCGAGAAGGCGATCCGCGGCATGCTCCCCAAGAACACGCTCGGACGCAACCAGCTCAAGAAGCTCAAGGTCTACGCAGGTGCAGAGCACCCGCACGCAGCCCAGCAGCCGAAGCCGTACGTCTTCGACCAGGTTGCCCAGTAGCGGCCCGAGCTAGGAAAGAGAACACAGTGGCAACCATCGCAGAGTCCATCGAGCAGCCGCAGAGCTACTCGACCGAAACCCCCGAGGCAGAGGCGGCCGTCCAGGCTCCTCGTCCGGCACTCACCGTTCCCGGTGCAGCCGTCGGCCGTCGCAAGCAGGCAATCGCCCGCGTGCGCCTCATCCCGGGAACCGGCACCATCACGGTCAACGACCGTGACATCGCCGACTACTTCCCGAACAAGCTGCACCAGCAGCTGATCAACGACCCGTTCACGATCCTGAGCCTGGGTGGCGCGTACGACGTCATCGCACGCATCTCGGGTGGCGGACCTTCCGGCCAGGCCGGTGCGCTTCGTCTCGGCATCGCACGCGCTCTCAACGAGATCGACCGCGAGAACAACCGCCCCGAGCTCAAGAAGGCTGGCTTCCTGTCACGCGACGCTCGCGTCAAGGAGCGCAAGAAGGCCGGACTCAAGAAGGCCCGTAAGGCGCCTCAGTACTCGAAGCGCTAAGTCCAGACATTTCGAATGCCTAGGCTTTTCGGAACGGACGGGGTTCGTGGGCTTGCGAACGACCACCTCACGGTCGAGCTCGCCCTCAGCCTCGCCCAGGCCGCTGCCATCGTGCTCGCGACATCAGCTCGCGAGCACGGGCGGCGGCCTCGTGCTGTTTTAGCCCGCGATCCGCGGGTTTCAGGTGAGTTCATCTCTGCCGCCGTGGCGGCGGGACTCGCCTCCTCTGGCGTCGACGTGCTCGACGCGGGGGTCATCCCGACGCCCGCAGCGGCGTTTCTCACCGCCGAGATCGGGGCCGACTTCGGCGTCATGATCTCGGCCTCCCACAATCCCGCGCCTGACAACGGGATCAAATTCTTCGCTCGCGGCGGTCGAAAGCTCGCCGACGACCTCGAGAACCAGATCGAGGCGCTGCTCGGCGGGGAAAAGCTCACCCCGACGGGAGCTGGGGTCGGAAGCATCGAGCGTTTCGCCGATGCCGAAGACCGATATGCCCTGCACCTGCTTCGCAGCCTGCCGCTCCGCGAGGACGGCACCTCGCCACTCCGTGGACTCCACGTGGTCCTCGACTGCGCGCACGGTGCCGCGGCCGGCGTCTCGCCCGAGGTCTTCACTGACGCGGGCGCTCAGGTCACGGTCATCGGCAACGCGCCGAACGGACTCAACATCAACGAGGGTGTCGGATCGACGCACCTCGGCGAACTCGCTCGCACGGTCACGGAACTCGGAGCGGACCTGGGCATCGCCCACGACGGAGACGCCGACAGGTGCCTTGCCATCGACGCCGACGGCAAGGTCGTCGACGGCGACCAGATCATGGCCATCCTCGCGGTCTCCATGCGTCGGCGCGGCGCGCTGCGCGAGGACACCCTCGTCGCCACCGTCATGTCGAACCTCGGCCTCAAGATCGCGATGCGTGAAGCCGGTATCCGCATGATCGAGACCAAGGTCGGTGACCGGTACGTCCTCGAGGAGCTGAACGAGCGGGGGCTCGCCCTCGGCGGGGAGCAGTCCGGACACGTCATCCTCACCGACTTCGCCACTACGGGTGACGGCATCCTCACCGGTCTGCACATCGCGGCCGAGATGCGGCGAACCGGCAAGACGCTGGCCGAGCTCGCGTCCGTCATGCGCGTCTACCCGCAGGTGCTCATCAATGTGCCCGGCGTCCGCAAGGAGGACTGCGCGAGCGACGAGCCTCTCCAGGCCGCGGTCGCCCAGGTCGCCCTCGAACTCGGTGAGACCGGACGCGTCCTGCTGCGGCCATCCGGAACGGAGCCGCTCGTGCGCGTCATGATCGAAGCGGGGGAGCAGGAGACCGCGCAACGTCACGCCGAGGCTCTCGCCGCAGTTGTCCGTGAGCGGTTGGCGCTCTAAGGTCCGCGCTCTGCGAGGTCTCTGATCTCGAGCCGCTCGGACAGAATCTCAGAACGAGGTCCCGCTCCACCGTCATCTGGTGGAGCGGGACCTCTTTCTCGTTCTGCGGGACACCTCTTGACCTGCCAGCTTCGAAGCGGCCAACCTCAGAGAGTCTCTCGGTCCCGGCTCCCACCCGAGTGTGAGAAAGAAACAAGCGCCGAGGCAAAGTTTTGGTGACAATCTCGCATCTGGGGCTTCTCGCGTAGATAAGCTCAACACGCGGAAATCCCGCCACACCTAAGGAGCTCTCCATGATCGAACGCAAGATCACCGTCGCCTCGGAGCACGGACTTCACGCACGTCCCGCAGCGATCTTCGTGCAGGCAGCCACCGAAGCCGGCGTCCCCGTGACGATCGCCAAGGGCGACAAGAGCGTCAACGCGGCCAGCATCCTCGGTGTCCTCTCACTTGGCGTGTCCAAGGGCGACGAGATCACCCTCTCCGTCGACGGCGACGAAGCTGTCGCCGACCAGCTCGTGACTCTCCTGGAGACCAACCACGACGCTTGAGCCGCCGCGCGCGCTCATGGCCGTTCGGCCAATTCTTGAAATCCGGGAACGGTCACACTGACCTTTCCCCTCCTATCCCCGCGCATGGGGATTGCTTGGAGCAATAATGACTGCAGAAGCCACAACGGCAACCCAGCAGAAGGGTGCCCGAGTCGGCGTCCAACGCTTCGGTGCCTTCCTCTCCGGCATGGTCATGCCGAACATCCCGGCGTTCATCGCCTGGGGCCTCATCACCACCCTGTTCATCGAATCCGGTTGGCTCAACCTCCTCTTCCCGGAAGGCGCCTCCGTGTGGGGAGTCCTCGGCGGCTGGGGCGAGAACGCAGACGGCGAGGCGAACCTCGGGCTCGTCGGCCCGATGATCACCTACATGCTTCCCCTTCTCATCGCCTACCAGGGCGGCAAGATGGTCTACGACACGCGAGGCGGCGTCGTGGCAGCGATCGCGACCATGGGTGTCATCGTGGGCGCAGGAATCCCGATGTTCATCGGCGCCATGATCATGGGCCCGCTCGCAGCGTGGATCATGAAGAAGGTCGACAGCATCTGGGACGGCAAGATCCGCGCCGGCTTCGAGATGCTCGTCAACAACTTCTCGGCTGGCATCCTCGCGATGCTCCTGGCTCTCGCCGGGTTCTTCGCGATCGCTCCAGTCATCACGTGGCTCACCGAGCGCCTCGGTGAAGGCGTCGACTTCCTCGTCGAGGCCGGTCTCCTCCCGCTCGCGAGCGTCCTCATCGAGCCCGCGAAGATCCTCTTCCTCAACAACGCAATCAACCAGGGTGTGCTCACGCCGCTCGGTATCGCGCAGGCTGAGGATGCGGGGAAGAGCATCCTGTTCCTCCTCGAGGCGAACCCGGGCCCCGGCCTCGGTCTGCTCCTCGCGTTCTGCTTCTTCGGTGTCGGCGTCGCACGCGCCAGCGCACCCGGCGCAGTCATCATCCAGTTCCTCGGCGGCATCCACGAGATCTACTTCCCGTACGTGCTCGCCAAGCCCGCTCTGATCCTCGCCGTCATCGGCGGTGGCGCGACGGGTGTCCTCACGAACGTGATCTTCGGCTCCGGCCTCGTCGCTCCGGCCTCGCCCGGATCGATCTTCGCGATCCTGATCATGACGGCCCCGGGAAGCCACATCGGCGTCATCCTGTCCGTCATCCTCTCGGCGGCGGTCACCTTCGTCATCGCCGCGGCGATCCTCCTCGCCTCGCGCAAGAAGGATCTCGCTGCCGACGCGTCCGGAGCCAACAGCTTCGCCGACGCCGTCGCGCAGACCGAGGCGAACAAGGGCAAGAAGTCCGATGCGCTCTCCGGCCTCGCCACTCAGGCAGGCGGCGGGGGTCTCGCGACCGACACGCGCACGATCACGAACATCGTGTTCGCGTGCGACGCCGGAATGGGCTCGAGCGCCATGGGCGCATCCGTGCTCCGCAACAAGATCAAGAAGGCCGGAATCGAGGGCGTGACGGTCAAGAACGTCTCCATCGCGAACCTCGACAGCACGCCCGACCTGATCGTCACCCACCAGGACCTCACCGACCGGGCGAAGCTCAAGTCCCCAGAAGCCATCCACGTCTCCGTGGAAAACTTCATGAACAGCCCCCGGTACGAGGAAGTCGTGGCTCGACTCTCCAACAGCTGAGCTGCTGAAGATTCGGACACCCAACGAAAGGAACCCTGAAGTGGCAGACGTACTCAGCCTTGACAGCATTCGCCTCGGCGGAACCGCGCGCACGCGAGAAGAAGCCATCACGGAAGCGGGTGAGCTGCTCGTCGCGGCTGGCGCCGTGACGCAGGACTACATCCAGGCGATGCACGACCGCGAGCAGAGCGTCTCGACGTTCATGGGCAACTACCTCGCAATTCCGCACGGCACGAACGAGGCCAAGGACACCATCCTCGGCTCCGCGCTGTCCGTCGTCCGGTACGACGAGCCCATCGACTGGGGCGGAAACGAGACCCGCTTCGTCATCGGCATCGCAGGCAAGGACGGAGGCCACCTCGAGATCCTGTCGAGCGTCGCCATCGTGTTCAGCGACGAGGACAACGTCGAAGCTCTCCTCAAGGCGGAGACGCCGGAAGAGCTGGCGCAGCTCCTTGGGGACGTGAACGAGGAATGAAGGCAGTCCACATCGGCGCGGGCAACATCGGTCGCGGCTTCATCGGGCTCGTCCTGCATGAAGCCGGGTACGAGGTCGTCTACGCCGACGTCAACGCCGATCTCATCGGCGCGCTCCAGGCCGTCGACACCTACACGGTGCACGAGGTCGGGCCTGCAGCGAAGAGTCACGTCGTCGATCGCTTCAGGGCGATCAACTCGGCGACGCACGAGGACGAGGTCGTGCAGGAGATCGCCACTGCCGACATCGTCACGTGCGCCGTCGGGCCGAACGTGCTCCGCTTCATCGCGCCCGTCATCCGCAAGGGCCTCGCGGCCCGCGCGGCTGACGCGCCGAAGCTGGCGGTCATGGCGTGCGAGAACGCGATCGGTGCATCCGACACGCTCAAGGGTCTTGTCCTCGAAGGTGCCGAGGAGCTCGACGCCCGTGCGGTCTTCGCCAACACGGCCGTCGACCGCATTGTCCCAGAGCAGGCCGTTGAGGGCGTCGACGTCACCGTCGAGGACTTCTTCGAGTGGACGATCGACCGGACACCGTTCGCTGGTGCCGAGCCGAGCATCCCGGATGCCCACTTCGTGGACGACCTGAAGCCGTTCATCGAGCGCAAGCTCTTCACCGTGAACACGGGGCACGCGACTATCGCGTACCACGGCTTCGTGGCGGGCGCGACGAACATGCAGGACGCGCTGGCCATCTCTGCGGTCGCGTCCGAGGTCGAGGCCGTGCTCGGTGAGACGAGCCGCGTGCTCGTGTCGCAGTTCGGGTTCTCGGAAGAGGACCACGCCGAGTACGTCGCCACGACGCTCTCGCGCTTCGCCAACCGCGATCTGCCGGACCAGCCCGCACGTGTGGGCCGACAGCCGTTGCGCAAGCTCTCCGCGAAGGAGCGCTTCGTGCGGCCTGCCTCGGAGGCCGAGGCTGCGGGACTCCCGTACGACGCGCTCGTGCGAGCGATCGGTGCGGCTCTCCGCTTCGACTTCCCGGCCGATCAGGAGAGCGTCGAGCTGCAGCAGAAGCTCGCGACGCTCGACGCGGAGACGTTCACGCGGGAGGTCACCGGCCTCGAAGGCGGCGCGCTCTTCGCGGCGGTCGTCGCCGAGGTCGAGCAGGCGCAGGCCGAACGCGTGGCCGCGTGATGTTATGACAGCTGGTCTGTCGTGAAGAAGCCCCTCCCGAGTTCGCTCGGGAGGGGCTTCTTTCTTCTTCCGGGTGCCCGTCTCTGAAGCGTCCCGTCGTCGGTGCCCTCGCCCGCTCCGCCGCCGTCTGCGTCGTTGTCGCCTCGGGATGGGAAAGTCCCTCCTATGGCGAGAAGTTTCCAGCACGAAGCGACTTTTCCATCCGGAGACGACGGGCGGGCGGGATGAACCCTCAGGGGGGCTCAGACCTTGCGGAGCAGGACGCTGCGGACCGTGTGGTCGCTCGACTTCCGCAGCACGAGCTGAGCCCGTGACCGAGTCGGCATGACGTTCTCGCGCAGGTTCGGACCATTGATGCGCGACCAGATGCTGCGGGCGTGCTCGAGGGCCTCATCCGTGCTCAGCTCGGCGAAGCGACGGAAGTACGAGCGAGGGTTGGTGAACGCCCCTCGCTGCAGCGACAGGAAGCGCTGCTCGTACCAGCGCGCGATGTCCTCTGACCGGGCGTCGACGTAGATGGAGAAGTCGAACATGTCGCTCACCGCGAGTGAGTGAGCGCGGGGCGGCTGAAGCACGTTGAGGCCCTCGACGATGAGCACGTCCGGGCGATTGACGACGATCTCCGCATCCGGGACGATGTCGTAGCTCAGGTGCGAGTAGAACGGCGCGCGCGCCTCCGCCGCGCCGCTCTTGACCTTCGTGATGAAGCGGAGGAGCGCACGCTGGTCGTACGACTCGGGGAAGCCCTTGCGCTCCATGAGCCCGCGTCGCTCGAGCTCGGCGTTCGGGTAGAGGAAGCCGTCCGTGGTGACGAGCTCGACTCGGGGTGTGTCCTCCCAACGGCGGAGAAGCTCGCGAAGCAGCCGCGACACCGTCGACTTGCCGACTGCGACCGAGCCGGCGACACCGATGACGAAGGGCGTGGAGGCGCTGCGCTCGCCGAGGAAGCCGCTCGTCGCACGGTGCAGCGAACGAGCGTTCGAGACGTACAGGTTGATGAGGCGGGAGAGCGGCACGTAGACGTCGCGCACCTCGTCGAGGTCGAGGTGGTCGCCGAGGCCGCGCAGCCTGATGAGGTCTGATTCGTCGAGCGACATCGGCGTCGACGGTGCGAGATCGGCCCAGTCCTGGCGGAGGATCTCGACGAAGGGCGAGTCTCCTCCGCTGCGCGGAATCTGACCAGTTGCGGACATAGAAGGCGAGTCTAGTGCGGTGTCCGGCCCCGGAAGAGCGGTGCCCCTAAGATGGCCCGTATGTGCGGAATTGTTGGTTACGTTGGTCCACGAGAGAGCCTTGACATCCTGATGGGCGGCCTCGCAAGACTCGAGTACCGGGGGTACGACTCCGCAGGTGTCGCGGTCATCGACGACGAGGGACGGATCGAGACCCGCAAGCGTGCGGGCAAGCTGAAGGTGCTGCGCGATGACCTGGAGCGCAACGCGCTGCCGGATGGCCATACCGGCATCGGCCACACCAGGTGGGCGACGCATGGTGGCCCGACGGACGCGAATGCGCATCCGCACCTCGCCGATGGTGGCAAGCTCGCCGTCATCCACAACGGCATCATCGAGAACTTCGCCGAGCTGAAGACCGAGCTCGTTGAGCTCGGCTACACCTTCGACTCGGAGACCGATACCGAGGTCGCGGCCGTCATGATCGGCCACGTCTACCGCGAGGTGGGAAGCCTCGAGCAGGCGTTCCGCGCAGTGGTGCGCCGTCTCGATGGAGCGTTCACGCTCATCGCGGTACACGCCGACGAACCCGGCCTCATCGTCGGTGCGCGTCTGAACTCTCCGCTTGTCATCGGGCTCGGCGACGGGGAGAACTTCCTCGGTTCGGACGTGGCCGCGTTCGTCGAGTACACGCCCCGCGCGCTGGCTGTCGGCCAGGAGCAGATCGTGCTCGTCCGTCCCGACTCCGTGAACATCACGACGTTCGATGGCGAGCCAGCTACTGCGGAGGCCTTCGAGGTCTCGTGGGACGCGTCAGCTGCCGAGAAGGGCGGCTGGCCGAGCTTCATGGCCAAGGAGATCGACGAGGACCCCGAGGCCGTGGCGAACACGCTCCGGGGCCGGATCGTCGAGGGCCGCGTGCACCTTCCCGACCTCGACGCGCTCGGGGAGGACTTCTTCAACGACATCCACCGCATCATCATCGTCGCGTGCGGCACGGCCGCCTACTCGGCCCAGGTCGGTGCGTACGCCATGGAGAAGTGGGCCCGCGTGCCCGTCCAGGTCGAGCTCGCGCACGAGTTCCGCTACCGAGACCCGGTTCTCGACTCCCGCACGCTGATCGTGTCGATGAGCCAGTCCGGCGAGACGATGGACACGCTCATGGCGGTCCGCTATGCGATGTCTCGCGGCGCGAAGACGCTCTCCATCTGCAACACGCAGGGCGCGACCATCCCGCGCGAGTCCGATGCGGTTGTCTACACGCATGCAGGGCCGGAGGTCGCTGTCGCGTCGACGAAGGCGTTCCTCGCCCAGATCACGGCGCTCTACCTGCTTGGCATCTACACGGCAACGATGCGCGGAACGATGGCGGATGAGCGCCGCGAGGAGCTCCTGACGGAGTTCCAGACGATCCCGGAGAAGGTCCGAACGGTCCTCGGTGTTCGGGAGCGCATCCACGAACTCGCGAACTGGATGGCGGACACCCGCTCCGTGCTGTACCTGGGGCGCAACGTGGGCTACCCGATTGCGCTCGAGGGTGCGCTCAAGCTCAAGGAGATCGCCTACATCCATGCGGAGGGCTTCGCTGCCGGCGAGCTCAAGCACGGCCCGATCGCGCTCATCGAGCCCGGCCAGCCGGTCTTCGTGATCGTGCCGAGCCCCCGCCACGACGACACGCTGCACCCGAAGATCGTCTCGAACATCCAGGAGATCCGTGCGCGCGGAGCCCGAGTGCTCGCGATCTGCGAGGTCGGCGACGCGGCCGTGCTGCCGTACGCGGACGAGGTCATCGCGGTTCCCCCGACGGAGCCCTTCTTCGAGCCGCTGCTCGCGGTCGTGCCGCTCCAGATCTTCGCGATCGAGCTCGCCACGGCGAAGGGGCTCGACGTGGATCAGCCTCGCAACCTGGCGAAGTCCGTCACCGTCGAGTAGCTGAGCGTGATCGTCGGTATCGGTGTCGACACGGTGGAGCTCGCGCGGTTCGCGCGGGCTCTGCAGCGTGCCCCGCGCCTCCGCGAGCGTCTCTTCGCGCCGGCCGAGCGGGACAGGTCGCTGGCGTCTCTCGGCGCTCGGTTCGCTGCACGAGAGGCCGCGGTGAAGGCGCTCGGCGGCATCGGCTCGCTCAGCTTCCTCGACTTCGAGGTCGAGAGCGGGCCTGCTGGTCGTCCCGAGTTCGCCGTGACGCCCGCGCTGCGCGCGCATCTCGAGCTGGTGGGGGTCGATCACCTGCACCTCTCGCTGACACATGAGCGCACGACCGCGACGGCCTTTGTCATTGCCGAACGTGGGGCCTCGGCTGGGGCCGGCTCGTGAGCGGCGCTCGCGTCGATATCGATCTCGATGCTGTCCGGGCGAACGTCCGGGCGATCGCGGAGCTCACTGGCACGCCGCTCCTTGCGGTCGTCAAGGCGAATGCGTACGGACACGGGGCGCCCGACGTGGCTCGTGCCGCGCTCGAGGGAGGCGCTGAGCGTCTCGGCGTCGTCGACCTCCGGGAGGCCCTAGCACTCCGGGAGGCGGGTATCACTGCGCCGATTCTGGCGTGGATGCACGGGGCTCGCACCGACTGGCTCGCCGCGTTGGATGCGGAGATCGAGCTCGGTATCTCCTCGCTCGCGCAACTCGAGCTCGTCGACATCGGCCTGGGTCGTCTCGAGCACTCTGAGCGCTGTGTGGTCGTCCACCTCAAACTGGACACGGGCCTCGGGCGCAACGGGATCAGCCCGGCGGAGTGGGAGTCGGCGTTCACGAAGGCGGCGGAGCTCGAGGGGCGTGGGCTCATCCGCCTCGAGGGACTGTTCAGCCATCTGGCTGGTGCGGGTACTGATGCGGATCGTGCTCAGCTCGCTTCGTTCGAGCGTGCGCTCGAGCTCGCGGCTCGGCGTGGACTGACTCCGTCGGTGCGTCACCTCGCCGCGACGGCCGGTTCGATGTCGCTGCCGGAGGCGCGCTTCGATCTCGTGCGCCTCGGAGTCTCCCTGTACGGCCTCTCGCCGTTCTCCGCTGACACGGATTGCCCGGTCGAGCTGAGGCCCGCCCTGTCGCTGAGCGCCCCGATCTTCGAGGATCAGCGCGGCTTCAGGGTCGATCTCGGGCACGCTGCCGGTCTGCCGCCGATCGAGCCTGGCTCCCTGGAGCTCGCCGATGACACCGGTGCTCGTTGGAATGTCGTCGCCCTCGACACCCTCGAGTTGCGAGTCGAACCGCTCGAGGGAACCGTGTCGGCGTCCGGACGTCTGGACCGCAGCGACGAGCCGCCTCGGCTGCTGGTCATCGACGCGGCAAGCTCGGCGAGCGCGGACGCATGGGCCTCCGCCGCCGGGACCATCAACTACGAGGTCGTCACCCGGTTGAGCTCACGCCTCCCGCGCCGCTCCTCGGGCGCGAGCTCTCCTGCCGAGCCTCACCATGTGGCTGCTGCCGCTCCGGACGAGGAGGCGGGGCTCGCGCTTGCGCCCCGCCGCGAGCTCTGGGTCGACGTCGACATGCTGCACGCCCGCATGGGCGAACGGGCACGCGACCTCGCGGCGGCGCTGGGGAACGGCATGGGGGCGCGCCACGCGGCCAGGCTCTTCAGCGTCGACGTCTCCGCCGACGCCTACGGACTCGGTGGTGCTCTCGTGGCCGGTCTGGCACTCGAGCACGGCTTGCTGCCACTCGTCGCGGCCAACACGGACCTCGCGAACGTCGGGAAGGCGGCACGATCGAGCACGCTCGTCGACCACGAGCGGACCAGGGATCCTGGCAGCCGTGGAATCTACAGCTTCGACGAGCCGAGCGAGCCGCTTCCTGTCGCGCTCACGACGGAGCTCGTGCACGTGAAACGGGTGACAGCGGGCCACGGTGTCTCCTACGGCTACGACTGGGTGGCCGAGGAGTCCACGACGCTCGGGCTCGTGCCGCTCGGCTATGCCGACGCCATCCCGCGCAGGGTCGCGGGGCAGGGTGAGGTTGTCGTGGGTGGCCAGCGCCGGCCGATCGTCGGCCGAGTCGCCATGGATCAGGTCGTCATCGATCTGCAGGACCAGGAGGCATGGATCGGCATGCCGGTCTCGGTGTTCGGGCCTGAACCCGGTGATATCCACCTCCAGGAGTGGGCGTCGTGGTCAGCAGTGTCGCCGCAGGCGTTCGTGGCGGCGCTCGGGCCGCGCGTCGTGCGGCGGGAACGTCGCGATGGAGGAAGGGCGGATGGGTGTGGGCACTGACCTGACTCCGAGCATCACGGTGGAGCTCGCGACCGCGGATGACATGATGCGCGCGGGAGAGCTCATCGGCGCGCTGCTGCTCGCGGGCGATGTGCTCGTGCTGACGGGGCCGTTGGGCGCGGGCAAGACGACGTTCGCGCGGGGCCTCGGGGCTGCGCTCAACGTGCGGGGTCCGGTCACGAGTCCGACCTTCGTGCTGGCGCGCACGCATCCTTCGCTCGGAGCGGGGCCCGAGCTCATCCACGTGGATGCGTACCGTCTCGGCGATCCAGCCGAGCTCGACGACCTCGGTCTGGATCTGGCTGCCAGCGTCACCGTCGTCGAGTGGGGGCGCGAAGCGGTTCCGCTGATCACCGACCGCTGGCTGGAGATCACGATCGACCGTTCCGCGGCATCCCCGCCGCTCGAGCCCGAGGTCATCGAGGGGCCCGGTGGTGCCGACTGGAGCGATGACGAGCCGTTGGACCCGCGCCGCGTCACGCTCACGGTCGTGGGTCCGTGGGATCGTCCGATAGCCGCCGCCCTCGGGGACGCGCTGCGGACCGAGTTCGGTGTGGTCCCCGCGTAGAATCACTCGCATGCTCTTAGCGATCGATACGTCAGCGGGCACGGATGTCGCGATCGTCACCCCGCACGGCCGGGTGCTCGCAGAACGGCGCACCGCCGACACCCGACACCATGCTGAGGTCGTCGGAGTGGCGATCGCGGAGGTGCTCGCAGACGCCGGGCTCTCTCCGCAGCACGTCACGCAGGTCGTCGGTGGCATGGGTCCTGGCCCCTTCACTGGGCTGCGTGTCGGCGTGGCCGCCGCGCGCACGTTCGCGTTCGCACGCGGCGCGCGTTTCATCCCGATGCCAAGCCACGATGCGGCGGCCCACGAATGGCGCGCGGATCATCCGGAGGCTGCCGGCGATCTGCTGGTCACGACGGATGCCCGCCGGGGGGAGCTCGCCTGTTCGCGGTACGAGCAAGGGCTGCTCGTCGCGAGCAGCTCTGAGCTGCACCGGCCTGATGCAGTCCCCGCTGCCGACCACCGCTTCGACACGAGGACGATCTCGGCCGCTCACCTCGCACTCGCCTGGCTCGACCGTGAGGTCCAGGGGCTCGAAGCGGAGGCCAACACGATTCTGTACCTGCGGGGTGCCGACGCGGTCCCGTCGAATGGCCCGAAGCGGGTGACCGGCTGATGCGCGCCATGCTGCGAGACGCCTCGCACGAGGACATTCCTTCGATGGTGCGTCTCGACGAGGCCGCATTCCCGCTCGACCCGTGGTCGCCGTCGATGCTCGCGGGCGAGGTCAAGAGCGAGCACACGCGATATGTGGTCGTCGAGGACGCCGCGAGCGGCGAGATCCTGGCGGCTGCGGGCGTCATGGCGCTCCAGGGTGGTGGTGAGGCTGATCTGCAGACCATCGCCGTCGACGAGCGGCTTCGGCGCGGCGGATGGGCCACCCGGATGCTGGCCGAGCTCTTCGCGTGGGCGGAGGGACGCGGCGCGAAGCAGGTGTTCCTCGAGGTGCGCGAGAACGGCGAGGCCGCTCGTGCCCTCTACTCGCGGCTCGGCTTCGAGGAGATCGGACGCCGACCCAAGTACTACCCGAGAGAGGGCGTGGATGCGATCGTGATGCGAGGGCAGCTGCCGGGGGTTCGGGCGTCTGCCGAGGCGCGTGTCGCTGCCGGTGCTCGGAGGGAGCCGCTTGTGCTCGGCATCGAATCATCGTGCGACGAGACGGGTGTCGGCATCGTCCGCGGTCGGGTGCTGCTCGCCAACGAGGTCGCCTCCTCGATGGACGAGCACGCCATCTTCGGTGGTGTCGTTCCCGAGATCGCCGCACGTGCCCACGCTGACGCGATCGTGCCGACCATCTCGGCGGCGCTCGAGACGGCGGGAGTCTCGCTCGAGGACCTCGACGCGATCGCCGTCACCCAGGGCCCGGGCCTCGCGGGTGCGCTCATGGTCGGAACGGCAGCGGCGAAGGCCCTGCACGTCGCCACCGGTATCCCGCTCTACACCGTGAACCATCTGGTGGGTCACGTCGCCGCTGACGTCCTGCGCGACGACGTGGGTCAGCTCGAGCTGCCAGCGGTGGCGCTGCTCGTCTCAGGGGGGCACACGTCCCTCCTGCATGTTCGCGACCTCGTCGACGACGTGGAGCAGCTCGGCGAGACGATCGACGATGCGGCTGGCGAGGCGTTCGACAAGGTGGCGCGACTGCTGCGCCTGCCCTACCCGGGGGGACCCGAGATCGACAAGGCAGCTGCCGGAGGGGATCCGAAGGCGATCCGGTTCCCGCGCGGGCTCACCAAGCCGAAGGACCTCGAGCGGCACCGCTACGACTTCTCCTTCTCCGGGCTCAAGACCGCCGTGGCCCGCTGGGTCGAGGCGAAGGAAGACGCAGGGGAGCCGGTGCCGGTCGCCGATGTCGCGGCGAGCTTCCGCGAAGCTGTCGCCGATGTGCTGACGGCGAAGGCGGTGGCGGCCTGCACGGCCCTCGGCGTGCCTCGCCTCGTGCTCGGCGGGGGAGTGGCGGCGAACGCGCGCGTCCGTGAGCTCGCGGAGGAGCGCTGCGCTGCCGCCGGCATCGAGTTGCGCATCCCCCCGCTTCGGCTCTGCACCGACAACGGGGCGATGATCGCCGCCGTCGGCGCGATGCTCGTCACTGCGGGCAAGCCTCCCTCCCCGCTCGACTTCGCGGCGGACTCGACGCTGCCGGTGGCCACGCAGCATGCGCCGCAGGGGAAACCAGCTCTGGGGGAGCACCGATGACAACACCCGATCAGCCGAAGCTGCCGCCGCGCAAGCCCGTGGAGCTTCCCCCCATCGACCGCACTCCGGTCGATGACACCAGCAACGCCGCCTACTCGGCCCTCACCCCGCGCTCGAGGGGCGAGGAGAAGTCTGCTCCCGTCGATGGCAGTTCTGCACCCAGATCAGCGGAGCGCCAGAGTCCGGAGCAGGGCCAGGGCATCGACCCGGCGGTCGCGCACGTGCAGGAGACCGCGATGGCTCCTGCGTCCGCTCGCGCCGGGACGGCACCGGTGCCTTCTGGGCTCGGGCTCAGTCGCCTCGCGATCATCCTCTCCGTGCTGCTGTCGCTTGCCGCGGCGGTCCTCGCTGTCTCGCTCTCCGTATCCGTGACCCCCTCGCCGCTCTGGCCCCTGTACCTCGGGGCGAGTCTCGGCGCAGTGGCGCTCCTGCTCGCGGTGCTCGGGCGGCGCCACCGCGGTTGGATTCTCGCGCTCGTGCTCGCTGCGGCGGCGGTCGTGGGCTGCGTTGGCTTCGCCTTCATCGTCGCCTGAGTCAGCGCTCCAGCGAGAGCCGTGCCCTGCGAGGTTCGAAGTCATCCTGCGGGATGACGAACCCGAGGCCATGGGGATGACGTGGCGTTGAGCAGGTCGCCGTAACGTTGGAGCATCTCATCACCTCTCGAAAGGAGCGGACATGACCTGGTCGACACCAGATGGCCCCGTCGAGCGGATACCGGCCCCGAACGTCGGCGCGCAGCCCGTCGGCGAGCCGCGGGAGGCGCGAGGCGACATCCCCGGCTCCGGCAACGGGAATGGCTACGGGCACGACTCGGGCTACCGGCAGGATGCGGGCTACGGTCAGGGTTTCGGCTACGGCCAGGACGCCGGCTACGGCCACACCGCGCCGAGCGAGAGCTGGGGCCCCGGTAGCCATGGGGCGCAGGCGGCCCCCTCGCAGCACCTCGCCTATCCGGTGACGCCCTACGTTCAAGCGCCGTACACGGCGCCTCGCCCGGCTGCTGCCGGGACGCTGACCCTGAGCATCGTGGCCCTGTGCCTGAGCGGAGGCTCCTTCTTCGTCTCGCTCATCCCCGTCCTCCAGTTCGTCTGGTGGATGGTCGGGATCGCTGGCATCGTGTGCGGCTTCATCGCGCTGCGTCGTGAGCCGCGCGGACGGGCGCTCGCCATCACCGCTATCGTGCTCGGTTTCATCTCGGTCTTCGGACTCCTGCTCCTGCTTGTCCTCGCCCTCCTCTTCTTCGGAGGAATCGGACTGCTCGGGGGCCTCAGCTCCTACTGAACGTGGGCCTTCCTGAACCTTGTGTGACGGTTCCCAGTCAAACCCTGGGAACCTAGGACATGGGCGTGCGCCACTGAAGGCGTCGCCGCTTGCTCCACGCACGTGAACACCAGCCTCAACCGCCGCGAAAACGGCTGAACCGGAAGGAGCTCCGCAATGAGCGACAGCAACGCAACCCCAGGTGACAAGCCACGGCTCCCGGAGGATGGCAGCACACCTCCCCAGTACGAGGCGCCGGCCGCGTACACGCCACCTGCTGAGTCGGTCGACTACTCCGCCCCGGCAGCCACCGGCACCGACTACACGCCGCCCGCCGTCTCGGGCACCGACGCTTCGACCCCGGCCGCGCCGTACTCCGACTCCTCCGCCCCCGCCGCGTCGGGCAGCGGCTACACGCCGCCAGCCGCGCCCGGCTCTGGCTCTGACTACTCGGCGCCCACTGCATCCGGGACCGACTATTCGGCGCCGTCGTCGGGCAGCGGCTCCACGCCGCCCGCGGCATCTGGTTCGGTGAGCTACACGCCACCGAGCGAGCCAGCCGCGGCACCCGGCGCGGCTCCGTACGGTCAGGCTCCGCCCGCGAGCCAGGCTCCCGCTGGTGCAGCTCCGGCCTACGCCGCTCCGCAGTCGCAGGGGCAGGCGCAGGGCTATGGGGCACCGCAGGGCTACGCGACGCCCGGCTACCCGGCACAGTCCACGGCTCCCAAGCGCACGCTCAGCATCGTCGCGCTGTCCCTCGGCGGTGCGGGCATCCTGCTCACCTTCGTGACGGCGTTCCTCGGACTTCCCCTCGGTATCGCAGGCCTGGTCTGCGCCATCATGGCCAAGTCGCGGGAGCCGCAGGCCGGCCCGCTGCGCGTCTGGGGCCTCTGGGTCTCGATCGCAGCCATCGTGCTCTCGGTGATCGTGGCGATCATCGGCATCGTCGTCGCAGCCATGTTCCTCGGCGACATGTCGTCCTACGGATACTGATCACCCGCTGAAAGAACCGGCAGGAGTGCGGGTGGACGCATCCGCCCGCACTCTAAGCTTGATCAGCACCTGCAGCCTTGTCGACGACTGAGAAGGACACCATGTCTGACCCGAACGGCCCCCAGTACCCGCAGCAGCCCCACCAGAACGGCCAGCCGCAGAACGGCCAGCACCCGAATGGCCAGCACCAGAACGGCCAGCCGCCCTTCGGCGCGCAGCAGCCCGGCCAGGGCCAGTACGGCCAGGGGTCGTACGGGCCTTCTCAGCCGCAGTACGGGCAGCAGAACGACCAGCAGTACGGGCAGCAGCCTGGTGGGAACGGCCAGCAGCAGCCCGGGTATGGCCCGGCTGACGGCGGCTACGGCCAGCAGCAGCCTGGCTACTCGACTGGCTACGGCGCCCAGCAGCCGTCCGGCCAGCAGCAGGCTCCCGCGCGGCAGGGCTACGGCCAGCCGCAGCAGAACCAGTACGGGCAGCCGCAGTACGGAGCCCCGCAGCAGGATCAGTTCGGGCAGCCGCAGTACGGAGCCCCGCAGCAGGATCAGTTCGGGCAGCCGCAGTACGGAGCCCCGCAGCAGGGGCAGTACGGTCAGCAGCCCGGCCAGCAGTTCGGCGTGCAGGGATACGGCCAGCAGCCGAAGCCTCCTGCGCCGGTGCTCGGGATCATCGGCGTCGCGCTCGGCGCGCTCTCGCTGCTTCTCCTCCTGCTTCCCGGGTGGGCGTACATCGTGTCGCTGGTGTTCGGTCTCGGCGCCGTCGGGCTCGGAATCGCGGGACTTCGTGCCCCGAAGGGCCTCGGACGCACGCTTGCCGTCGTGGGGCTGGTGGCCGGTGGCCTCGCGGTCCTTCTCGCCATCGTGACGCTCGTCGTGGTGCTCGTCGTCTAGGAACGACGAGGACCGACGGTTCGGTGGCCCTCAGCTGAGCCGATCGGCGAGGATGGCGACGCGTTTGTCGCCGATCCTCGTGAGGATGAGCACCGCGGACTCGTCTCCCTTGAGCGAGAGCTTCCGCCTGAATTCCGCCGGGTCGATGTCGACCCCCCGCTTCTTGATCTCCAGCACGCCGATGCCTCGCTTCCGCAGCTCGCCCTTGAGCGACGACGCATGCAGGGGCAGCACCTCTCGGACCGAGAACGCGCTCGCGAAGGGCGTCGGCGTGAAGTGGTCAGCTGTCATCCACGCGATGCTCTCCGAGATCATCGACGCTTCGAGTGAGCGAGCGAGGTCGCCGATGAGGCGTGCACGGATGATCGCCGCGTCCGGCTCGTAGAGCACGGCGCCCAGCGCAGCGACGCCCGCATCCCGGACGTCCTCGCCGGTCGTCAGCTCGGCGGTGCCGTGCCTGCTGATCACGAGGGCCGAGCGGCGGATGCCTGCCCTCGCCGTGTCGTGCATCCACACCGTCGCCTCGACGAGGTCGCCGTTGGAGGAGACCCACTGCGTCTCCGCGTCTTCTGGGAGGTACGCGTGGTCGATTCCCGGTCCCAGCTTGATTCCCGTCGCGCGCTCGCGCCCGGCGGCGAAGACGAAGTCGAGGGATGGGCTCCAATCGGCCGGATCGAAGTGGCGTGCAGTGCTCCCGCCGCTGGTGGTCCTGCGGGCCGGATCGAACCAGAGCGCATCGAAGGCAGCGAGGTCCACCTCCTCGGCGCGGTCGTGCCTGACCCGGGCGTTGGGAAACGGGGCCAGGTTGTGGGCCGCGATCGCGGCGGTGACCTCGTCGACGTCGAATGCGGTGACCTCGAGACCGAGCGATGCGAATGCCATGGAGTCTGCGCCGATCCCGCAGCCGAGGTCTGCCACGCTCACGGCGCCGGCCTGCCTGAACCGGTTCGCGTGGTGCGCCGCGACCTGCAGTCGCGTCGCCTGCTGCAGGCCCGCGTCGGTGAAGAGCATCCGCTCGGCGAACGGGCCGAACTTGGCGGATGCGCGCCGCCGGAGCTTCGCCTGCGTGACGACGGCGGCAACGACCTCTGCGGAGCCTCCTGCCGCGCGCAGCCTCGTCACGAGGGCAAGCGCGTCTGCCGCTGACTCGACGGGGGGAGCGTCGTCGAGCAGGGTCATCGCCTCTGGTGTGAGGAGGGCCAGGAGTTCGTCGCGTTGCACCAGCACTACGCTACCGGCGTACGCCACGAGACGTCGCCGCGTTGCAGTCGTCGCCGCCTGGCCCCTACACTCTGAGTTAGCACTCTCATGGGGAGGGTGCTAATTCTGAACTTCCTATCGCTGAGAAAGAGGTCAACCGTGTCGGTGAACATTCAGCCGCTCGAGGATCGCATCGTCATCAAGCAGGTCGAAGCCGAGCAGACCACGGCTTCGGGTCTTGTGATTCCGGACACCGCCAAGGAGAAGCCCCAGGAGGGCGAAGTCGTCGCAGTCGGCCCCGGCCGCATCGATGACAACGGAAACCGCGTGCCGCTCGACCTCGTGGTCGGCGACAAGGTCATCTACTCCAAGTACGGCGGAACCGAGGTCAAGTACGGCGGCGAAGAGCTCCTTGTGCTCTCCGCTCGCGACATCCTCGCGAAGATCGTCTAGTCTCCTCACCTTCTGAAGCCGCGCCGGTTCGGGCGGTCTCATCTGCAGGAGCAGCATCGCGCATGGCGCCCACCCCTCGGGGTCGGGCGCCATTCGTGTTCCAGGGGCCCGACGTCGGGCGTACGATCTCGAGGTGACGGAATCTCCTCGGTCCGGCCTCTGGCTGGCGTTCAGCGCGTACGCGCTCTGGGGCTTCATGCCCCTCTACGTCGTGGCGACTGCTCCGACGACACCCGTGGAGCTCATCGCGTGGCGCATCATCCTGAGCGTCGTGTTCTGCCTGCTCGGCGTGCTCGTCATGCGGGCCTGGCGTCCGTTCCGGGAGCTCATCTCGAAGAAGCGGGTTGTGCTCGGCCTCGGCATCGCAGGAGTCCTGGTGTCGGCGAACTGGCTGTTCTATGTGCAGGCTGTCGCGACGGGCCACACCCTCGACGCCGCGCTCGGCTACTTCCTCAACCCGATCGTGTCCGTCGCGCTCGGCCTGGTCTTCCTCCGTGAGAAGCTCAGGCCCCTGCAGTGGGTCGCCGTTGGGCTCTCGCTCGTCGCCGTGCTCGTCATCTCGCTCGGCTACGGCCGCATCCCGTGGCTAGGCCTAGGCGTCGCCATGACCTTCGGGCTGTATGGGCTCGTGAAGAAGCGGGTGGGGGTCCAGGCGGATGCGCTCTCCGGTCTGGCGGTCGAGACGACGCTCATCATGCCGATCGGCGCGATCTGCCTGCTCTGGACGGTACTCTTCGGCGGCGGCATCACCTTCGGCTCCGTGTCGGCGGTCAACACCGGCGTCCTGCTGTTCGCGGGCGTCGTCACGAGCGTGCCCCTCCTGCTCTTCGCGGCGGCCGCGAGGAGGCTGCGCCTCATCGAGCTCGGACTCATGCAGTACATCGCGCCGATCCTGCAGTTCGTGCTCGCCGTGGCGGTCTTCTCGGAGCCCATGCCGCTCGAACGCTGGATCGGGTTCGCGATCGTCTGGGGCGCCCTCATCCTCTTCACGATCGACCTCGTGCGCACGGCTAGACTTGGCGCCAAGATTCCCTCGGTCGCGGACGAACTCGGTCCGCCGACACGAGGTTGATGAGCTGAGGGTCCCGGGAATGCGTCCAGGGTCCTCGCTGTTCCATCACCACTGAGCTGTTTCCCGATGCACGAGGATGCCGCCGAACGGCGCATCCCAGATACCTCCTGGAGCGTAATGACCGAGTCGGACCCCTTTGGCTTCACCGGATTGACCTACGACGATGTGCTGCTGCTTCCCGGGCACACCGACGTGATCCCGTCTGAGGTCGACACGACGACGCGGCTGACGCGCGGCATCACCCTGCGCGTCCCGCTCGTCTCTGCGGCGATGGACACGGTCACGGAAGCCCGCATGGCGATCGCCATGGCGCGCCAGGGCGGCATGGGCATCCTGCACCGCAACCTGTCGATCGATGACCAGGTCGAGATGGTCGATCGCGTGAAGCGCTCCGAGTCCGGCATGGTGACGAATCCGGTGACGACGACTCCCAACGCGACCGTCGCGGAGGTCGACGAGATCTGCGGGCAGTATCGCGTCTCCGGCCTGCCGGTCGTCGACGAGGAGACAGGCAAGCTCGTCGGCATCATCTCCAACCGGGACATGCGCTTCGTGCCCGAGTCGGAGAAGCGCACGACCCGCGTGCACGAGGTCATGACGGGCGAGGGTCTCGTGACCGGTCCCGTCGGGATCTCCGGCGACGACGCCTACAAGCTCCTCGGCAAGCACCGCATCGAGAAGCTGCCGCTCATCGACGACGAGGGCAAGCTCGCCGGCCTCATCACGGTGAAGGACTTCGACAAGAGCGACAAGTACCCGAACGCGACGAAGGACGACGCCGGGCGCCTGCGAGTGGGCGCGGCGATCGGCTTCTTCGGCGACGGCTGGGAGCGCGCGGAGCGCCTCGTGGCTGCCGGTGTCGACGTGCTCGTCGTCGACACGGCGAACGGCCAGTCGGCCGGCGTGCTCGACATGATCCGCCGCCTCAAGAGCGACCCGGTGATGGGCCACGTGCAGGTCGTCGGCGGCAACGTGGCGACCCGCGAGGGCGCCCAGGCGCTCGTGGATGCGGGTGCCGACGCCGTCAAGGTCGGCGTCGGTCCTGGCTCCATCTGCACGACGCGCATCGTCGCGGGAGTCGGGGTCCCTCAGATCACGGCCGTCTACGAGGCGTCGCTGGCCGCGACCCCCGCTGGCGTGCCGGTCATCGCCGACGGCGGCCTGCAGTACTCGGGCGAGATCGCGAAGGCGCTCGTCGCGGGCGCATCCGCGGTCATGGTCGGATCGCTGCTCGCTGGCACCGACGAGTCGCCAGGCGACCTCATCTTCGTCAACGGCAAGCAGTTTAAGAGCTACCGCGGCATGGGCTCGCTCGGCGCACTGCAGTCGCGCGGCGAGCGCACCTCGTACTCGAAGGACCGCTACTTCCAGGCGGACGTCCCGAGCGACGACGAGCTCATCGCCGAGGGGATCGAGGGCAAGGTCGCGTACCGCGGCTCGATCCGCCAGTCGGTGTTCCAGCTCACGGGCGGCCTGCGCCAGTCGATGTTCTACGTCGGCGCTCGCACCGTCACGGAGCTCAAGGAGAAGGGCCGCTTCGTGCGGATCACTCCGGCAGGGCTGAAGGAGTCCCACCCGCACGATGTGCAGATGGTCTCGGAAGCCCCCAACTACCGTCGCTAGAGCCCTGATCGGCGCGGCGGGTCGGGGTCTCCCCGCCGCCGCGCCGCAGCAGCGAGCACCGCGGAGGGCTAGGCTAGGCAGGTGACTGAGATCGAGATCGGCCGCGCAAAGCGAGCCCGCCGCGTGTACTCCTTCGACGATGTGGCCATCGTGCCATCGCGGCGAACCCGTGACCCGGAGGACGTGTCCATCACGTGGAAGATCGACGCATTCACGTTCGATATCCCGCTCCTCGCGGCACCCATGGACTCGGTGATGTCGCCCGAGACCGCGATCGGCTTCGGCAAGCTCGGCGGCCTCGGCGTGCTCGACCTCGAGGGGCTGTGGACTCGCTATGACGACCCGGAGCCGCTGCTCGCCCAGATCGCTGATCTGCCCGCGAAGCAGGCGACGGCCAAGCTGCAGGAGATCTACCGGGAGCCGGTCAAGGGCACGCTCATCAAGGAGCGCCTCCAGCAGATCCGCGAGGCCGGAGTGCCGGCCGCCGGCGCACTCTCCCCGCAGCGCACACAGCAGTTCATGGACGACGTGCTCGAGGCCGGCACCGACCTGTTCGTCATCCGCGGCACGACCGTCTCCGCGGAGCACGTGTCTCGCAACCAGGAGCCGCTCAACCTCAAGCAGTTCATCTACGAGCTCGACGTGCCCGTCATCGTCGGCGGTGCGGCGACCTACACGGCAGCCCTGCACCTCATGCGCACCGGTGCCGCAGGAGTGCTCGTCGGCTTCGGCGGGGGAGCCGCCTCGACCACTCGTCGGGTGCTCGGCATCCACGCACCGATGGCGACAGCCATCGCCGACGTGGCAGGCGCGCGGCGCGACTACCTCGACGAGTCAGGCGGACGCTACGTGCACGTCATCGCCGACGGGGGCATCGGCACCTCCGGCGACCTCGTCAAGGCCATCGCGTCAGGCGCGGACGCCGTCATGATCGGTGCCGCGCTCGCGCGCGCCACGGACGCTCCCGGTCGCGGCTGGCACTGGGGCGCCGAGGCGCGTCATGAGAAGCTCCCGCGCGGAAACCGCGTGCAGGTCGGCCAGGTCGCGCCCATGGCGGAGATCGTCGCGGGCCCAGCCGAGAGCGCCGACGGCATCTCGAACCTCACGGGCGCGCTCCGCCACTCGATGGCGACGACCGGCTACTCGGAGCTCAAGGAGTTCCAGCGTGCCGAGATGGTCGTTGCGCCCTACACGCCGACCGCCTGATCAGGACGACTGAGCCGCCTGACGGCTTGGCCGAAGGTTGAGCGTCCAGACTTCCCCCACAAGCAGCAACTGAGAACGAGGAGCAGGTTATGGCGAACAGCGTCTCTCGAAGCGACAAGCTCGGCCCGCAGGAACGCGCGGCGGCTATCGAGTCCCTCAAGACCAAGAACCTCGACGTGCTCGTCGTGGGTGGCGGCGTGGTCGGCGCGGGTGCGGCGCTCGACGCAGTCACGCGAGGCCTGAGCGTCGGCATGGTCGAGGCGCGGGACTTCGCGTCCGGCACGTCCAGCCGCTCGTCGAAACTCATCCACGGTGGCATCCGCTACCTCGAGCAGATGGACTTCGGGCTCGTGCGCGAGGCGCTCCTCGAGCGTGGGCTCCTGCTGCAGCGCCTCGCGCCGCACCTGGTCAAGCCCATCCGCTTCCTCTACCCGCTGAAGAACCCGCTCGAGCGGTTCTACATCGGGGCCGGGATGCTCATGTACGACCTCTTCGCGAAGACCGGTGAGGTGCGTCCCGGCGTGCCGATGCACCGCCACTACACCCGCGGCCAGGTCGCGAAGATGTCGCCTGGGCTCTCCAAGAACGCCTTCTCCGGCGGTCTCACCTACTACGACGCCGGCGTCGACGACGCGCGCTTCGTCGCCGTCCTCGCCCGCACCGCGTCGTTCTACGGCGCGCACGTCGCCCCGCGAGTGCGCGTCGAGGGCTTCCTCAAGGTCGGGCAGCGTGTCGTTGGCGCCCAGGTCGTCGACCTCGAGACCGGCGAGCGGTTCGAGATCCGCGCCAAGCAGGTCGTCAACGCGACCGGCGTGTGGACCGATGACACGAACAAGATGGTCGGCGAGCGCGCATCGTTCCGCGTCCGGGCATCCAAGGGCGTGCACCTCGTCGTCCCACGCGACCGGTTCCAGTCCGCGTCGGGACTCCTGCTGCGCACGGAGAAGAGCGTGCTCTTCGTCATCCCGAACGGCCGTCACTGGATCATCGGCACGACCGACACCGACTGGAAGCTCGACAAGGCTCACCCGGCAGCGACGGCCGCCGACATCGACTACATCCTCGAGCACGTCAACGAGGTCCTCGCGGTGAAGCTCACGCGTGCCGACGTCGAAGGTGTCTACGCCGGACTCCGTCCGCTGCTCTCGGGCGAGTCGGAGGAGACGTCGAAGCTCTCGCGCGAGCACATGGTGGCGCACTCGGTGCCGGGCCTCGTGCTCATCGCCGGCGGCAAGTACACGACCTACCGCATCATGGCGCAGGACGCCATCGACGCCGCGGCCGACGCCCTCGACGGCAAGATCCCCGCCTCCACGACGAAAGACATCCCGCTGCTCGGCGCCGTCGGCTACAAGGCCGCCTGGAATCGCCGCGGCAAGATCGCCCGCGCCTTCGGTCTCCACCGCGTGCGCATCGAGCACCTCCTCAACCGCTACGGAACCCTGACGGACGAGATCCTCGACCTCATCCGCCAGAACCCGCAGCTGGCCGAGCCGATGCCGGGCGCCGACGACTACCTGCAGGCCGAGATCACGTACGCCGCGACGCACGAGGGTGCGCTGCACCTCGATGACGTGCTCGCGCGACGCACGCGCATCTCGATCGAGGCGTGGGACCGCGGCATCTCGGCTGCGCCCGTCGCCGCGCGGCTCATGGCGGAAGCCCTCGGCTGGGACGACGAGCGCACGCAGCGTGAGATCGACACCTACGTCGAGCGGGTCGCTGCGGAGCTCGCGAGCCAGGAGCAGCCCGACGACGAGTCGGCCGACCGCATCCGCCTCGAAGCGCCGGACATTGACTCCGTGCTGGGTCACGCCGGCGACAACACGCCGTTCGGCACGGCCCCGTCGCTGCCGATGATCGAGGTCGACGAGACCGTCGACGTCGAAGCGGCAACCGTCAAGGCGGAGTCGAAGGACGCTCAGAAGTCGTAATGTCCACAGCTGTCCGCGCCAAGGCCGCGCCGCCGTCGATGGGTCGAGTGCTTGTCCGCCCCAAGTGGCTGGGTGTCCTCGCACTCGCCCTCGTCGTCGCGTCGATCTTCGCGTGGCTCGGGCGCTGGCAGCTGGAGTCCGCGTTCCTGTCGCTGGAGCACGGTCGCACCGTCGCCGAGGAGGCCTCGCAGCCTCCCGTCGGCCTCGGCGAGCTGGCTCAGCCCCAGGAGCGGGTGGCGGATGCCGCCGTCGGTCGTCAGGTGACGTTCGAGGGTGCGGTGGATGCGCGCGACTTCGATGTCGTCGCCGATCGTCTCCAGGGCGAGCTGCTCGGGTACTGGGTGATCGGGCACGTCGCCGTCACGGACGACGAAGCCGGCGCATCCACGAATGCCGATGTCGCGCCGGGTCTCGCCGTCGCGCTCGGGTGGACCGAGGACGAGGCCTCCGCTCGCGAGCTCGTCGCTGCGCTGCAGGGCTCCGGGAGAGGCGCAGAGCTTCCGCTCTCCGGCAGGCTCGAATACGGCCAGGCGCCGCAGGTGAACCGCGGCGAGGACGCGCAGGCGCTCATCGCGATGGCACCCACGCACCTCATCAATCGCTGGGTGGAACCGGCGGCCCAGAACTACGGCATCTACGTGAGCCTCGATGAGGCCTCGATGCAGGCTGTCCTGGGGGAGTCCGCGAGTGCTGCCCCGCTCGACGCGATCACGCCGCAGGCGCTCGAGGCCCCGCAGCTGAACTGGCTGAACATCTTCTATGCCATCGAGTGGGTGCTTTTCGCGGGGTTCGCGATCTTCATGTGGTGGCGCCTCGCTCGCGACGAGTTCGAGAAGGAGCGCCGTGAGGCCTCCGAAGCTCCCAGCGTGCTGGCCGAGCAGCTCAAGCGCGACCGGCTGAAGGCCATGCTGGACGAGCGAACGAAGCGCGAGGCCGTTCGCCTAGACTAGAGGCCATGCCTCACGACGCCCTCCTGACTGCCAACCCCGGTTTCCGACGGGCGCTCCGCTTCTATCAGGTGACGGCCTATGTGACCGGCATCCTCCTCCTGCTGCTGTGCGTCGAGATGTTCCTCAAGTACGTCTTCCACCTCGAGGTCGAGGCGTTCGGCCCGTTCGGGTTCATCGCGCTGGTCCAGGAGGACACGACGACGGCGCTCAACTTGAGCCTCTGGGTGCTCATCGTCCACGGCTGGTTCTACGTCGTGTACCTCATCGCGTCGTACGTGCTGTGGCAGCAGATGCGCTGGCCCATCGTGTGGCTGATCGCCATGGCGGCCGGCGGCATCGTCCCGTTCCTGTCGTTCATCACGGAGTGGTTCATGTCGCGCCGAGCGAAGCGTGACCTCGTGCTCCGCGAAGAGCAGCGACTTGCCGAGGCAGGCGAAGACGAGAAGCTCCGGGCGTTCGAGGCGAGCCTGAGCGAGACGGAACGCGAACAACTCGACGCCGACGTGCAGCAGTCGCTCGCCGAGCACCAGCGCCGCACCAAGTAGCACTCCCACACCACCGCAGCCGCACCGAGTTCTCTCCGCACCACCCGAAAGGTGTCCATGGCAACCACCGACCCGCAGGCCACAGATCAGCGCCCAGTGCTCGTCGTCGATTTCGGCGCGCAGTACGCGCAGCTCATCGCGCGGCGCGTCCGCGAGGCGAGCGTCTACTCGGAGATCGTGCCGCACACGATCTCGGCAGAGGAAGTCGCCGAGAAGAACCCCGTCGGCATCATCCTCTCCGGCGGCCCCTCCAGCGTGTACGCGGAAGAGGCGCCCTCCCTTGACTCCGGCATCCTCCAGCTCGGCGTTCCGACGCTGGGCATCTGCTACGGATTCCAGGTCATGGCGACGCAGCTCGGCGGCGAGGTCGCGAAGACGGGTCGACGCGAGTACGGCTCGACGGCGGTCAAGCTCGAAGCCGGTGCGTCGACGCTCCTCGACGGCCAGCCGGGCGACCAGACGGTCTGGATGAGCCACGGTGACTCGGTGGCGCGTGCGCCCGAGGGTTTCACGGTGCTCGCGACGACCGAGGACACGCCTGTCGCGGCGTTCCAGAACACCGAGCGCGGCCTGTACGGCGTGCAGTGGCACCCCGAGGTGCTGCACTCCGAGCACGGCCAGGCGCTCATCGAAGGATTCCTGCACCGTGCAGCTGGCATCCCGAGCGACTGGACGCCCGCCTCGGTCATCGACGAGCAGGTCGCGCGCATCCGCGAGCAGGTCGGCGACGCCAAGGTCATCTGCGGCCTCTCCGGCGGTGTCGACTCGGCAGTCGCAGCCGCCCTCGTGTACAAGGCCGTCGGCAGCCAGCTGACGTGCGTCTTCGTCGACCATGGCCTCCTCCGTCAGGACGAGCGCCGTCAGGTCGAGGAGGACTTCGTCGACGCGATCGGCGTGCGCCTCGTGACCGTGGATGCGCGAGAGCAGTTCCTTACGGCGCTCGCGGGCATCACCGACCCTGAGGCGAAGCGCAAGGCCATCGGACGCGAGTTCATCCGCAGCTTCGAGCAGGCAGAGGTCGACCTCATCAAGGAGGCCCAGGAATCGGGGGAGCGCATCCGCTTCCTCGTCCAGGGAACCCTGTACCCCGACGTGGTCGAGTCGGGTGGCGGCACCGGAACTGCGAACATCAAGAGCCACCACAACGTCGGCGGTCTCCCCGAGGACATGCAGTTCGAGCTCGTCGAGCCCCTGCGCACGCTGTTCAAGGACGAGGTGCGTGCGGTGGGCCGCGAGCTGGGTGTTCCCGAGCCGATCGTCGCGCGTCAGCCGTTCCCCGGCCCCGGCCTCGGCATCAGGATCATCGGCGAGGTCACCCAGGAGCGGCTCGACTTGCTCCGAGAAGCGGACGCTATCGTGCGTCAGGAGCTGACGGCGGCGGGCCTCGACACCGAGATCTGGCAGTGCCCGGTCGTCTTGCTCGCAGATGTCCGGTCGGTGGGCGTCCAGGGTGACGGGCGCACCTACGGCCACCCGATCGTGCTGCGTCCCGTGTCCAGCGAAGACGCCATGACGGCCGACTGGACCCGCCTGCCGTACGACCTGCTGGCGCGCATCTCGAACCGCATCACGAATGAGGTCGACGACGTGAACCGAGTTGTGCTCGACGTGACGTCGAAGCCGCCGGGAACCATCGAGTGGGAGTAGCGCTCGGCGAGAGTTGAGGCGAACGGGGATGCACCATGTGCATCCCCGTTCGTGCATTTTGTGCCATCTGCGGAGAAATCCGCGCACTTTCGTGGCGGCCGCTGCGGGGCCACTGGCGGCGGCCACTCGAGGGCGATACGTGGGGTGAAAAGGGTCCGGGGAATTGTGCCCGGGCATAAATGCCTGGTAGTAGAGGTCAAAAACGGAGTAGACGAACGGTTTTCGGTTTTCCGGCAGACAGTTCCGGACTTTTCAATCCGAAATTTGCAGCTCCATGACGGCAAAAAACTGGCCCCCACAGCGAAAGACGTTGCTGGCCAAGGTCGTTGGGTAGTGGCATGGTTGGGGTAATTCACGACTGGCAAGTTCCCCCTCAGTTCAGAGAGTTCGCGACATGGCGCCACGATTTTCCACCGATCCGCACCCCCAGGTACCCGCAGAGACGGGCGTGCTCCCGTCCCTGCCACGAGAGGAGCTGCCTTCTGATCACCTCGTCGACCACGCACTCCTCCAGGACGCCGCGAATCAGCTCGCCGAGGTGAATCCCGATCACGGGGTCTCCGTCGAGTATCAGGGCCAGTGGGTCTCCGTCATGCCAGGGGAGCACATCGAGATCGGCCGCGACGCCGACATCCGGCTCGACGCCAACCCGTTCCTGCACCGCAAACTCCTCCGCATCGTCGCGAAGGACGGACTCTGGTTCGTGGCGAACATCGGCACCAGGATGACACTCAGCATCGTCGACGGCTCAGGGCGGGTTCAGGCCAGGCTCCTCCCAGGCGCGCGGATCCCGATCGTCTTCGAGCGCACGAGCATCCACTTCTCGGCAGGGGAGCGCCACTACGAGGTCAGGATCCACGCGGTCTCACCCGTCTACATGGACCTTCCTGCGGGCTCCGGCTCCACGGTCGAGGTTCCAGGTCGCGAGGCCACCCACATCGCGCTGACGCCCGCGCAGCGGCTCCTGCTCCTCGCCCTATGCGAATCGGTGCTGCTTCGAGGCGAGAACGGTCTTGGCGACATCCCAACCAGCGCTCGAGCTGCAGAGCGGCTCGGTTGGACCGTCACCGCCTTCAACCGCAAGCTCGACAACGTTTGCGAGAAGCTCGACCGCGTCGGCGTCGAGGGGCTCCGCGGAGGGGCACGCTCGTACGCGACCAACCGGCGCGCTCGGCTCGTCGACTACGCCGTGCGCAACCGTCTCGTCTCGGAGGACGAGCTGTACCTCCTCGACATCGACCCCGAAGCGGGCATCGACGACCGGACGCTGCCCGCGCGACGGTAGCCGCAGGCACACCCGAACGACAGAATGGCCGCTCCTGGAGGAGCGGCCATTCTGCGTACGACGTGCTGCGCTAGTTGTTGCCGCGCAGGATCGCGAGGACGCGGATGATCTCGACGTAGATGAAGACGACGGTCGAGACGAGGCTGTAGGCCCCGATCCAGCCGTACTTGCGGGGAGCTCCGCCTTCGACGCCGTTCTTGATGAGCTCGAAGTCCATGACCAGCATGTACGCGCCCATGAGGACGGCGAAGATGCCGAGGATGACGCCGAGCGGGATGCCGAAGACCTCCATGGATCGCATGCCCCAGGGGCCGGCAGCACTCTGGAAGCCGAACATCATCATGCCGAAGTTGATGAGCGAGAAGAGGGCGTAGCCGAGCATGGCGACGAGCACGATCTTCGTCATGCGAGGCGACGTGCGGACCTTGCCGAAGCGGAACAGCACGAGCGTCACGGCGACCACGGAGAACGTCGCGAGGACGGCCTGCATGGCGATGCCCGGGTACATCTGCTCGAGGATCGAGGAGAGTCCACCGACGAGAAGACCCTCAGCCGCCGCGAAGGCGAAGATGAGGCCGGTCTTCGGCTCGCGCTGGAACGCGAGCACCAGCGAGAGCACCAGAGCGCCGATCGCGCCGATGATCATGAGCATGGGGACGAACCACGCGACGGCGGCCGCGACGAGCACGATGCCGAAGAGGCCCGCGGTCTTGGCGATGGTGTCCTCGTAGGACATCCGGTCCATCTGATCGGGGCTCGCAGGCGGTGCCTGGAACTGGGCGTTCAGCTGCTCGGCCGTGAGGGGCGCGGGAGGCTGCTGACCGTGTGTCGGCGCGGACTGCGCCCTCCCGTATTGGGGAGCGGTGGGCGCCTGGCCGAACTGTTGGCCGTGCTGCCTGCGTGCCTCCCCGTTGAAGTAAGGGTTGCGTTCTAGCGCGGAATTCGCCATGGCTGTCCGTGAGTCCGTTCTGTCTCGAAGGTCAAGATGCCCGCCGTAGACGGGGTTGCCGGGATTCTAGCGAAAGAGTTCGTGAATCAAGCCTGGAGCTGTGCGCCGTCAGCGGACACTCGGCGAGCGAGGGGCGCTCGCGCGCGCATCCCGGCCGGTGCCGAACAGGACGCGCGGGAGGAGCAGGAACGCGCCGAGCACGATCGATGCGACCACGACGAATGCCGCCTCCGCCGTGTCGCCCACGAGGAGGCGAAGCAGCATGCCGCCGCCGACGGTGACGACCCAGATGAAGACTCCGGACGGGAGCGGACGCCACGGCTTCCATCTGAACAGCGTCACGAGCACCCAGCCGACGAGGAGCCCGAGTACAAACGGCCATCCCGTCGTCACGATGCCGGCCAGGGACAGCCCCTCGGAGTGGCTCATCCGCCCGATGATCGCGAAGACCACGACGAGCAGGAGATCCACGATGAGTGGGAGCGCGTAGCCGCCGCCAGCGCGATAGATCGAACGAGTACGCCGCATGACACCAACGGTACGCCGGGGTGCGACATACTGCGCGCGTGAACGCGCCCATTCACCAGACCTCGCCCCTCCTCATCGGCCACCGAGGGGCCCCCGCCCATCTCCCCGAGCACACGATCGACGGCTATCTCCTGGCTCTGCGGCAGGGGGCCGACGCGCTGGAACCGGACGTCGTCCCGACCCGCGACGGGGTGCTTCTCGTGCGACATGAGCCGCTGCTCGGAGAGAGCACCGATATCAGGTCCAGAGCCGCCGAGTTCGGCCCCGCTCGGCGAGCGTGGACGCCGGACGGCACGGTCACCGACTGGTTCGCCCACGACTACACGTGGGAGCAGCTGCGGACACTGAACGCGGTGGAGCGTATCCCGAGCGTCCGCCCTGCGAACACGGCGTTCGATGGGCAGCTGCCGATGATCAGGCTCCGCGAGCTCGTCGAGCTGCTCGCCGAGCGGCGGACGACCGCGGGTCAGCGGCCTCGCCTCGTGATCGAGCTGAAGCATGCGAGCTGGTTCCGCGGACTCGGCTTCGACCTCGTCGAGCTCCTCGAGCGGGAGCTTGCCGGACTCTGGGGCACGCCCGTGCTCGACGCCCTGGTGCTCGAGAGCTTCGAAGGGGAGGTGCTGCGCGAGGTGCGGCGACGCGGCGTGGCCGCGGGCGCATCCCTCGTCTACCTCATCGACAGCGAGGGCGTTCCTGACGACCGGCGAGCACGAGACGGCGCGGTGGCGAGCGACTACGCGAGCGATCTCACCGACCGGGGGCTGGATGCGGTCGCGGAGTGGGCGGACGGCATCAGCCCCAGCCACCTGCTGCTCGGGATCGCGGACGAGGCCGGCGCGATGCATCCGGAGGCTGGGCGGAGCCTGGTCGGGCGAGCACACGCGAGGGACCTGCGGGTGTTCACGTGGACGCTGCGGCCAGAAGACCACTTCCTGCCGCCAGCGCTCGCGGGCAGACTAGAGGCCTACTGGCGCGGCATTCTGCGGACGGGGGTCGACGGCGTGTTCGCGGATGCGCCCGGTCGTGTCCGTGCGCTGATCGACGAGCTCCACCCCTCTCGGTGAGGCAGCCCAGTCGGCAGAAGTTCCAGACGGCAGAAATACCAGAAGACAGAAGTTCCAGGCGACAGAAGAGCGAGAGATGCAGGCTCCCGGTCCGGGGAGCGTGCATCTCTCGCACTTCTCTGGCGCTCGGGGCGGGAATCAGGCCTTCGCGGAGACCCTGCCGAGCGTCTTCAGCTCGTCGTCGGTGAGCTTCAGCGTGAAGGCGTCCGTGATGAGCGGCAGCTGCGCGGCCGTGCGCGCGCTTGCGATCGGCGCGACGACGCCGGGCTGAGCGGCGAGCCAGGCGAGCGCCACGGTACCCGGCTGGGTGTCGTGGGTCTTCGCGATGGTGGCGACCGCATCCGCGATCGCGTAGCCGTGGTCGTTCCGGTACTGCTCGACGGAGCTTGCGCGGGCCGACTCGACCTCGACGTCCCTGCGGTACTTGCCCGTCAGGAAGCCGTGCGCCAGCGCGAAGTACGGGACGACGCCGATACCGGCTTCGCGGGCCAGCGGCAGCAGCTCGCTCTCGATGTCGCGCTCGAGGAGGTTGTACTCGGGCTGCAGCGCCGTCGGCTGGTGCAGGCGGCCGTTCTCGACCGCCGCCAGCCACTCGCGCAGCCGAGGCGGCGAGTAGTTCGAGACGCCGATGGCCTTGATCTTGCCGGCGTCGACAAGCTCGGAGAAGACGGCGGCGGTCTCGGCGATGGGCGTCTCCGGGTCGTCGCGGTGCGCGTAGTAGAGATCGATCCGCTCGACACCGAGGCGCTCGAGGCTGTCGTCCACGGCAGCACGAACATTGTCGGCGCTGAGGCCCGGCCGCTTCGCGAACTGCGCGACCTTGGTCGCGATGACAAGATCCTCCGGGCGACCGCGGGAGCGGAGCCACTCGCCGATGATGGTCTCGGATTCCGCACCCGAGTTGCCCGGAATCCAGGCTGAGTAGACGTCAGCGGTGTCGATGAAGTTGCCGCCGGCCTCGACGTAGGCGTCGAGGATCGCGAACGACTCGTCGCGGTCGGCCGTCCAGCCGAAGACGTTGCCGCCGAGGGCGACGGGGGAGACGGAGAGCGTCCCGCCGAGCGCGCGGCGGGCGGGGGTGAGCTGCGTGGTCAAGGTGATTCCCTTCCGCGGCCTCCGCGATGTCGGTGGCCGCACCTACAATCAACGAGTCATGACGCTACTGCCACCTGTCTTCGATCCCTCTGAAAACGACCTCCTCGACGGACTCAATCCGCAACAGAAGGAAGCCGTCACCTACCGCGGCCCCGCGCTGCTCATCGTGGCGGGCGCGGGCTCCGGCAAGACGCGAGTGCTCACCCACCGCATCGCCGGTCTCATCGCCTCCCGTGAGGCCTGGCCGAGCCAGATCCTCGCGATCACCTTCACCAACAAGGCCGCTGCCGAGATGCGCGAGCGCATCCAGCACATCGTGGGAGGTGCAGCGGATGGCATGTGGATCTCCACGTTCCACTCGGCCTGCGTGCGCATCCTGCGACGAGAGGCCGACAAGTTCGGCTTCACGACCAGCTTCACGATCTACGACTCGGCCGACTCGAAGGCCCTCATCAAGCGCATCGTGAAGGCCCTCGAGGCCGATGTGCTCGGCTTCACCGTCTCGAGTGTGCAGTCGCGCATCTCGAAGCTGAAGAACGAGCTCACCGACGTCGACGGCTTCGCACGCCAGGCCAACATGAGCGACCCGCGCGACGCGATGTTCCTCGACATCTACCGGCAGTACACCCAGTCGCTGCGTCGCGCCAACGCCTTCGACTTCGACGACCTCATCTCGCAGACAGTGTGGATGCTCCGCGCCTTCCCCGATGTCGCGGCCCAGTACCAGCGCCGGTTCCGCCACGTGCTGGTCGACGAGTACCAGGACACGAACCACGCCCAGTACTCGCTCATCCGTGAGCTCACGCGCTCGGTGGAGCCCCAGCACGTGCCGCACGACACCCGCATGGAACTCGACGCGAACGGCGGCATCCCTGGGGCCTCGCTCACGGTCGTCGGCGACTCCGACCAGTCGATCTACGCCTTCCGCGGCGCGGACATCCGCAACATCAGCGAGTTCGAGCGCGACTTCTCCGACGCGAAGGTGGTGCTGCTCGAGCAGAACTACCGCTCCACGCAGAACATCCTCTCGGCCGCCAACGCGGTCATCCGCAACAACTTCGACCGCGTCGACAAGAAGCTCTGGTCCGACGGCGGCGAGGGCGCGAAGATCGTCGGCTTCACTGGCTTCTCCGCCCACGACGAGGCGCAATTCGTCGCAGATGAGATCCACAAGCTCCGCGATGCCGGCCAGAGCTACAACGACATGGCCGTCTTCTACCGGACCAACGCGCAGACGCGTGCGCTCGAAGAGATCTTCATCCGCTCCGCCGTGCCCTACCGCCTCGTCGGCGGCACGAAGTTCTACGAGCGCGCCGAGATCAAGGACCTCATCGCGTATCTGACAGCCCTCGTCAACCCAGCCGACGAGATGTCGACGAGGCGCATCCTGAACTCCCCGAAGCGGTCGATCGGACCGGCGACGGAGACTGCGATCTGGGACTTCGCGAACCGGTACGACATCACGTTCCGTGACGCCATGCGCCGCGCGGGCGAGCTCGGGCTCGGGCCGAAGGTCACGGGTGCCATCGCGCAGCTCGCCAAGCTGCTCGACGACGCGACGGCCGGCCTCGACATCGACGCACCGACCGGGCGCAAGACGGTGAGCCAGACGCTGAAGACCATCGTCAAGGGCACCGGCTACCTCGAGAAGCTCCTGCAGACCGGCAACCCCCAAGACGAAGCCCGTGCCGAGAACGTCGAGGAGCTCATCTCTGTCGCCGCAGAGTTCGACAAGAACAACGCGGGCGGCTCCGTCATCGACTTCCTCACGGATGTCGCTCTCGTCGCGGCTGCCGACGACCTCATCGACGAGTCCGGAGCCGTCGTTCTGATGACGCTCCACACCGCGAAGGGGCTCGAGTACGACTCGGTCTTCATCACGGGAGTCGAGGAGGAGCTGCTGCCCCACCGCATCGCCGCAGACGAGCCAGGCGGCCCCGCTGAGGAGCGACGCCTCTTCTACGTGGGCATCACGCGTGCGCGCAAGCGCCTGCACCTGTCGCTCGCCATGATGCGCTCGCAGTTCGGCGAGACCGCGGCTGCGCTTCCGAGCCGCTACCTGCAGGAGATTCCGTCCGAGCTCATCGAATGGAGGGTCTCGCCGGGATCCGCCGCAGGCAGGGGCGGCTACGAGCAGCGGTCGGTGACCTCCGCTCGCAAGCCGCTCGGCAGCGAGGGCTACGGGACAGCTGGCGGCTACGGGCGCAGCGCTGCCGACGCCGGCAGCGCAGGCTTCTCCAGCGCCGTGCGGTTCCGCGACTCCGACGCGGGCCGCGAGACCGCCCCCAAGGCCAAGCCGAAGCAGAAGTGGATCAACGAGGTCACGGGACAGATGCGCGACAACAGCGGCATGGAGCTCGTCGCCGGTGACCGCATCACGCACGTCGACTTCGGTGAGGGCACCGTGCGCGCGATCCTCGGCAGTGAGGCGAAGCGAATCGCGGAGGTCGACTTCGACAGCGCCGGCCGAAAGAAGCTGCTCGTGAAACTCGCTCCGATCGAGAAGCTGGGCAACTGAGGCCCCCGCTGGCACTAGGCTGGACGACGGACGTGTTTTGCCGGGCGGCGGGCACACACTGCCTGCCGGCGATGCGGTCCGCTCTGCAAATTCTGAAGGCTCGAGCGCGAGAATCCGAAGGCTCGGGCGAACGAACGCGACGACGCGTCGCGGATGGGATGAAACGTGGATCTCTTTGAGTACCAGGCGCGAGATGTATTCGACGCCCACGGTGTTCCAGTTCTCCAGGGACTCGTGGCCTACACGCCCGAGGAGGCGAAGGCCGCAGCCGAGAAGATCGGCGGCGTCACCGTCGTCAAGGCACAGGTGAAGGTCGGAGGCCGCGGCAAGGCTGGCGGCGTCAAGCTCGCCAAGACCCCCGACGAGGCGTTCACCGCAGCCGAGGCCATTCTGGGCCTCGACATCAAGGGCCACATCGTCGAGAAGGTCATGATCGCGCAGGGCGCGGACATCGACCAGGAGTTCTACTTCTCCGTGCTCCTCGACCGCGCCAACCGCTCGTACCTCGCCATGGCGAGCGTCGAGGGTGGCATGGAGATCGAGCAGCTCGCCGTCGAGAAGCCAGAGGCGCTCGCGCGTGTGGCCGTCGACCCGATCCGCGGCATCGACGCAGCCAAGGCCGAGGAGATCGCGCGCGCCGCGAACTTCCCGGAAGAGCTCGTCGCCAAGGTCGCTGACGTCTTCGTCAAGCTCTACGAGGTGTACAACCAGGAAGATGCGACACTAGTCGAGGTCAACCCGCTGGTCCTCACCAAGGGCGGCGACATCGTCGCTCTCGACGGCAAGGTCACGATCGACGAGAACGCCGAGTTCCGTCACGCCGACCACGTCGCGCTCGCCGAGGCTGCAGGCGGGCTCGACCCGCTCGAGGTCAAGGCGAAGGCCCACGACCTCAACTACGTGAAGCTCGACGGCTCCGTCGGCATCATCGGAAACGGCGCTGGCCTCGTCATGTCGACGCTCGACGTCGTCGCTGGCGCAGGCGAGAAGCACGGCGGACAGAAGCCCGCCAACTTCCTCGACATCGGAGGCGGAGCATCCGCTGAGGTCATGGCCGCGGGTCTCGACGTCATCCTCGGCGACGAGCAGGTCAAGTCGGTCTTCGTGAACGTCTTCGGCGGTATCACCTCGTGCGACGCCGTCGCCAACGGCATCGTCGGCGCGCTCAACACGCTCGGTGACTCGGCCACGAAGCAGATCGTCGTCCGCATCGACGGCAACAACGTCGAAGAGGGTCGTCGCATCCTCGCCGAGGCGAACCACCCCCTCGTGACCGTCGTCGCCACCATGGACGAGGCAGCCGACAAGGCCGCCGAACTCGCCGCCCGCGCCTGAGTCGCCCGAAGAAAAGCAGAGAAGGAACAACAATGTCGATCTTCCTCGACGAGAACTCCAAGATCATCGTTCAGGGCATCACCGGCTCTGAGGGCTCGAAGCACGCCACGCGCATGCTCGAGGCCGGCTCCAACATCGTCGGGGGCACCAACCCCCGCAAGGCCGGGCAGACGCTCGAGCTCGCGGGCAAGGAACTCCCGATCTTCGGCACCGTGAAGGAGGCCATCGAGGCCACCGGCGCGAACGTCACCGTCATCTTCGTGCCGCCGGCCTTCGCCAAGGACGCCATCATCGAAGCCATCGACGCCGAGATCCCGCTTGCCGTGGCGATCACCGAGGGCATCCCGGTCAAGGACTCCTCCGAAGCCTGGTCGCACGCGCAGAGCGTCGGCAAGACGCGCCTCATCGGCCCGAACTGCCCAGGCATCATCTCCCCGGAGAAGTCGCTCGCCGGCATCACGCCCGCGAACATCACGGGCGCCGGCCCCATCGGCCTCGTCTCCAAGTCGGGCACGCTCACGTACCAGATGATGTACGAGCTCCGCGACCTCGGCATCTCGACCGCGATCGGCATCGGTGGCGACCCCGTCATCGGCACGACGCACATCGACGCCCTCGAGGCGTTCGAGGCTGACCCCGACACGAAGGCGATCGTCATGATCGGCGAGATCGGCGGAGACGCCGAAGAGCGTGCCGCCGAGTACATCAAGGCGCACGTGACGAAGCCCGTCGTGGGCTACGTCGCCGGCTTCACCGCCCCTGAGGGCAAGACCATGGGGCACGCGGGCGCGATCGTCACCGGGTCCGCGGGCACCGCGCAGGCGAAGAAGGAGGCCCTCGAGGCTGCAGGCGTCCGCGTCGGCACGACGCCCACCGAGACCGCCAACCTCCTCCGCGAGGTCTACGCAGCGCTCTAGCGAGCAGCCGCAGAGCACCGGCTCTGCACACGACGAAGTGGGCTGCAGCCCCGTGGAGACACGGGCTGCAGCCCATTCGTCTCACCGACGCCATGATCCCCATCTCGCGTCGAGCACTTGAACCCGGCACCGCTGAGCGGTTGCCGCACTGAGATCTGAGACAGGATGCCCGTGACTCGACCCGAGTCGGCCCCAGCACGACCGAACGGTCACCCCGGCGCGCAGTCGGGCTCGAATCCCCGAGGGCGTCCCGCGGCCCACTCCGGGGGACACCCTGGCGGCCATCCGGCTGCTGCGGTTCCACTCGACCCGCGTGTCGTCGGTGCGACCTCGAGGGCGAGGGTCGCGGTGCCCCTGGCGCTCGGCTGGCTGCAGGCGCTGGCCCTGGCTGGCGTTCTGCTGCTCGTCGGAGGAGCACTCGACTCAATCCTCGCGGGGGAGCTTCCGAACGCGAGCACCGTCATCCTCCTGGGCGCTCTGGTCGTGGCGGCAGCCGCTGCCGCCGCAGTCTCCACGGTCCTGGTCCAGCGCAGCAAGAACTCGACCGAACGCGCCCTGCGCCAGCTGCTTGTCGGCCAGCTCTTCGCCGTCGGGCCGCTGGCCCTCGGCCGGGAACGCACGGGCTCCCTCGTCAGCATGGCCACCGCCTCGATCGACCGCGCATCCGCCTACCGAGCGGGATTCCTCGGGCCGATCATCGCCTCGCTGACCACGCCGCTCCTCGTGCTGGCGGTCATCGCCGTCTCCATCGACCCGCTCACCGCCGGGCTCCTGCTGCTGCTCGTGCCGCTCATCCCCCTCATCATCATCGGGGTCCAGCGCGCGTTCCGTTCATCGACGGGCGCGTACAGGCGCAGCGCGGGTCAGCTCTCGGCGGCTTTCCTCAGCGCCATCCAGGGCCTCACGACCCTGACCCTGAACCGGGCCGCCGCGCGGACGGGTGAGGAGCTGCGTGAGCGAGGCGAGCAGAACAGACGCAGGGTCATGCGGCTGCTCGCCGGCAACCAGGTCCTCATCCTGGCGGTCGACGCGGTCTTCTCGCTCGCCATGATCACGGGCGCGGCGGGCCTTGCCGTCTGGCGACTCGAGGACGGCGCCATCACGCCTGGTCAGGCCGCAGCACTGGTGCTGCTCTCGACCCTGCTGACGGGGCCCGTCGACATCGTCGGCCAGTTCTTCTACATCGGCATGACGGGCCGCAACGCCGAGCGGGAGCTGAGCGCCGCGATCGCCGCCCGGCCCGTGGCTGACAGCCCGGCACCGGCGTCGGCGCCCGCCGGACCAGACCGAGTGGCTGCGCTCGAACTGCGCAGCGTCACCGCCGGCTACGAGCGAGGGCAGGCGGTGCTCTCGGAGTACTCGCTGCGCATCGAGCCTGGAGAGCGAGTCGTCATCACCGGCCCGAGCGGTTCGGGCAAGTCGACGCTCCTGACCCTGGCCCAAGGGCTCCTCGCGCCTCGCCAGGGGATCGTGCTCGTCGGGGGAGAGCCAGCAGGCAGCTCACAGGCGCGTGCCACGCTCGCCGTCGTCGAGCAGACCACGTTCCTCTTCACCGGCACCGTCGCCGACAACCTCCGGGTCGCGAAGCCGAACGCCAGCGACGACGAGCTATGGGCCGCCCTTGCCGCGGCGGAACTCAGCGAAGACCTCGGGCGCTCCCCGGACGGTCTCGCGACGCAGGTCGGCGAGAGCGGCCTCTCGATCTCGGGCGGGCAGGCGCAACGCGTCGCCATCGCCAGGGCGTTCCTGCGGGATGCGAGCGTGCTGCTCCTCGACGAGCCGACCGCCCAGGTCGACCTGCGCTCCGAGCGCCTCATCACGCGGGCGCTCGCGAAGCTGGCAGAAGGGCGAACGGTCGTCATGGTCTCGCACCGGCCGACCAGCATCCTCGCGGCCGACAGAGTCGTCACCCTCGAAGCGACAGCTCCTAGTCGTCCGGCGGATGCCGACGGTTCGCGTTCGCGGCCACCGCAGCACCCTGGCCACACACACGGAAGGGGAGCGCGACGATGACCGCCGCATCCACTGCGCTCGACACTCGCCAGCCCACCGGGCCCCAGCTTGTGGCCTGGCTGCTGCGCCAGACGGCGCCGCTGCTCTGGCCGCTGGCCCTCGCCACTCTGCTGCGGATCGTCGGACAGCTCTCGGGCATCGCCATCCTGGTCGTCGCGATGCTCGGCGTCTCCGGGGCGCTGTCGCTCGCTGGCACGATCTGGACGATGGTCGCGCTCGCGCTCGCGAAGGCCGTCCTTCGCTACCTCGAGCAGTTCAGCGGCCACTTCGTGGCCTTCGCCGCCCTCGCTCGGCTGAGGAACCTGTTCTATGCCAGGCTCGCGCCGCAGGCCCCCGCCGCGACCGAGGGTGCGGGCAGCGGTGAGCTGAGCGAACGCGGCACGCGCGACATCGACCGAGTCGAGGTGTTCTTCGCGCACACGGCGCCGCCAGCGATCTCGGCGGTGGCAGTCCCCGCTGCCGCGCTCATCTGGCTCGGCACCACCCAGGGCGCAGCGCTGGCCCTGGCCATCGCGCCGTTCATCGTCGTGGTTGTGCTGGTGATCCCGCTGATCGGGGGTCGAGCAGGCTGGCGCGCCTCGCAGGAGACCGTCGCGGCGAAGGGCGTCGTCGCCCAGCACGTCAGCGACTCCGTCCAGGGTGTGCGAGAAGTGCTCGCCTTCGAGCATGCCGAGGCCCGCCTCTCGGACATGGATGCGCGCGGCGAGTCGGGGGCTCGCGCGTCCGCGTTCGCTTCCCGAGTCGCCGCGCTCCGCGGTGGACTCGTCGTGCTGCTCCAGTGGGGCTCCGTGGTCGCGGTGCTGCTCGTCGGAGGAGGTGGCGTCGTGACCGGGGGCCTCGGCTACGAGCAGCTGCTCGTCGCGCTCGCGGTCGCGGTCGGACTCTTCGTGCCGACTCGCGCCGTCGAGAGCTTCGTGACCGACCTCAACGCGTCGTTCGCGAGCGCTGCTCGCCTCTACGAGGTCATCGAGCGGCCGCCTCTCGTGACGGATGCGCTCGCCGACGATGCGGCCAGGGTCCAACCGGCTCGAGGTGACCTCGGTGAACTCCAGCCGCGTCCGGTCGCGCTCGCCTTCGAGGGCGTGACGTTCGCGTACCCGGGCGCGGGCGGCTCGACCTCCGCCGCACCGAGGGCCGTGCTCGATCGGATCTCCTTCGAGCTGCGCGCGGGCGAGCACCTCACCGTGGTGGGACCGTCCGGCAGCGGCAAGTCCACGATCGCGTCGCTCGCCCTCCGCTTCTGGGACCCGGATCTCGGGTCGGTGTCGCTGGCCGGCAGCCGTCCCGGTGCTCCGCAACCCCTGCAGCGCATCCCGCTCGACGAGCTGCGCACCCGGATCGCACTCGTGCCGCAGCGTCCGTACCTGAGCGACGGCACGGTGGGGCAGAACGTTGCGCTCGCCCGACCTGACGCGAGTGACGAGGAGATCTTCCAGGCCTTGCGCGTCGCCGCCCTCGACGAATGGGTGCGCGAGCAGCCGAAGGGCCTTGGCACTCCGGTGCGAGAGCGCGGCGGCGGCCTCTCTGGCGGGCAGCGGCAGCGCGTCGCGATCGCACGCGCTGTGTTGGCGAACCCGGAGGTGCTTGTGCTCGACGAGGCGACGAGCGCGCTCGACGGTGCCACTGAGCGGACCGTCCGCGCACGCCTCGCGGAGTGGGCCGGGCGGCGCAGCATCCTCGAGATCAGCCACCGGATCGATACGCTCGACGACACCGATCGAGTCATCGTGCTCGACGCAGGACGGGTCGTGGAGGAGGGGGCACCAGACGGCCTCCGTGCCGCGGGAGGTCCGTTCCAGCAGCTCCTGGAGCGCTGACCGCCGCGCCGCTGGCGTGCGTCGCAGGAAGCACCGGACTTCTGTCAGGTGAGGACGCGGGCCGTCCGATCACGGAGGTCAGTCGGACTGGCCGGTGGCCGCGCCGCCGTGCTGGTGCAGCTCCAGCTCGATGAACGCGCCGATCATGGCGCGATAGCTCGCTTCGACGACCGCAGGGGAGCTTCCACCCTGTTCCGCGAGTGCCCGCACCTTCGCGATGACCTGCTCCACGCGCGCTGGAGCCCGCACCGCACCAGTGTCCTGACCGCGTTTGGCGACCGCCGCGCGTTCGACCCAGCGCTGCCGCTCGCCGATGAGCTCCACGATTCGGGCGTCGAGAGCGTCGATGGCGCGTCGGATGTCTGTCATCTCGTGAGGGCCTGTTGATCCAGTCATTCCGGCAGGTTAGCGGCTATCGTCGGGGTGCTATGCCTCGCCCGATCACGTACCTGTACTCGGCCGTCGACGCGCTCGTCGCGGCTGCGGTCGGCCTCGGCGTCCCGCTGCTCGCGGTCGTCGCGGTGCAGTTGGCGACGACGGGCTTCGGCAGCGACTTCGCTGCTGGCTTCGAGTACGCGGCGGCCATCTGGGCTCTCTCGCTCGGGGGGTCCGTGGGGGCGGTGCTCGACCCGAGCTCGGCTCTTGTGCCTGCCGGAACCGAGGCGGTGACCTTCACGCTGCGGGTGATGCCCCTGGGCCTCACGCTCCTCACGGTGTGGTTGGCTCACGTGACCGGGGTTCGCGTGCGTGCGGCCTCCGACCTCATCTGGCCCGGCCTCCTCCTGACCGGTGCGCTGTTCGGCGCCGCCGCCGCCGGGGTGTCGCTCGCGGCGAGCGGCCGTGGCCTCGACATCGGCGTCTGGCAGACCGCCGTCGTGGGTGCGGTCGTCTTCTTGGGCGCCGCGTTCGTCGGGGCGCGCGGATGGCAGGTCGCACCGTTCGACTCGATCCTCTCGAGCGTCGAGGAGCGCACACGGGCGGCCTTGTCCCAGGGGCTGAGGGCGGCCGGGCTCATGGTCACCGGCATCCTCGGAGCGGGAGCGGTGCTGCTGCTCGTCGCTGTCCTCGTGGGGCTCGCGAGCATCCTGGCGCTCTTCCAGTCGCTCCCGCTCGATGTGACGAGCGCGATCGTGGTTGGGCTCAGTCAGCTCGTGATCGCCGTGAACGGCGTCGTCTGGTCTGCTGCGTGGATGCTCGGCTCTGGGTTCGCGATCGGCACCGGGTCGCAGGTCACCCCCGTCGAGACGCTGGTCGGCCCCATGCCCGTCCTCCCGCTTCTCGGCGCCATCCCGGCGTCTCCGCCACTGCTCGCTGTCTCGATCATCGCCGTTCCTGTCCTGGTCGGGCTTGCTGCCATGGTGGGGGTTCGGATGCACGCCCCGGCTGGTGCAGACCGGGGCGTGTGGACTCGCGTCTCGGTCGCGGTGGCGGCCGCGGCGCTCGCGGCCGTCGCGATCGGGATCCTCGCCCTTGCTGCTGGCGGCTCGGCTGGCCCTGGTCGCCTCGCGGAGATCGGCCCCTTCCCCTTGCTCACCGGTGCCAGCGCGTTCGGAACGCTTGCGCTCGGCGCCCTCGTCGGGGCACTGGTGCCGCTCTCTGCTGAGCAGCTCGATGAAGACGATGAAGCCGACGATGCCGCCGCCGAGGAATCCGGCAGGAGCGCCCGTGATGGGCGAAAGAAGCACAGTCGTGCAACCGTCGGCACGCCCACGTCGACGCCGACGGGACGTGACGAGCCGAGCGGACCGCAGCCGCGTGAGAAGGTGAGCGGTTCACCGGCGGGCGCGAGCGCTGCTTCCTCCAAGCGCCGCGCACGACGTGATGGCACCGACGAGCGCACCTGGGTCGCGGACGCCGTCTCGAAGCGCTTCGAGGATCCGGGCGAGGTCGAGAAGAAGCCGGGAACCGCACTCGAGGTGCGCGCCGACGATCAGCCTGCGGAGCGGCAGACATCCGAGATTCGCCGCGCGAAGCGGCTCAAGGTCGAGAACCCGCGCTACGACGACGAGCCGGACATCTACGCCGACATCGATCTCGACGACTGAGCAGGGCCGACCCGGGAGCCCCGACCGCGCGCAGCGATTAGACTGACCCGGTGCTCAAGGTAGTCGTCCTCATCTCCGGCGCGGGTTCGAACCTGCAGGCGCTGCTCGAGACACTCCGGGCCTCCGCCGATTCCGCATCGCCTATCGGCGCCGAGATCGTGGCGATCGGTGCCGACCGGAATGCAGCCGGCCTCGCGCTCGCGCAGGAGTTCGGCATCCCGTCGTTCGTGGTGCGCCCGAAGGACTTCGCCGACCGGGAGGCCTGGGGCGTGGAGCTGCTCGCGCAGATCCAGAGCTTCGAGCCGGACCTCACGCTGCTCTCCGGCTTCATGCGGCTCGTGCCGCCTGCCATGGTGGATGCGCTGGCCCCGCGTCTCCTGAACACCCACCCCGCGTACCTGCCGGAGTTCCCAGGGGCGCATGCCGTGCGCGACGCGCTCGATGCCGGCGTGGCTGAGACGGGCGCCTCCATCATCATCGTCGACAACGGCGTCGACACCGGTCCGATCGTCGATCGCGTCCGCATCCCCGTACTCCCCGGTGATACCGAGGAGCTGCTCCATGGCCGCATCAAGGTCGCGGAGCGCCGTCTGCTGGAAGACACCGTCAGAGGCGTTGCCTCGGGCGAAATCGCACTCGAGGAAAGAGCCAACGCATGAGCACCCCCGCTTCACACGAATCGCTGACCACCCTCGAGCGGATCGAGCCCAAGCGCGCGCTCGTGTCCGTGAGCGACAAGAGCGGCCTGCTCGAGCTGGCCGCAGGACTGAATGCTGTCGGGGTCGAGATCGTCTCCACCGGCTCGACCGCGAAGACCATCCGCGAGGCGGGATTCGACGTCACGGACGTGCAGCAGGTGACCGGGTTCCCGGAGTCGCTTGACGGTCGTGTCAAGACACTGCACCCAGGCGTGCACGCGGGGATCCTCGCTGACCGGCGGATCGCCGACCACCTCCGTCAGCTCGAGGAGCTCGGCATCGAGCCGTTCGAGCTCATCGTCGTGAACCTCTACCCCTTCGTCGAGACGGTTGCCTCCGGGGCAGATGCGCCGGCGATCATCGAGCAGATCGACATCGGCGGCCCCGCCCTGGTGCGCGCCTCCGCAAAGAACTTCGCGAACGCCACGATCGTCACGTCTCCGAGCGACTACGCCAGGGTTCTCGACGAGATCTCTGGCGGAGGTGTGACGCTGTCGACGCGTCGCGCGCTTGCCGCCGCCGCGTTCCAGCACACGTCGAGCTACGACCAGGCTGTCGGTGCGTGGTTCGCGTCGCACATCCAGGAGGTCGAGGCGGCTGCAGCTGCGGAACCCGCCGCAGGCTCGGCGTCCGACGTGCTCCCGGGCTCCTTCACCATCGAGGGCACCCAGCTCGCTGTCCTCCGCTACGGCGAGAACTCGCATCAGGTCGCGGCCGTGTACGGGCGAGCAGACGGCAGGGGCATCGCCCAGGCCGAGCAGCTCCACGGCAAGGAGATGTCGTACAACAACTACGTCGATGCCGACGCGGCCCTCCGGGCGGCGTTCGACCACACCTCGCCGGCTGTCGCCATCATCAAGCATGCCAACCCGTGCGGCATCGCGGTCGCGCCTGCGGGGCTCGCACCGGCCGAGGCCATCGCCGAGGCTCACCGTCGCGCGCACGCCTGCGACCCGGTCAGTGCCTACGGCGGCGTCGTCGCCGCCAACCGCGAGGTCTCGCTCGAGATGGCGCAGACGCTCGCGAAGATCTTCACCGAGGTCGTCATCGCGCCGAGCTTCGCGCCCGAGGCGCTCGAGGTGCTGCGCACGAAGAAGAACATCCGCCTCCTCCAGCTTCCCGCGAACCCGGCGCCCGAGGAGCGCGAGGTGCGTCAGATCTCCGGGGGCTTCCTCATCCAGAGCGCAGACCGCTTCGAGCCGAGCGTGTCGCTCGTCGAGAGCTGGACGCTCGTTTCCGGGGCCCCCGCCACCGGGCAGACCGTCGAGGACCTCGAGTTCGCGTGGCGAGCCTGCCGCGCCGTGAAGTCCAACGCGATCCTCCTCGCCGCAGACGGAGCCTCCGTCGGCGTCGGCATGGGGCAGGTCAACCGCGTCGACTCCTGCCACCTCGCCGTCTCGCGGGCAGGAGAGCGGGCCGCTGGATCCGTTGCCGCGTCAGACGCGTTCTTCCCGTTCGCGGACGGCCTGGAAGTGCTGCTCGAGGCCGGCGTGAGCGCCGTCGTGCAGCCGGGCGGATCCATCCGCGACGAGGAGGTCATCGCGGCCGCCGAGAAGGCGGGCGTGACGATGTACTTCACGGGCGAGCGCCACTTCTTCCACTGACCCGCTCTGATCCGCGCGATGCGCGATCCGACCGCGGCCGCAATCGACACCTACGAGAGCAGCAATTGAGCACCAAGAACTCCCAGCCCGTCACCCGCGTCAGCGAGCTCGACGGCGGAACGCGCTTCAACGCGGCACTCGTCGCCGCGATGGGCGTCGCGTTGGCGACGCTCCTCACGTCGCTCGTCGTCATGAACGAGCGAGACCTCACGGGGGTCATCTCGCCGCTCACGACGCTCACCGACACGTTCGACTTCTACTCGCTGCCGGTGCTCCTCCTGCTGGTCCTCGTCACGCTCGTCGGCTGGCTCGGCTGGCTCCGCAACTGGTGGATCGCCGCGATCGCCGGATTCGTGCTCGCGCTCATCGCGGGCACGGTGGGGTACGTCGTCCGGCTCGCGACGGGTGGCGCTGAGTTCACCGGCGAGACGTGGTCTGCGATCTTCACGGAGTTCTTCGGGCTCAACTTCGTGTTCCTCGTCTCCGGCACCGTGTTCACGGCGCTCATCGGGCCGACGCTGTTCCGCCGGCAGGTCGCCGAGATGCTCCGAGAGGTGTCCTCTCGCGTCGCGCACGCGGGGGAGCTCCGCCGTTTCGCGGAGTCGAACAGCAAACTGGCGCTCGTGCGCATCCCCGCGGCGAACCCGCAGGATGCCCAGGTCACCTTCCAGGAGCGCGCGGCGGTCGATCGCGATCGCGCCAACGAGCAGTGGGAGTCTTACGTCGCGCTGCTGGACGAGCACGGGTGGGAGACCCGCGAGGTCCCAGCGGCTGAGACCATGCCGGACTCCGTCTTCACCGAGGACCAGGTCATCGTGCTCGGCCAGGTCGCCATCCTGGGTCGCAGTGGGGCGTCTTCCCGCCGCGCGGAGCTGCCTGGCGTCCGCGCCGCGCTCGCCGAGACCGAGTTCGTCACGATGGAGATCGAGGCCCCGGCGACCCTCGACGGGGGCGACGTGCTCCTCGCGGGCGACACCGTCTACGTCGGCGCCTCCACCCGCACGAACGCCGAGGGCATCCGCGCGCTGCGCGAGATCGCGCTCGATCTCGGCTACCGCGTTGTCGCGGTCCCCATCAGCGGAGCGCTGCACCTGAAGAGCGTCGCGACCGCCCTGCCAGACGGGACCGTCCTCGCCTGGACTCCCGCGTTGGAGCAACCCTCGCTGTTCGGCGGCTACATCGAGGCACCCGAGCTGCTCGGTGCGAGCATCCTGCCGCTGGATGCGGATACCGTGCTCGTCTCGGCTGCCGCACCGGCGACCGCGAAGCTCGTGAAGCGCCTGGGCTACAACGTCGTGACCCTCGACATCTCGGAGTTCGAGAAGCTCGAGGGCGGGGTCACCTGCCTGTCGGCTCGCGCCTACTAGACACGACCGCATCCCCGACTCCATCACACGATCGCTGCCCGGCGTTTCACCCTCTCGCGGTTCCGCAAGAGGGTGAAACGCCGGGCAGCGATTTGGGTCGAACGGCTCTACAGCGAGCCGGTTCCGTGCTGGCTTAGCTCCCGCTCGCCGATCGTCTCCCCATACTGGGTCTCACCGGTGACGACGAACCCGAGGCTGCGGAAGAAATCGCCAGGCCCGAGGTCGCCCTCTTCCCAGATGGTGGTCACCTTGTCGAAGCCGCGACGCGCAGCCTCATCGAGGATCGCCGTCACCGCGAACGATCCGACACCACGGCGCTGGAAGTCGGCATCGACGTTCATGCGCATGATCGTCGCCCGGAACAGCTCGTCGGGAGCGTCCTCGTCGAAGTTCGCCATGATGAAGCCCACGACTCGACCATCGAGCACGACGACCCTCGGCCATGACGTCGTCTGGCTGACGTAGGCCTCCGAGATGGAGTGCGAGACAGGCGCGACGAACGCCTCCTGGCCTGGTTTCAGGGTGAGCGTGTTGGCGGCGACGATGTTGTCGGCGGACAGCTCTTCGATATACAGCTCGCTCATGGATGCAGAGTAGCGCTCCGTCTGAGTAATCCTCCGAATGCGGCCCCGGTAAGCTGGAGGCAAACCGCGCTCAGAAGGAGAACTCTATGGCGAAGATCAAGGTCGAAGGAACGGTTGTCGAGCTCGACGGCGACGAGATGACCCGCATCATCTGGCAGAAGATCAAGGACACGCTCATCCACCCGTACCTCGACGTTAACCTCGAGTACTACGACCTGGGCATCGAGAAGCGCGACGAGACGGACGACCAGATCACGGTCGACGCGGCGCACGCGATCCAGAAGCACGGCGTCGGCATCAAGTGCGCGACGATCACCCCTGACGAGGCACGCGTCGAGGAATTCGGCCTCAAGCAGATGTGGCGCTCCCCGAATGGGACCATCCGCAACATCCTGGGCGGCGTCATCTTCCGCGAGCCCATCATCATCTCGAACATCCCGCGCCTCGTGCCGGGCTGGAACAAGCCGATCATCGTCGGCCGCCACGCGTTCGGCGACCAGTACCGTGCGACCGACTTCCGCTTCGCGGGAGAGGGCAAGCTCACGGTCGAGTTCACGCCGGACGATGGCTCCGAGCCGCAGAAGTTCGAGGTGTTCCACTCCCCGGGCGACGGAATCGCGCAGGTGCAGTACAACCTCGACGCATCCATCACCGACTTCGCTCGCGCATCGCTCAACTACGGCCTCACGCGCGGCTACCCCGTGTACCTGTCGACGAAGAACACCATCCTGAAGAAGTACGACGGTCGCTTCAAGGACATCTTCCAGGAGATCTTCGAGGCCGAGTTCAAGGAGAAGTTCGACGCGGCAGGCATCACCTACGAGCACCGCCTCATCGACGACATGGTCGCTGCGTCGCTCAAGTGGGAGGGCGGCTACGTCTGGGCCTGCAAGAACTACGACGGCGACGTCCAGTCGGACACCGTCGCGCAGGGCTTCGGCTCGCTCGGCCTCATGACGAGCGTCCTCACGACTCCCGACGGCAAGGTCGTCGAGGCTGAGGCCGCGCACGGCACGGTCACGCGCCACTACCGCCAGCACCAGCAGGGCAAGCCCACGTCGACGAACCCGATCGCCTCGATCTACGCCTGGACGCGCGGCCTCGCGCACCGCGGCAAGCTCGACGGCAACCAGGAGCTCATCGACTTCACGCAGGCTCTCGAAGAGGTTGTCATCGAGACCGTCGAGTCGGGCAAGATGACGAAGGACCTCGCCGCGCTCGTCGGCGAGGGCACCCCCTTCCAGACGACCGACGACTTCATGAACTCGATCGCCGAGAACCTCGCTGCACGAGTGTCCGCGTAAGCGACACCCGACCGCACGCAAGGCTTGCGCCTCGGAAGCCCCGCATCATCCTGCCTCGGCAGCATGCGGGGCTTCTGCGTTGTCCGAATAGGGTGGAGGCATGAGCACCACGCCAGTCCGCATCACCGTCACGGGAGCAGCCGGCAACATCGGCTACTCGCTCCTCTTCCGCATCGCATCGGGCGCCATGCTCGGCGATACTCCGGTCGAGCTCCGGCTCCTGGAGATCCCGCAGGCGGTCAAAGCAGCAGAGGGAACGGCGATGGAGCTCGCCGACGGCGCCTTCCCGCTGCTCCGCTCAGTGGACGTCTTCGACGATGCGGACGCGGCCTTCGACGGGACGAACATCGCCCTGCTCGTCGGGTCGATGCCGAGGCGTGATGGCATGGACCGCGCCGACTTGCTCGAAGCGAACGGCGGTATCTTCGCGCCGCAGGGCCGCGCGATCGGGACGCACGCCGCCGATGATGTCCGCGTGCTCGTCGTCGGCAACCCCGCCAACACGAACGCCGCGATCGCCCGTGCCGCAGCGCCAGATGTTCCGGGCGAGCGCTTCACTGCCATGATGCGTCTCGACCACAACCGAGCGATCGCCCAGCTCGCCGCGAAGGCTGGCGTCGGCGCTGGCGAGGTGTCGCGCATCCATGTCTGGGGAAACCACTCGAACACGCAGGTCCCGGACGTCGATCACGGCACGATCGCGGGTGCCCCGATCCGTGAGCGCATCGCCGACGATGCCTGGATCGATGGCGAGTTCGTCACGACGGTTGCGACGAGGGGCGCCGCGATCATCGCGGCGAGAGGTGCTTCATCGGCCGCTTCGGCGGCATCCGCCGCGGTCGACCACGTCCGTGACTGGGTGCTCGGGACCCCCGAGGGCAACTGGACGACGGCCGCGCTCCCCTCGAAGGGCGACTACGGCATCCCCGAAGGCCTCGTCGCGGGTGTTCCGGTGACGTCCAGTGGCGGCGACTGGCAGGTCGTCCAGGGGCTCGCGCTCGGCGAGCTGACGCGAACGCGCCTCGCGGCGACGGTCGCAGACCTCGAAGCCGAACGCGATAGCGTTGTCAGTCTGGGATTCGTTCCGTCGACCTCCTGAAGTGAGAAGAGCTGCAATGACCAATGCCGAACCGGACATCCTCGCGCTTGAGGTGCTGATCCGCCGCGATGGCGTCGGCGAGATTCGGGAAGGCGACTCGGTCGAGCGCATCATCGCGGCCGACGCGGATGAGCTTCGGTCGGCGATCATGACGCGAGTCGTCGATCGCGCGACGCGCGAGGAGATCGTGATCGACCTCCGCACGATCGACATCGACGGTGTCTTCCCGCTCCGCGTCTCTCCGGACGGGAGCCTCATCGAGACAGGCGACGTCGGTGAGCTGGCGCCTGGCGAGGACGAGCTCACGGACCGACTCGCCCCCGGAGGGGCCGCGGCCGGGTCCTCAGTCGAACCCGTCTCCGAGGACCGCCAAGACGAGACGGTCGGAGCGAACAGCGACGGATTCCTCCCGCAAGGGAATGTGCACGAGACCGTTCGCATCCCGAGGGTCGAGATGATGCACCACGCCCTCGACCAGGACGCGGAGGCCGCGCAGCCAGCCCCTGCGCCCGATGCAGGGCTTCCCGAGACAGAGAACGAGAGCGGACCCGCGCCCGAGAGCCCAGAGCCGTATGACGACGAGGCGGGCAACCCCTCGAACGCGGACACACCCCCGGTCTGGTTCGAGGACCGGATCGACGAGGACGGCCTCGAGGACACACAGCCGTGGCAGCCGAGATTCCCCCGCGACGCGCGCCAGATGCGGGAGCTCGAGGAGCTCGAACGCGCCGAGGCGGGAGCGAGTGAGCGCGCTCGTGCCGACACAGCCCCAGAGTCGGCGAACCCAGCCCCAGTCGCAGCAACCGCCACCGCAGGAGCGGTCGCCAGAGCAGCATCCGCGACCGCGCCGGAACGCCGCAAGAGCGACACCTCCGCCCCGACGCTCGCCGACCTGCTCGCCGACAAGCAGGCGGCACCGGAAGCCCCGGCGCAGCAAGGCTGGCGCAGCGCCCTGCGCCTCGGAACGGGCGGGCTCATCAAGCTCGGGCCAGGCGAGGCCGAGCGAGTCAAGCGTGACGAGATCCGCCGAGTGCAGCGGCAGTTCGACGGCTCGCGCACCGTTGTCGTCATGAACCCCAAGGGCGGCGCGCACAAGACCACCGCGACGCTCATGATCGCCGCTACGTTCGGCGAGATCCGCGGCGGCTACACGCTCGCCTGGGACAACAATGAAACCCGCGGCACGCTCGGGTGGCGTTCGCACGCCGGCAACCACCGCAACACGGCCGTCGACTTCCTGCGACAGCTGCCGAGGTTCGAGGTCTCGGGAGGCGCGACCATCGCCGACGTCGACCGATTCGTGCGACCGCAGGGGGACGCGCAATTCGACGTGCTCGCATCCGACGACGACGCAGCTTCCGCGGCGATCATCGACGCAGAGGCGTTCTCGCGCATGCACCGCACCCTGAGCCGTTTCTACCGCGTCCTCGTCGTCGACACCGGCAACAACATGCGCGCCAGCAACTGGGAGGCGGCCCTCGACGTCGCCGACCAGCTCGTCATCGTCTCAACCGCGAGAGAGGACACGGCCGCCTCCGCGGCCTGGCTCGCCGACGGACTCCGTGAGCGAGGCTTCGGTGAGAAGCTCGAGAACGCCGTCACCATCCTCTCCAGTCCCTCCGCGAAGGAAGACCAGGCGCTCACCGAGCGTCTGCACCACCACTTCGAGAGGCTCACGCGCGCCGTCGTTGAGGTACCGTACGACCACGCCTTCGTCGGTGGCGGCGAGCTCAGCGTCTCGAGCCTCAAGCCAGCCACGCGAGATGCGTGGCGCACCGCGACCGCCGCCATCGCGGAACGCCTCTGACCGAACTCCAGACCTAGGAACCCAGTGCTCACGATCTCCCACACCTCCCGTGCTGCCAGCCCGGAAGAGATGGATGACATCCAGACCGGTCTCAACGACCGCTACGGCGTCGTCCTCTCCTCTGGCGTCGAGTACCCGGGCAGGTACACGCGATGGGACATCGGATTCATCGATCCGCCCCTCATGATCGAGGGCCGCGGGTTCAACCTGCGCATGCGCACGCTGAACGAGCGTGGGAGCATCCCGCTGCGCGCATTCACCGACGCCTTCGAGCGCCTCGACGGCGTCACCGTGCGAGTGCTCGCCGACGGCGAGGTCGAGATCGACGTCACCTCGCAGCGCGACGAGATCATCCCAGAGGAGCAGCGCACCCGCAGGCGGTCGAGCTTCAGCGTGCTGCGCGCCATCATCGAGACCATGCCGGACGACGTCCCGCACCTTGGCCTCTACGGCTCGTTCGGCTACGACCTCGTCCGGCAGATCGAGGCCCTCGAAGCGCCGAACGGCGGAGACCAGCGCGACCTCGTCGTGTTCCTGCCAGACTCCGTGCTCGCCGTCGACCGGCAGCGCGGCGACGCCACCAGGCACGACTTCGAGTTCTCCGACGGCACGACCTCGACCGAGGGGATGCCCCGCACCGAGGTGCTCAGCCCCTTCGTCTCGCCAGCGGCATCCGCACAGTCGTCCCGCGATCACGAGCCGGGGGAGTACGCGGCCCTCGTCGAATCTGCCAAGGCCTCGTTCGCACGCGGCGACCTCTTCGAGGTCGTGCCGGGGCAGGCCTTCCGCCGCCCCGTTCGCACCAGCCCAGCCGACGTCTTCGCCTACCTGAAGCGCAACAACCCGGCCCCCTACGGGGCACTCATGAACCTCGGCGGCCAGGAGTTCCTCGTGAGCGCCAGCCCAGAGATGTTCGTCCGGGTGGCCGGCAGCCGTGTCGAGACCGTGCCGATCTCGGGCACCATCGCCCGCGGGGCCGACGCGATCGAAGACGCCGACCGCATCCTCGAGCTGCTCAACAGCGACAAGGACCGCTCCGAGCTCACGATGTGCACCGACGTCGACCGCAACGACAAGTCGCGCGTCTGCGAGCCTGGGTCGATCAAGATCATCGGCAGGCGGCAGGTCGAGCTGTACTCGAAAGTCATCCACACGGTCGACCACGTCGAGGGCAGGCTGCGGCCTGAATTCGACGGACTGGACGCGTTCGCCACCCACATGTGGGCGGTCACCGTCACCGGAGCCCCGAAGATCTGGGCCATGCGCTTCATCGACGAGCACGAACGCAGCCCCCGCACCTGGTACGGCGGCGCCATCGGCGTGCTCCTCGCCAACGGCGACGTCAACACGGGCCTCACGATCCGCACCGCGATGATCCGCGACGGCATCGCAGAGGTTCGCGCGGGAGGCACCCTCCTCATGGACTCCACGCCTGCCGCCGAAGAGCTCGAGACGGAGATGAAGGCGTCCGCGCTCCTCGAGGCGCTCGACGCCTCCGCAGAGAACGCCACCCCTGAGCCCGTCGCAGAGGCCGCGCCCGTGCGCTCCGGAGTCGGGCACCGCATCCTCTTCCTCGACCACGAGGACTCGTTCGTGCAGATGCTCGCCGGCTACATGCGCGAGACGGGTGCGGAGGTGCGCACGGTCCGCATCCCGAAGGGCGGCATCGAGCGTGCGGAGATGGCGCGCATCCTCGACGAGCAGCAGCCGTCGCTGGTCGTCATGTCGCCAGGGCCCGGCGCTCCGAGCGACTTCAGGTCCGCCGAGCTGCTCGACGAGATCGTCGGACGCTCGTTGCCGGTGTTCGGCGTGTGCCTCGGCCAGCAGGCCATCGGCGAGTACTTCGGTGCGTCGCTGGGGCAGCTCGGGTACCCGCTGCACGGCCAGGAGCGCGAGGTCGTCGTCACCAACCCCGGCTTCCTGGACGCACTCCCCGAACGGTTCGTCACGGGCAGGTACCACTCGCTGCACATCGACCCCGCGACGATGCCGGAGAGCCTCGTGCTCGTCGCCTCCGATGACGACGGCATCCCGATGGCCATCCAGCACCGTGAGCTGCCGATCTTCGCCGTGCAGTTCCACCCGGAATCGCTCATGACCCTGCGCGACTCTGCCGGGAAGCGCATCATCGAAGCCGTCATGGAGCGCATCCCGGCCCGAGTTCCCGCCGCCTGAGCTGGGTTCGGAGACAGTCTCGGTCGGCCGCCACGCCGCCGGCGGCGGTGCGCGGCGGCCGTTGGCGTTGCTCTTTCGTGTTGCCCGTTTGGGCGTTCTCGTGGAGTGCCCCTTCTATCGCGCGTAGCGCGCGTTAGTCGCGCCGTTGAGGTGGAGTCCGTCTCTGTAGCAGGTAGCCCCGCTCCCAGCCAACTTCCGTGATGGATTGAAGTGTTTGGCCGCAGAGGCGGCGTTCCGAGGTTCACCGTCCCGGGAGCTGGTCAGGGAAGGTGGTGTGCGGTGTCGACCTGGACGGTCTCGCTTCGATGCTGTGGGCGGTTCTCGGCAGCGCGGCAGCGTGGCCGGTTGAGCGCCGACCTCTGCCCGCAGGCACATCCCTGCCAACTTCCGTGATGGATGGGCGGGTTGGGCCGCGCTCGGAGCGATCCGAGGGCTCTCGTCCCGGAAGCTGGCCGGGCGGGGGAGTCAGCTGCGGGTGCTGAGCGCCGCTGCGAGCTCCCCAGATGTCGCGAGATCGTGCGCCGTCACGCACCCGTGCATCCCGGAGACGGCCGATCGCTCAGCGAGGAGTGCCGTGAGCTCAGCCGTCGCTCGAGACTGATTGCGGCCGCATGCGCTTCGCCGCTCACCCGTGCGCCGGTTGACCGCCGCGAGGGCCCACGAGTCGTCGCCGAGGGCTGGCGCCGCGCTGATCACGCTCGAGAGCTGGGGGATGGCGCCGACGACGGCCAGCGCTTGGGTCAGATGCCGCGAGCTCAGCGCCAGGTAGCTGCGGACCGCGTACCCGCCGGCCGGGCCGAGCAGGGTGTGGTCGGGGAAATCGGCCCTCAGGTACCGCCGCCGTTTGCCGTCGCCGCCGAGTAGGGTTCGTCGCTCGCGGAAGTTTCTGATCGCCTCGGTCTCGGGTCTTGAGGCGATCTCTGAACCTGCGAGTGACTTCGTCCAGGCGACTGCCGCTGCGCCGTGCTTCTCGCCGGAACCGAGCATGATCCCGACATCGATCTCGTCGCCGGGCTTCGCGCCCAGTTCTCCGATGAGTGCCGTGCTGAGACCGGGTGCGAGGCCGGCACCGAGGACAACGGATGCGCGGGCGGAGTCTGCCGCGCGGCGGAGCGCTGCGAGGTAGGACCCGGTTGCTGAGATATCGACGAGCGTGGCACCGCCGAGGTGCAGGGCGATCGCGGGGTTCTCGACGCCGGATGCGTTGATGATGACGTCGTGGTGCGGAGCGAGCTGGGCGAACCCGTGCACGTCTCGGCGGAGGTCGACGGTCACGGAGTGAGGGTGCCGCCGCCGGGCTGCCCGAGTCACTGCGTGCCCTGCGTTCTCGAGGAGCTCCGCGATGCTGGTGCCGACCGCACCGCTCGCCCCTATGACAAGCGCTCTCATGCGTTGGGCTCAATCTGCGGCCTGGCACGAACCGCAGCGTCAGGTTCTTGTCTGCGGCGGAGGACGCGGAGGTAGAGCTTCGTGAGCTGGGGGACCACCAGGTAGACGGCGAGCACGACGACGATGGCGGTGACCAGAGCGGTGGCGAGCAGGGCGGGCCAGGTGCTCGCAATCGAAGCCAGCAGCGCGCCGACGAGAGAGACGAGGGGGAAGATCGCGAGCCAGGTGAGGAAGGCGCGCTCGTGGACTGAGATCGGGGGCATGCGTACTCCAAACGTTCGGTTGGAGATAGAGCTTAGAAGCGGTGGGAGGTAAAAGCAACTAGTCGGTTGGAGTTGGTACCATTGCCCATGGCCTGGGACACGGAACGCACCAAGCAGCTGCTCCTGGAGTCGGCGACGAAGCATTTCAGCGATCGGGGCTTCGCGGGGGCCAGGATCGACGCGATAGCCAAGGAAGCCGGCGTCAACAAGGAGCGCATCTACCAGTACTTCGGCGACAAGCAGGCGCTCTTCGCGAGTGTCCTGCAGCATGCCCTGCTGCGCATCTTCGACGGGGCCGAACTCACCGGCCCCGGTCCCGAAGCCGTCGGCGCGTACGCGGCAGCACTCTTCGACCGGTACGGCGAGCATCCGGAGCTGCCGCGTCTCCTGGCGTGGGAGGGGCTCGAGACCGAAGGGGGTCCTGCGCTAGAGGAACGCATCGCGCGGTGCGCAGGCAAGGCTGAGGCCATTCGCTCGGCATGCCCCTGGCTGAGCGAAGCTGAGTCTCGGCACGTCCTCCTGAGCGTCGTCACACTCGTCAACGGCTGGTGGACGCTCCGGCAGCTCCACGGCATCATGCTGGACACGACGTCGGAGCACGTCGACCGCCGGTCCATCCTCGCCGCGCAGGTTGCTGCCCTCGCGCTCCCGGCGACACCCTCAGTGCCTCGGCCGGGCCAACTTGCGTGATGCATGCGTGTGGCCCGGCGTTTCAAAGTGCGTTCACGTCTCTTCGTCCCGGGAGCAGGTCACATCCTTTGGTGACGTCTCGAGCGGCGGACGTGGCTGCCGTCGGCGAGGAGAGCGAGCAGCGTGGCTTCGACGCGCGGCCACTGGAACATGATCTGCTCGTAGGTCAAGCGGAGGACTCGAAAGCCGAGCCTGTTCAGCACCAGGTCTCTCCGCCGATCGTTGCGCGAGTCCCACTCGGTCGCATGAAACTCCTTGGAGTCGCACTCGATGATGAGTCGATCGCCGACCAGGAGGTCCACATTGCCGACGCCAGCCACCGTGAACTGCGGATGGACGGCGATGCCACGCAGCTGGAACCAGAGTCGGACGATGCTCTCGGTGCCAGATTGGCTCCGGGCATCCACGAACCTCAGCTTGGCCTGAGCTGAGAGCGGAACACGGGAGGCGACTGTTGTGAGTGCATCTCGAGTGGTGAGGCGCAGCTGCAACGCAGAGTCGGCCACGACGACAAGATCGCGCGTGGAGAGGCACGGGAGCGCACATTCCAGGGCGAGGTCGATGTCGTCGACCGCGTGCTTCTGTATCGGGCGCGCCTCGAGGACCGACGCGCGGTGTGTGACGAGGCTCCCGGAGTGCAAGCTCGGTGAGGTCGCGCGAGTTCGGCCCGTCGCGCTCGCGGCGATCCGGACGTGGGCCGCGGCGTGGGGCGGGGTCCAAGCCCCGAGGATCTTCAGCGCCGTGAGGCAGGTTGCTCGCGTGTGCCCCCGAACGGCCTCCACTACGGCGGATGATGCATCGGGTGTGGCGTACCAGCCAGGCGAGATTCTTGCGAATGATGCACTTCTGAGCGATGCGTCGAGTTCGCGGCGTGTTCCGCCAGCCGCATCCCACTCAGCCCTCGAGAAGACTCCGCCGCTGGGCAGCGTGGGCGATCGGGTGGCTTTCCGGGCAGGCATGCGCCCATCACAACGAAGTTCGCCTGGCGAGGAGAGCAGCAGCCTGCTGGCTGTGGGGATCGCCCTATCCACAGCCTCGGTGCTCCGAAGTGCGCGGTCAGCTTCCGGGATCAGCGTGGGCTGAGAGCCGCCTCCGCGTCCGCCGGGGGCGAATCATCACGGAAGTTGGCCAGCGGGAGCGGGAGCGGGAGCGGCAGTGGCGGAGGTGGAGGCGCGGGCCGCCCGCAGCGCGCGGCTCGGCGTGACCGGAGCGATCGGCTCGGATCAGTGGAAAATGATCGTGCGCTGCCCGTCGAGGAGCACCCGGTGCTCCGAGAACCACTTCACGGCCTGCGTGAGGGTGCGCGATTCCTCGTCCTGGCCTATGGCCATGAGCTCCTGGGGTGCCCGCGTGTGATCGACGCGCACGACGTTCTGCTCGATGATCGGACCCTCGTCGAGGTCGCTGGTCACGAAGTGAGCGGTTGCGCCGATGAGCTTCACGCCACGCGCGTGCGCCTGCCGGTAGGGGTTCGCTCCCTTGAAGCCGGGGAGGAACGAGTGGTGGATGTTGATGGCTCGGCCCGCGAGCTCCGCGCACAGCTCGGGGGAGAGGATCTGCATGTAGCGAGCGAGCACGACCAGCTCGATCTGCTGCTCCTCCACGACCTGCAGGATGCGCGCTTCGAATGCCGCCTTCTCGTCGGGTCCGGTGACTGGCAGGTACTCGAACGGCACCTCGTAGAACTCGGCGAGGCCCTTGAGGGCTTCGTTGTTGGCGAGCACTAGCGGCACGTCGATCTGCAGGTGGCCGGAGCGCTGACGGAAGAGGAGGTCGTTGACGCAGTGTCCGGCCTTGGTTGCGAGGACCAGGGTGCGGACGGGGCGGCCGGCGTTGTCGAGGGAGACCTCCGCGCTGAACCGCTCGGCGACGGGCTCGAGTCGAGCGAGGAGCTCCTCGCGGCTGGCGTCGGTGCGCACGTCCACGCGCATGAAGAAGCGACCGGTGTCGATCGAGGAGAACTGCTGGAGCTCCTCGATGTTGCCCGCGGAGTCGACGATGGCTCCCGTGACGGCGTGGACGATGCCTGGCTGGTCTGGGCAGTTGAGGGTGAGCACCCATCGAGTCGCTTCTGGAATCACGAGTTCAGGGTAGCCGTCTTGACGCCACCGTATAGAATCGGACGCGGTCGAGCGGATCGCTCGGCCCCCGGCGTGCCGGTATGCACGCAGTCGACTCCCTGACGAGGTTTCCCGCTCGTCCGGAGTGCGCCGTTCGGATCCTGCGAATGACTTCTCTCACTTCTTCTCCGCTGACGTCTGCCCCTCGGCTGCCGCTCGTCCCTCTCATCGCGCTCGCGTTCTCCACGTTCATTAGCGTCACGATCGAGATGCTCCCGACTGGGCTCCTCGAGCTCATGACGGTCGATCTGGGCGCGACTCGCGCGGAGATCGGCTGGCTGATGACCATCTTCGCGTTCACGGTCGTGTTGACGAGCACGCCGCTGACGGCACTCACGAAACGTGTTCCGCGGCATGCGCTCCTGGTCGTCGTGCTCGCGGTCTTCGCGATCGGCTCCATCGCGTCTGCGTTCGCTCCCACGTACGCGTGGCTCGTCGTGACGCGTGTCATCACCGGCCTCGCGCACGGTGTTTTCTGGGCGGTCGTCGCCTCGTACATCTCGCTCATCGCCCCGAAGGAGCTGCTCACGCGCGCGGTCTCGATCACGCTCGGCGGCGGGGCGATCGCGTATGTCCTCGGCGTTCCGATCGGCACGGCGCTGGGTCAGGCGTTCGGCTGGCGCTTCGCGTTCGGCTCGCTTGCGGTCATCACGCTGCTCGTCGCGGTGCTCCTCTGGTTCCTGCTGCCTCGGGTGAATCACCTCGACGACTCGTTCTACACGCGACCCATCGCTCTCCCGGACGACTCGGACGAGCCTGCGGCGCCGGTGAAGCGCGTTCGCTTCGCGCAGCGTTCCCTGCTGACGGTGATCCTGCTCTGCGTCATCACGCTGATCACGATGACCGCCCAGTACGCGTTCTACTCGTACATCTCGCCGTACTCGCTCGACGTCATCGGCTTCCCGGTTGCGACGCTGAGCCTCGTGCTCTTCGCCTACGGCATCGCGTCGGCGGGTGGCACTGCGCTGGCCGGTGTCGTGTTCACGTCGCGGCCGCGTGTGGGGCTGGCGACGGGCTACATCTTGATGCTCATCGCGGTGACCCTGCTGCTCTTCGCGCACGACACGACAGTGGCGCTCATCGCGTTGGTCATCTGGGGTCTCGGGATGGGGGTGCTGCCGCCGCTGCTGCAGTCGCGCATCCTGAACGCAGCCCCCTCTCGCCACCGCGACCTGTCGAGCGCCCTGTACACGTCTGGCTTCAACTTCGGCATCGGTTCGGGCGCGCTGGTCGGCGGTCTGCTGCTGGATGCGGCAGGGCTCGTGGCGCTGCCCGTGTTCTTCATCGCGATGGTCGGGCTGGGTCTCGTGAGCGCTCTGGTGCTCGACGCCGTGCTGGCTAGGCGCCCGCTCCAGCAGTCGAGCTGAGCCCGGTCGAGCTGAGGTCGTCGGCGACCCGCTGCAGTCCGTCGCGGACGGCGGCGATCGTCGGCGATGCGGCGCTCGCCGTGCGGATGGATGTGAAGATCTCGCGTCGTGGGACCCCGCTCAGCGGCAGGAAGCGCACGTTGGGGGCGGCGTGCGCCCAAGTGAGGTCGTTGAGGATGCCCACCGCGTGCCCGGTCTCGATGAAGCGCATCTGCGCCTGCAGGTCGGCGGTCTCGTAGCGCACGTCTGGCTCGAAGCCGGCGACGCGGCACTGCTGCTCGCCCCAGTGGCGCGACGCGGAGCCCTGCGGTTCCATGACCCAGGCCAGGTCCCTGGTGTCGGCGAGCGTGGTCACGGGCGAGTCGACGGGCACGGCGAGGCGGAGGGCGTCGTCGGTGAGGAGGCGCTTGTCGAGGCCGGGGTGGTGCGGGGCGGCGTGGCCCGGGTACTGCTCCGCGACGACGACGTCGAAGTCGCCGGCGAAGGTGTCGAACAGCGCCGACTCCGGTTCGTGCTGCACCATCTCGATGCGGAGCCCTGGGTGCTCTTCGGCGAGCACGCGAAGCAGCGGCGGGATGAGGGTGAGTGCCGCGGATTGGAAGACGGCGAGGCGCACGGTGCCGACGGCGCTGGTGAAGGAGGCGAGCACTTCCTGCTCGGCGATCTCCAGGCGTTCGAGGATCTCGGCGGTGTGTCCGGCAAGGATCTCGGCCTGCTGGGTGAGCTGCACGCGCCGCCCGTGCTTGCGGAGGAGCTCGACGCCGAGCTCCGCTTCGAGGGCTGAGAGCTGCTGCGAGACGGCCGACGGTGAGAAGTTGAGGGCCTTGGCGACTTCGGCAAGGGTGCCGCGCAGCTGCACTTCGCGGAGGAGTCGGAGCTTGCGTACGTCGAGCATGGTCAATCATCACACGTGCTGATGAAAACGCGTCAATTTCCTTCACTTTACCTAACGGAAGTCCGGTGCTGATACTGGGTCACATGACCGCCACCGTGACGCCTGTCTTCCCCGCAGATTCCCTCACCGACCTCGCGCCGGAGGCAGTCGCGCTCGTGCGCCGCTGGCTCACGGAGGCCGCCGAGATCCCGGTGGATGCATCCGCCGCTCAGCTCGCCGGAGTGCTCAAGGACCCGCGGGGGCTCGACTTCACGGTCGGCTTCGTCGACGGCGTCGTGCGCCCCGAGGACCTCAAGGTCGCGGCACGCAAGCTCGGCTCGATCGCCGACGAGGTGCCCGGCTTCCTGCCCTGGTACATGAAGAGCGCCGTGCGCGTCGGAGGCGCCGTGGCCCCGATCCTCCCCGGGGTTGTCGTGCCGGTGGCTCGCAAGGTACTCCGCGACATGGTCGGTCACCTCATCATCGATGCGACGGACGCGAAGCTGGGGCCGGCCATCGAGCAGATCCGAGGCAAGGGCGTCCGGCTCAACCTGAACCTGCTCGGCGAGGCCGTGCTGGGGAAGAAGGAGGCGGCCCGCCGCCTCGAGGGCACCACGAAACTGCTCGCGCGCGATGATGTCGACTACGTCTCGATCAAGGTCTCCTCGACGACGGCACCGCACCAGCCGTGGGCGTTCGAGGAAGCCGTCACCGACGTCGTCGAGGAGCTCACCCCCCTGTACCGCCTTGCCGTCGAGAGCCCGAACCGCAAGTTCATCAACCTCGACATGGAGGAGTACAAGGATCTCGAGATGACCATGGCGGTCTTCACGCGCATCCTCGACGCCCCTGAGTTCCTGAGCCTCGAGGCCGGCATCGTGCTGCAGGCCTACCTGCCAGACGCGCTCTCGGCGATGATGCGCCTGCAGGAGTGGTCAGCGGAGCGCGTCGCCCGCGGCGGCGCCCCCATTAAGGTGCGCCTCGTGAAGGGCGCGAACCTGCCGATGGAGCGTGTCGAGGCGTCCCTGCACGGCTGGCCCCTCGCGACCTGGGGGACGAAGCAGGACTCCGACACGAGCTACAAGCGCGTGATCGACTACGCCCTCACTCCGGAGCGGGTGAAGAACGTGCGCGTCGGCGTCGCGGGCCACAACCTCTTCGATGTCGCCTTCGCCTGGCTGCTCGCGAAGCGCCGGGGAGCGACGGACGGCATCGAGTACGAGATGCTGCTCGGCATGGCGCAGAGCCAGGCTGAGGTCGTCAAGCGCGAGGTCGGCGGGCTCCTCCTCTACGTGCCGGTTGTGCACCCGCAGGAGTTCGATGTGGCCATCGCCTATCTCATCCGCCGCCTCGAGGAGGGCGCGAGCCAGGACAACTTCATGTCGGCGGTGTTCGAGCTGGCCGACAACGAGGAACTGTTCGAGCGCGAGTCGCAGCGGTTCGTCGCCTCCCTCGATGCGCTCGACCGCGTCGTCCCTCCCAGCAACCGAGTGCAGGACCGCACTGCCGAGCCGGCGGTGCTGCCGGCCGACCGCTTCGAGGAGACGCCGGACACCGACCCGTCGCTCCCCGTGAACCAGGCTTGGGCGCGCGGCATCCGCGAGCGTGCGCAGGCTTCGGCCCTCGGCACCGAGACGATCGAGGCCAACACGGTCGGCACGCTCGGCGAACTGGACGCGCGGGTCACGCGTGCCGTCGCGGGCAGCCAGTCGTGGGGTGCGCTGTCCGGCGCGGCACGCGCGGAGGTGCTGCACCGGGCTGGTGACGCGCTGGAGCGTCGACGCGCGGACCTCATGGAGGTGGCGGCGTCGGAGGCCGGGAAGACGCTCGACCAGTCGGACCCCGAGATCTCGGAGGCGATCGACTTCGCCCATTACTACGCGGAGCTCGCGCGCGGTCTCGACGTCGTCGACGGTGCCTCGTTCGTGCCGTCGAAGGTCATCGTGGTGACGCCGCCCTGGAACTTCCCCATCGCGATTCCCGCGGGGTCGACGCTCGCCGCGCTCGCGGCCGGCGCATCCGTCATCATCAAGCCCGCGCGGCCGGCAGCGCGCTGCGGCGCCGTCATGGTCGAGGCCCTCTGGGAGGCGGGAGTGCCGCGTGAGGTGCTGCAGTACGTGCAGTTCTCGGACCGTGAGCTGGGCAGCGAGCTCATCAAGAACCCCTCGGTCGATCGCGTCATCCTGACGGGCGGCATCGAGACCGCCGAGCTGTTCCGATCGTTCCGCCCCGAGCTGCCGCTGCTCGCGGAGACGAGCGGCAAGAACGCCATCATCGTCACGCCGAGCGCCGACTACGACCTGGCTGCGAAGGACGTCGTCGCCTCGGCCTTCGGCCACGCCGGCCAGAAGTGCTCCGCATCGTCGCTCGTGGTGCTCGTCGGGCAGGCACAGCGCTCGCGCCGCTTCCGCGAGCAGCTCCTCGATGCGGTTCGCTCGCTCACGGTCGGCTACCCGTGGGATGCCGCATCGCAGATGGGGCCGATCATCACTCCGGCCTCGGGGAAGCTGCTCGACGGCCTCACGAATCTCGGGGCGGGGGAGCGGTGGGCAGTGGAGCCGAAGCAGCTCGACGACAGCGGCAAGCTCTGGAGCCCCGGAGTGCGGGTGGGCGTGGAGCGCGGTTCCGAATTCCACCTCGTCGAGTACTTCGGCCCGATTCTCGGCATCATGACGGCCGACACGCTCGAGGAGGCGATCGAGATCGTCAACGAGGTCGACTACGGCCTGACCTCGGGCATCCACTCGCTCGACCGCGGTGAGGTCTCGCAGTGGCTCGACACCATCCAGGCGGGCAACCTCTACGTGAACCGTGGCATCACGGGCGCCATCGTGCAGCGTCAGCCGTTCGGTGGCTGGAAGAAGTCGGTTGTGGGATGCACGACCAAGGCGGGCGGGCCGAACTACCTCGTTGGTCTCGGCACGTGGCAGCGATCGGCCTCCGCACTCTCGGCGCCCATCGTCGACGCAGGGGCGCAGTCGCTGCTCGACGCGGCGAAGGCGGTCGCGAAGGCGCACCCCTCTGCACTCTCCGACGCCGATACGGCGATGCTCGAGCGTGCGCTCGGCAGCGACGCGCACGCCTGGGCTGAGGAGTTCGGACGTGACCGCGACGTGCAGGCCCTCTACGCGGAGCGAAACGTGTTCCGCTACCTGACGTTCCCTGGGGAGATCGTCGTGCGCCTCTCCGAGGATGCCCGGGTCGCGGATCTCCTTCGGGTGATCTCTGCGGGTCTCGTCGCGAGCGCCCGTCTGCGCGTGTCGACGGGCGTCGCTCTGCCGTCCTCGGCGAAGGCCGCACTCGCTGGCGCCGGGGTGCCGATGCGGGCTGAGACCGATACCGAGTTCCTTGGCTCGGCTGGCTCGCTGCATGCCGGGCGGATGCGCATGATCGGCGGCGATCCCGTGGCGCTGGCGCGAGCCGTGAATGGCCGCGTCGACCTCGCGATCTATTCGGGAGAGGTGACCGAGGCCGGCCGTGTCGAGCTGCTCCCGTTCTTGCGGGAACAGGCGGTCTCCATTACCGCGCACCGTTTCGGAACGCCGAATGGGCTCACGGAAGGGCTTCTCTCACGCTGAACTGACGTCACTGAATTCGCCTCCAGTTCGACCGTCGGGTAATTCTCGGTATCCTGGCGTGAAGTTCAGGCGGTTGTTTTCGGGGGTATTCGGTGCTTGAGAGTTCGAGGCAGGATCTCAGTGCTTGGATCGCGAGGATCGCGCACACGGGGGAGCCGTTCGCGCATTTCTCGACGGAGGATCTCGTTTCCGGGGCGTTCCGGGAATTCCACGGGGAATCAGGGATCGCGGAATTCTTCGGCCTTTCGAGGGCGGGGAATTCCGCCGCGGCCGCCGCGTTCCACGCGTACACACTCGAAGCCTTCGTCGGCTCTGTGCATCTCTACGGAACGCTGCGAACCAGTTCCGGCGTCGAGCGCGGCGGGGAGGACTTCACTCGGGATGCGCACGAGAAGCTCATCGCGGTCGGCATGCTGCGGGGTTCGCTGAAGTATCGGAACGGAAAGCACACGGGGGTGCTGGGTCCAGGCGACGTGCTCGTCGTGAACTCAACGCATCCGCTTGTCACCGCGAGTATCGGCGTGGTCGAGACACTCGGCATGGCTGTCCCCATCCACGACATCTCGAAGGACTCGCGGGTCACGAGCGGACAGTGGCCGGTGCGTCTGCCCGAGAGCGCGCTCACGTCCGCCTTCCTGGCCTTCGTCGGGCGCTACCTCGTCGAGGACGCCACCGCGGATGGGGGCGGGCAGGTGTCGTCGGGGCTTGCCGAGCCCGTGCTCTACGACCTGCTCCGTTCCGCCCTTCTGCAGGTCGTGCCGGCGACGATGACTCCGGCGCAGCAGTCGCTGCGGCTGCAGGCCGCCGTGCACGACCTCATCGAGAAATACCACGTGCTCCAGGGCTTCGATGCGGACAGCATCGCGCGAGCCCTGCACATCAGTCGCCGCAAGCTGTACCGGGATCTCGCGGAGCACGGCGATGGTGTTGCCGGGCTCATCGCCGCGCGCAGAGTGAGATCTGCTGCCGCGATCCTCCTCGAGCAGCCGGCCATGTCGCTGAGCGAGGTGTCGGCGGCGGCGGGATTCGGGGACGCGACAACGATGCGGCGACATTTCCTCTCAAAACTCGGCGTGACACCCGCTGACTACCGCAGAGAGAACGCCTGACCGCGTAGCCTCATGCGTGCGGCTCCCGCAAGCACCTCGGCTCTGCGTCGAATGCAGAGAACCGCGATGAAGGATTCCCCCGCCGCCGATCAAAGGACGCCTCGTGGCTTCGTCGATTCACCGCCCCGCGCTGGTCACCGCCAAGATCGGGTTCGGTCTGCTTGCCTTTTCATCCATCGTCTCGGAGATAGCGACGATCGTGGAGCGCGGAACCTGGGTGCCCGATCAGTTCTTCGCCTACTTCACGATCGAGACGAACATCCTCGTGGTCCTCTCGCTGCTGATCAGCGGAGTCGCGACCGCTGCGAATGCACAGGGTGCGCGAATCAACGCCTTTCGCGCGGCAGTCGCGGTGTACATCCTCATCGTCGGCATCGGGTTCTCCCTGCTGCTCTCCGGCCTGAGTGACGTCGATTTCACGGCCGTGCCGTGGAACAACACCGTGCTGCACTACGCCATGCCAGTCGTCATGCTGATCGACCTCCTCATAGACCGGCCGACCAAGCGAATCCGCTTCGCCCCCGCTCTCATCTGGCTCATCTTCCCCGCCGGATACGCGGCGTTCTCGCTCATCCGCGGCAACCTCACCGGCTGGTACCCCTACCCGTTCCTGAACCCGACGAACCAGGGCTACGCGCCCGTCGTGCTGACCATCATCGGCCTCGTCGCACTCGGCCTGGCGCTGACCTGGCTCGTGACACTGCTCTCGCGGAGGCCAGCCAAGTCGCGGTAGACTTATGACGGCCGCGACTGGCGTTCAGGTGGGTCACCACCAGGGAGCGGCTCTTCGGGTTCTCGAGCCGTTCGCCTGGGCTCGCCGGTTCACGACCACATGTTCGCCGTGCCATCCGGTTTCCTGAAGGAGTCTTCGTGACCGATACGTTCAATGCCCCGCTGAGTGAAGTAGACCCTGAGATCGCTGCGGTTCTCGAGCAGGAGCTCGACCGCCAGCGCTCCACGCTCGAGATGATCGCCAGCGAGAACTTCGTTCCGCGCGCCGTCCTCGAGGCGACGGGTAGCGTTCTCACCAACAAGTACGCCGAGGGCTACCCCGGGCGTCGCTACTACGGCGGCTGCGAGGTCGTCGACGTGGCCGAGAACCTCGCCATCGAGCGCGCGAAGTCGCTGTTCGGCGCGGCCTTCGCGAACGTGCAGCCGCACTCCGGCGCGACGGCCAACGCCGCCGTCATGCACGCCCTCGCCCGTCCCGGCGACACGCTGCTCGGCCTGTCGCTCGACCACGGCGGACACCTCACGCACGGCATGAAGATCAACTTCTCCGGCCGCCTCTACAACATCGTCGCGTACGGCGTCGACGCAGAGACCTCGCAGATCGACATGGAGCAGGTGCGCGAGCTCGCACTCGAGCACAAGCCCAAGGTCATCGTCGCCGGCTGGTCGGCGTACCCCCGTCAGCTCGACTTCGCGAAGTTCCGCGCGATCGCCGACGAGGTCGGCGCCTACCTGTGGGTCGACATGGCGCACTTCGCCGGACTCGTCGCCGCTGGCCTGCACCCGAACCCGGTGCCCCACGCGCACGTCACGTCCAGCACGGTGCACAAGACCATCGGCGGGCCGCGCTCCGGCTTCATCCTGACGAACGACGCCGACCTGGCCAAGAAGATCAACACCGCCGTCTTCCCGGGCCAGCAGGGTGGCCCGCTCATGCACGTCATCGCCGGCAAGGCGACCGCGTTCAAGCTCGCTGCGAGCGACGACTTCAAGGACCGTCAGGAGCGCACGCTGCGCGGCGCGAAGATCGTCGCCGACCGCCTCCAGCAGGCAGACGTGGCCGGGGCCGGCATCTCGGTCCGCTCGGGCGGAACCGACGTGCACCTCATCCTCGTCGACCTGCGCAACGCTGAGATCGACGGAAAGCAGGCCGAAGACCTCCTGCACGAGGTGGGCGTCACCGTCAACCGCAACGCGGTCCCCAATGACCCGCGCCCGCCGCTGGTCACGTCGGGTCTGCGCATCGGCACGCCCGCTCTCGCGACGCGCGGCTTCGGCGACGCCGAGTTCACCGAGGTCGCCGACGTCATCGCCCTCGCGCTCCTCCCCGACGCCGACGTGCCAGCTCTGCGAGCCCGCACCAAGGCGCTCGCCGACGCGTTCCCGCTCTACCCTGGCCTCGGCGAAGCATGACGGCTGCCTCACTCGACGGCAAGAAGGCTGCAGCCGAGATCAAGGCCGAGCTCCGTGAGCGCGTAGCCGCGCTCGCTGAGCGCGGAGTCGTCCCCGGACTCGGCACGATCCTCGTCGGAGAAGACCCCGGCTCGAAATGGTACGTCGCGGGCAAGCACCGCGACTGCGCTGAGGTCGGCATCGAGTCGATTCGTGTAGACCTCCCGACCGAGACCACGCAGGAAGAGCTCGAGGCGGAGATCGACCGCCTCAACGCCGACCCCGCGTGCACGGGCTACATCGTGCAGCTGCCGCTGCCGAAGCACATCGACCAGGACCGCGTGATCGAGCGCATCGACCCGTCGAAGGACGCGGACGGGCTGCATCCCACCAACCTGGGTCGTCTGGTGCTCAACGCCAACGACCCGATCACGACACCGCTGCCCTGCACGCCTCGCGGCGTGATCGAGCTGCTCCGCCGCAATGACATCTCGCTCAACGGCAAGCACGTGCTTGTCATCGGCCGTGGCGTGACGGTCGGCCGCTCGATCGGTCCGCTCCTCACGCGACGCGAGAACAACGCAACGGTCACGCTCACCCACACGGGCACGCCCGACATCGGGGTGCTCGCCCGTGAAGCTGACGTGATCGTGTCGGCTGCAGGTGTCGCCGGCATCGTGCGCCCCGAGTGGGTCAAGCCGGGCGCCGCGGTCCTCGACGTCGGCGTCAGCCGCATCGAAGACCCGGAGACGGGCAAGTCCAGAGTCGCGGGCGACGTCGACCCGGGAGTCTGGGACGTGGCCGCCTGGGTATCGCCGAACCCCGGCGGTGTCGGCCCCATGACGCGGGCGCTGCTCCTCGAGAACGTCGTCGAGCAGGCCGAGCGCCTGAACCCGGCGGTCTAACAACCGGTTTCGTGCCAAGGGTGCGGGCAGTTCATCGAACTGTCCGCACCCTTCTGCGTATCAACTTCTTCGCAACCCGCAGTCCGCCGCCATGAGCCACCAGCCATCAGAAGGCGAGCGCGTGTGCCGACTGGACCAAGTCAGTCGCGACCTGGGGCTCAGCCGTGCGGCTGAGACTGACGCTGCGCCGCGAACGAGGACACCAGCTGCTCGACGCGATCCGCAATGATGTCGCCACCGAACTCGGGGGGCGATGCGATGGTGCCGTCGGCCGCGAGGAGGATCGCCGCGGGGGTCGCGTGAGCCTCGAAGAACTCCGTGGCAGCCTTCGCGCCGAAGTACGTGTGGGGCAGCGCGCTCGGGTAGCTCTTCTTGATGGATGCGCGGCTCGACGAGGTGGCGACGATGATCTGTGCGTCGTCGCCCAGCCGCCGCGACCAGTCGCCGATCTGGCTGAGCACGGGCCCGCAGGAACCGCAGCCGACGCGGGCGAAGATGAGGATCGTCGTCTTCTGGGGGACGACGACGAGGTTGTAGAGCAGCTCCGGTGAGCCGTCCCCGGAGACGAGTTCGAGGTTGTGCGGGATAGCATCCCGGGCGGCGGGGTCGGAGATGAGGTCGGGGCCCTCGACGAGTTCGAAGTCCTGACCGACCGTCGCGTCGCGGGTCGCCGTCGGCGCGGAGACGGGTGGCTTCACGAGGCCAGCGATGATGCCGACGAGCGCGACGGTCGTGGTCGCGGCGAGCCACAGCCAGTCGTCGAGCGAGAAGAGCGCAAGCTGGGTCGGTACTCCGAGCGCCATGCCCGGGAGGAGCATCGCGAGGAGCGCTGCGAGTGTGAGGCCCGCGTTCCGCCAGATCGTGATCTGGCTGACCGGCTCGGTGCTGAGCGCCCCGAAGCAGTTGCAGTCGACGGCCTGTCGCTTGGCGACGCTGCGTGCCACCACGACCAGGTAGGTCGCCATGAGGGCGGCGGCGAGGGTGGCGGCGATCAGGTAGGCCGGTCCGCTGAGGAGCAGCAGCGCGGCTCCGAGGATGATCTCGCCCACCGGCAGCGCGACTGCGGTCCACGGCTTCCGGAGCGGGGCGGGGACGCCGAACGCGGCGAACGACTGCAGTGTGCGGGAGCGCTGGGGGAGCTTCAACGCGCCGCTGGCGATGAGGACGCAGGCGATCAGCGCGGGAAAGATCACGAAGGTGGGAAGCACTCGTTCATTATCGCCCTTGGGCGGCGCGTCGTCTCGTTGAGCTTGACCGGTGGCGCGGGGCCGTCGAAGATCGACGCATGCGCCTGAATTCCCTCGATGTGGTGCGCGGCTTCGCGATCTTCGCCATGATCATCGCCCACACGGTCGTGTTCCTGGACGACCGCGAACCGCGGGCCCTGCAGGTGCTCTTCCAGTTCCTGAACGACGCCGCGTCGCCGCTGTTCGCGCTGGTCATCGGCGTGACGGCCGGCTACCAGCTGCGGGATGCGGCACGGTGGGATTCCCGACGGAAGAGCTTCTTCGCGCTCTCGTGGGTCATCAAGGCGATCGTGCTCATCTTCGTGGGGCTGCTGCTGAGCATCAACTTCTCCGGCGTGCTCATCGTCTTGGATTTTCTGGGCATCATGATGCTAGTGGCGACGCCGTTCCTCTTTCTGCCGGCGGCCTGGTCGGCCGGGGCGGCGCTGCTCTTCCTCGCACTGGCGCCCATCGTGAACGAGGCAGCGCGGGACTGGGCGCTGACGTCCGCGTTCTCGCCGTCATCGATGTTCGACCCGACCGCCCTCCTGCTCGACTGGACGGTCCTCGGATCCGCGTATCGCCTCACGAACCTGCTGCCGATGTTGCTGATCGGGTTCCTCCTGGCCCGCTGGCAGCTCGGCAACCGGAGCCGAACGGCCTGGACGTTTGGCGGGGGAGCGGTGCTCCTCGGGGTGTCGCTGTTTGCGCGGCGGTGGGAGGAGATGGCGACCGGCGTCACCCAGTCGGGCTCCTACGGTGACGAGGCGCGGGACCTCGGGCTCGCGCTGCTCGCGTACGCGGGCATCCAGCTCCTCGGAGACTTCTCGGGCGAGCGCATGCGCACCTGGTTCGCCCGCCTGACGAGGCCCCTGGCCGACATGGGCACCATGGCGTTTACCGTCTACTGCCTGCACGTGCTCATCCTCACGGCGATCTGGTCGCAGCTGCTCCTTGGCGAAGAGAACTGGCTCGCGGGCCCTGGTCTCGTCTACCGGCAACCGCAGGGCCTGCTCACGATGGTGGCCATCATGGTCGTGTGCATGCTGTTCGCGACCCTCTGGCGGCGCTACCTCGGGGTCGGGCCGCTCGAGCGGGCCATCGGGGTGCTCTCGCTCAGGCATGCCCCGGGAACATTGCTTGCAGTTCCTTCCGCCGCGACCAGGCAACCCGAACCAGTTCTTCGAGCACCTCGAGATTGAGCGACGAGAACCGCCCAACCCAGATGCAGTCTTTGCCGAGCTTGGCCTTGCCGAGCTGCTCGATGAGTCCCTCCGGTGCCCACATCTGGAGTCCGTAGATCGACATCGAGGCTTTGCGAGGCGCGAATCCGAGGATCATCGCCTCGCCGGAATGGCCGCTCTCGTACGTGTACCGATAGCGGCCGTAGCCGATCATCGTGGGACCCCACACGACGGCTTCCTCACCCGTGACCCGATCCATGATCTCCTTCAGGACGCGCGCATCCTCGCGTCGCCCCGCGGGCTCTGCCTGATCGATGAGGAGATCGGGTGAAACGTCTGACGGCTTCGTCTTCGTATCTGGCATGACGAGAGTATGACCCCGGCCACCGACAATTGGGGGCCGCCTGAGCAGAGGTGAGGTCTCGTTTCGCGATAGGATTCCCCACGGTCGCCGCACGCCAGGCGACTGTGGGGCCTGTAGCTCAGTTGGCAGAGCATCGGACTTTTAATCCGCGGGTCGTGGGTTCGAGCCCCACCGGGCCCACCCATCTCCCTGCTGGTCAGCGGTCGAACGCAACGGCGCGTCGTCATCCGTCTCACCGATGAGATACGCGACGGACGTGCTGACGACGCCGTCCATCGAACAGCACGAAGTTGCTTCACTGACTGGCTGGCCGTCGAGAGATTCGACCAGGCCGATGGCCAAGGGCACCCCGCGCCTTGCTGTTCCGACCTGGTTCGAGTCTCGGTACCCGAGGTGCGATCCGCCCTGACGACATAGGCAGGCGCGAGACGCAGACCTTCACACGCGACTGGCTTGAAGCCGGATGCGGGTCTGAACTTACGTCCGTTCAGTTCTTGCGCGACCTCGACGCGAATCAGTGCTCCGACTTCTCCGGGCTCGTGCGCTTCTCCAGCAGCCCTTGACCGGCCTGAGACCGCGCCTTGGTCAACGTTCGCGCACGAGTTGCAGGAGGAACGCGCGCAAGGAGGTCTCGCCGTCTATCTCGTGTCCCGGATTCCCGAAGTCTCGCCCGGTGCCCCGACGGTAAGGGGCTTTCGGAGCAGTTCCGCGCCTACGCGCATGACATCAGCCTGTCGCGGCTCGCGCTCGTCAACAACAACGAACGCATCGAGCACCGAGAAGCGTCACAAATGGAAACGATGAACAACGCTCGTGGGCACGGCATCCTCCAGTTCGAGCTGAACGGTCCTGCCCGCTGCATCTTCATGGGCAGCAAGCTGCAGCGCCGAGAAGAGGCCGAATCGGACTGTGTCTCCGCGACGTCCTCCGCACGCCGTTCGCGAGAACCGCGGAGCTACGTCAAGCGACGAGAGGCCTCGACCTCCACAAGCTCGCGAAAGCGTCAGTGGGTATTCATGTCCGGAGCGACGTTCAGCCGTCCACGCCTGCATCCGCTCTCATCGCTGAGCAGCCGGGACCCTTGTTGTCGTCGTTGTCCGTCACACGTGCGCGAGTCAGGACCGTCGACGGTGTGAGTGCGCGGATCGCGGTTTCGACGTCTGACACTCCAAAGCGCAGCAATTGAGCACATGCGCTCAACCTTCCATTTGGCTGGGGCATGTGTGCGAAAGGGCCCCCGTGCCCGGCAGATCTTCGTGGTCTGAGTGGGAGGCACGAGGGCCGGGCGCGGTGAGAGGTGTTGGAATCTCCCCAGAATCCAACGTGATGGGTTGCTCCCCAGCATCCCCCATTCCTCGACCGGCTGCCTCAGCCTGCCGGGGTGCGGCAGGATGTCCAAATTGACGTGCGGGGGAGACGCAATCCGCGCGTTCCGAGGCGCAGGAACGAACATGCGGCTCTTTTGCACGCGAACGCTCGGTCTACCCGAGGACACATGCGAAGCTCACGGCGCCGCTCTTGCTGGACGCTGCGTTAGTAGCTGAAGGGCTGGACTATTGATACTTGCGAAGCGGCTGTCCGCATGGAGGGGAAAGTACTTGCACCTCGAGGATGCGTGAGACTACCGCCAGCGAGAACTGCCTGCCGAGACCCTGCTTCAGGCGAGGGTTCGTCGCGGCCCGCGGCCCGCGGCCCGCGCACTCGAAACAGGTGGCACGAGATAGGCCAAGCCTGTCCTCTCAGCTGGGTAGGCCGCGAGGACGACAACGACGCTCACGGGATCTCGCTCAGCGATTCGCGGGAATCCGCGCGGGGCGGGCTCGCCACCCCCAGGCCAGTTATGAAAGCACTCCCCACGCGGACTCGCGTGAGGAGTGCTCCTCTGAGTTTCCTCCAGGGCCGATCGCCGATTTTAGAGGGAGGCGAGCCGAGGAGGCGTCCAATCTAGAAGCAGATCTCGAGATCGGACAGGGAGATGTACTGCCGGCTCCCTCCACCGGCCACGGCTGGAGCGGTCGTGTTGACGTAGTCGACCGTGAACGACGTGACGGATGCGGACGGGCTCTGCGCTGTCACCTGCGTGCGGCTGGTTGCGTTCGTTGTGTGGACGGCGGAGTTGGACCAAGGTGATGCCTGAGATCCGGCGCCGGTGAGGTTGACGCCCGCTGGTCTGGCTTCAATGAAGGCCGCAGAGCGAGTCGTGAACCCTTCGATGCTGATTCCGTCGGAGTACTCATTGCTCCGGGTGTGGTCGTGGATCACGAACTGGACGCTGCGGATCGGCACGCTGCTTGTGAACGTCAAACGCTGGCGCGCGGGTACGTTCGCGGTCGCTGTTTCTTGCCACATGAAGAGGGAGCCTGTGGGGCCCACGGGACCGGGGGTGCCCGTGTACGGAGCGAAGTTGCCGGTCAGCGGCGTGCCCGCGATGGTCGCCCGGGCGATTGTGAGAGATGCGGCGTTGCCACCGGTCGAAACGGTAGCGGTTCTGGTGTTCGCATTGGTCGCTGTCGTTTGGGCCCAGCTGAGCGTTCCGCATCGACCGGGCGAAGCGGCGGCCAAGGGTGCGGCGGCCGCGACGGCGATGACCGGCACTGTCCAGACGGCGGTGCCGACGAGTGCTCTGCGGGTGAGTTTCGAGTGTTCGGGGGTATTCAAATGGACTCCTTGGGGGTTGGAGGTGCGGCCCCAGTGCGATCGGCTCGTACGAACGCGGGGAACGGGTGCGGGTGCTGGCTCACGCTAGCGCTGCGATTGCGCTTGAGGATCTTGGGGGCGTTCTTGGCGCAAGGACACGCTTGAATGGCGCAAAACGCTCCCTGTTACGATGCTCCCCGTCGCCGACGTGAGGTGAACGCCACGTCTGCGCGTTGGGCGGCGATGATCCCCGAGCACCTCGGTGCTCGTGACTGTTATGGCAACGTCCTGCCGGACTGGTGAGTGTCGTGAGAAATTGGAAAGTGAATGGAAACTTCTCGTCGAAAGTACTTCGATGAACAAGATGGGTGGCGAGCACTTCCCGGATTTACCGTCCAGAAGATCCTGTTTGATCGAGAAATTCCTCGGGATGCATTCGCGGCTACCGGTGTCCGCGTAGAAGCGTTCGCGGCGCCAGCGCGGACAGCGATCCGAGTCCTGCGCTTTGATAATTTCGTGGTCGCGCGAGTGGCCACACGTGAATTGTCCACCGTCTGGGATCGGGTTCGCCTTACTGCGAGGCGTCGTTTCATGTTTCTTCTGCTCGAGCATGGAACTCTGCGAGTCCGCGATGATGTCTTTTCCGCGGCGGACGGTGGGGTGTTGGCCGTGGTGAGTCCCGGGGTGGGGAGAGTGCCACTGGAGGCCGTCTCGGAATGCAGTGGAGTGATTTTTTCGTTCGATGCGCGGGAGGCTCCTGACTCTGACATTGTGTCGCGCGTCTCGGTGAGATTTAGAGATTCACCAGTGTTCGGGTCGGTGTACGTCGCGTTGCGAGAGCTTGTTGAATCCGTTTCCCCCGACCAGCAGGAGTCTGCCGAAGCAATGCGGGTTCTATTACGGTCATTCGCAGGATCATTGCTACACGCTTCTTCGGAAAAAGCAGACGAAAGCAATTCCGATTTGTATCGTGAATTTTCAAGATTGGTTGACCTGAGATTTGGGTCTGCGACTTTTGGAGTCCTGGCGGCGCTCAAGGAGCTTGGGGTTTCCCGGCGAGTACTTGAACGCGCCGCTGCCTCTCACGGAACGACCGCAGCGGCAACTATTCGTCGACGCCGAGCAGCGCACGCCATCCACCTGCTGGAAACCAAGCCCCACATGAGTCTGATTGCAGTCAGCAAGGAGAGTGGCTTTGGGTCACTGACCGCGCTCCGCGCGGCCACGGCAGCGTTTTACAACACGACGCCCGCACGAGCACGCGGGCCTGTTTCCCACTGACGGGGAGCAGTTCACCTCACGCCGCCAGTGGGAATTTGCCCTCAGCGAACGAGGTGTGGGTGCTGAAATCAGTCGCTCAGACAAAACGAGTCAGTGCGCCCAGAGGCGCAATAGTGAGTGGGCCCTGTCCTCGCGTCGAAATAGGCCATCAGAGCCTCTTGTCATCCCTGCAGCTCAGTCGTAAAGTCATTTCAATCCCTTTTGCGCTTTCTCTGCTCAACGCAGCTTGAATCGGAGACGCGTTCGTGACGCCCATTCCCATATCGGATTTTGTCTCGGATGGGATGGGATAGGAGGTCATTCAGGGATTGTTTGATTCGATCTATGCGTCAGTAGGGCGAACGTCGTGCTTGCTTCGAGCGGCGCGAGGGCATTCCTGCTGATCTCGCGCCGCGGACTGCTGGCAGCGACGAACGCTGACTCACCATGCGAACTGCGATGTGAAGTGCATGCATACGCATCTAACGCGGTTGTACTTTCAACAGGTCATAGACCCCCACCCTGCGCAGCGCGGGTGAGTGCGGATCCTGCCTCTGCCACGTCGTAGAGCACCCACTCCAGAACCCTGCTGCAGCGCCCCGTGGCCGTCACCGCAGCCTGAATCCGGAGCACCCATGTCATCCCGCACCCCTGAGCCCACGTCTTCCGCCTCGACCAGCCGCCGCACTGTCCTGAGCGCCGCGGCGTGGAGTGTTCCCGTCATTGCACTCGCGGTCGCCGCCCCTGCTCGTGCAGCGTCGACACTCGCTCTGCTCCCGGGCATCAACGGATGGATCCAGTTCGGCTACCCGACCTCGAGCAGGGGGACCGCACGGGTCACCCTTGACGCCCGCGGTCGATACCCGGAGCGAGGCCTCTGGATCAACGACACCACCCCGGCGACGAAGGTCACGGATATGCACCTCGCCTTCCACTTCGCGAGTGCCGCCGGCGACCTGTCGTTCGTGGAGGAAGGAACCTCGGCCTGGTCGCCGCTCGTGAAGGTCGGGACGATCGCCATCGACGGCGTCCGATACAACAGCTACCGCTCCGACTACACCGCGAAGCTCCCGCTCTCGCCTGGCCGGACGCTCATCCCCAACGATTTTTCCTTCCGATCCACCAGGAACGTCGCCTGGAGTGGAGCCCGTCCCTACATCGACCGGTTCGTCACCATCGATGGCACTGCGCAGTCCTTCCGGCGCCAGGTTGGCGGCAACGGTGACGTGCTCGCCACGGCGCCCTATGCCGGGACGCGGCAGACGCGGCTCTCGCAGGCCGAGGCGGCTCCTGTACCGGTCGATGGTGCCGTCGAGGATGCGGAGATCGCCAGCGTCCTGGCGTGATCTGAAGACGGTGGAGTTCGGGTCGGCGGAGTCGAGCGGGCGGAGACGAGCGGGCGGAGACGAGCGAGGATGGCTGGTTCGTCCCCGCGAACGGACGGGAACGAACCAGCGTCGAGCATCATCACGCCCCAACGTGATGCTGCTCGAACTCGGGCCTACTCCCCAAAGCGCCCGAGAGCTCACCGCAACGCTGTCGTTTGTCGCAGGTGCGTGGCCATTGTGGCGCGGAAGTTCCTGCGGAGCTGGGCCGGATCACATCCCATGTCGCATCGGCCCCGACAGGACCACCTGTGCGGACGACTCAGGATGGTCTGGCCGCGCTGCTGCTCGCATCGAGCTTCGGGAGAGGTGCGTCGATACGTTGGCGTTCGAAGCGGGTCTGGCTGCCACGCACCACGATGGGTAAATGTCGACGAAGCGCAAGCGCAGGCCCAACACGCGCACGGTCAGGGGCTCGGCCGATACGCCGACCTACCGCATGAGTGCCCAGCGCATGGCGTGCATCACCGGCTCCTTGGTGGCGCTGATGGTCATTCTGCTCCTCGCCGCGGTTGTGGGCCTCATGGCCAGTGACGGGTCCGGATCGAGCATTGGTGAGATCTGGGGAGTGGTCGCACTCGTGGCTGCGTTCGGTCTCCCCGTTGCCGCAGCGGGGATTTTCGGGGGTCTGGCGATTTCGCCCTGGGGTTGGGTCCCTGGCACCATCTTCAGCATCGGGTGGCTGGCGTTGCTGACCCACATCACGAACGATTCGTTCCACCTGCTCTACGACGGTCAGGCCGTTGGGCCGCTGATCTATCGGGAGCAGGCATTGCGAGCGACAGGGATCAGTGGGCTGATCGTCGGCGGCGCACTGTACTTCGTCGCAGGGTGGGCGAGCGACGTCCCGATGTGGATCGGCGGGACGAGCGGAGGCATCTCGACAGGCAGGGTGCGAAGCAGGGGGCATGACGCACCTGCAGAGCCGTTGGACGAGCCTTGACAACAGCCGTGATCCTCGAGTTCGGTGGACCCCGCGGCACCGGATGGGAGCTCTCACACCCTGAGGGTGCGAAAGATAGCCGCCGAGACTTGCGACGGGGGAGTGGATGCGGCAAACCGCGGCGCGTGGTCTTCCTACGCAATGGGTCACAAGTGGACAGTTCCATTAAAACGCCGGTGACCAATAAGGGATACGTCCGTCGCCTTGGATCATGACTACGGGGCACCGGGTCAGGTTGCCGTCACGCCCGGGCCTGCCTTGCATATCGAATGGGCCTTCGTGAAGCAGAGAACTGTGTCTTCCTGATCGCAGCATTCCTCGAACGATCCACGAGACCGCCCAAGCTCTACCGAGAGCTGTGGCCTGGATGGCCCTGGGATTCGGCACGCTTGGGCTGATCCTCAGCCTCACGAACATGATCCTCAACCTCGAGCAAGTGAGACGGCGTCGCGCGTCGGCGGTTACGCGGACTGGGTTTCGCGTGGTTGTCAAGGGATGAGCCGAATATGCGTAGCTAGCTAAATTACAAGCTGGCGCTCTGCCGCTGAAATATATGGTGTGGGCCAGCGGCCCCCGACTCCCAGCGCGGGATCTTCAAGGCGTCGTGGGCACGGAGGCTTCTCAGAATGAATGTGGAACTCGACATTGCTCTGTCTGGCGATCGCGCCGTCGATTGGCTTGAAGCGCATGGCGCGCGGGCGATATCACTCGGCGAGGATTTCCGGCTCTTCGCGGATCTCGTCTCCAGTCCCAGCATCAGCATCACTCGCATCTGGCACACACCTATGGAAGTCCGCCTGCGTCCCACGCATGAGACCGGCCTCGATCGCGTCTATCTGAGCTTCATGATGCGCGGAACCCTCAGCGTCACCGAAGAGGCTGATTTTTCGGCGACCGGAACACCTCCCATTTTCATCCACGACACGGCGGTTCCCGCTCGGATCCGCACCGAAGAGGAATCGAGCAGGTTCGTCTTCGGCATCCGACGATCGAAGATCGAGGCTGTCTTGGGGGCGGATATCTCTGACGAGCGCCCACGTATCCCAGACGCGAGTCTGCGACGGGTTGCCCTCGCTACCGCTGCCGCTTCTTTCGACTGCGAGCTCGAGGAGGCGACGCTTCCCTTCTTCGCTTGGCGAAACGCGATCGAGACTCTGGTTATTGCCGCTCTTCGATCGACGATGCAGGCTCCAGGGCCATCGGAAGCGCTCCTGCACCGCTCACAGCAGCTCATCCTGGACCACGCGAGCGAACCCGACTTTTCGGTTGTCGAGCTCGCCAACCGGGTGGGAATCTCCACCTCGCATCTGCACCGCGTCTTCCGCGCCATCGACACGACTCCCGCGACGGCCCTCCGCAAAAGGCGCCTCAGCCTTGCTCAAGACCTCATGACCGCTCAAGCAACCCCGCAGGATCTGAAAGCGATCGCGCTTCAAGCTGGGTTCAGGAGCCTGCGCATGCTCCAGTACGCGAGGCGGATGTACGCAAGTGAGAGTGTCGTGGCCGATCGGTAGCGGTGTCGTTGCTCTCCGGGGTAGGCCAAGCCCTGGGTGAGCCGCGGATCGTGTCACCCTCGGTGCACGGAGACAGTCGCTGGCAGCGCGACAAACGGATGGCCCGTCGTCCAGAATGCACCGTCGGAGATGTGCTCCGTCCCGCGTGAAGCGGGAACGATCTCTGGTTTTCAACCGCTCGAGGCGATGAGGGCCGGAGATCGCTTGGATCTTCATCGACTTATCTTTCAACAGTCGAGTCTGACTCCTTGCTGAAGAGCCCCCAGTCGATGTCGAGGGTGAGGTGCTCCCGGCTCCCGGCTGGGCTGTGCTCTGCTGATGCTGGTCGCCGAATCGTGTGGTGAGTGAACGTTCACATCGCGGTCCGTCGCAGGCGCGCAGGGCTTAGCGGCGGCAAAACGAAGCCAGTATCCGCTGCTTTTTGGCCAGAATGCGAACGAGGCAAGATCGTCGACGCCATTGACTGCGACCCCAACGTGTAGGCGGTGAGCGATGGCACGCGCACGGCGGGACTCGTCCTGTGGAGCCGCACCAGTGGGCGCCCACTCGCGCACCTTCGAGCGAGTCCTCTTGCCGTGAAAAGCTCACGATGACGTGAACCAAGCGGGCTGTGGCCAAAAAGTCGCAACCATGAGTGTGGGCTGCGAAGCAGCGCTATGTTCGTGAGCTGTCAGTAACTTCACGAGGACCTGGAATGTCGAACCAAAGGAACACGAAACCAATGTCACCAGCTGAACGCAGGGCGCAGCTGAAGGTGGCCGCGCGGAGGGCGACCGTGCCCGCCGCGTCGGTCACCGCACCGCTCTCAGTCGGGCCGATGGAAGCTGTCGACGATGCAGTCATCTTCAGTGGCCGGTCAGTCGAATCGCTTGACGACACCAACCCGACTCGGCCGGGCCGCCCGCTGTACCCGCCAGCGAAGACCTCTCCGTTCCCGGCGAGGTCCAAGGACGTTGGTACGACTCCAATCGACCGGGGGCGCGCTCAATCCGCGCTCCTCCCGACCTCGCCCACCTCGAGCCATGGCATTCACGACTCGATGCACGTTGTGTGTGTGACGCGCCGCTGGTCACGAGCGCCTCGTCTTCCTCCACAGCGAGCACAGAGAGTGGTGAACACAGACAACAGCGGCAACGGTGCCCTCTCCTTCACGGTGGACCAGGCATTGTCGGCCAGCGGGGGCCTTGAGGCCGGCCCGCCAAGCTGGGCGCGCGGGTCGATCGTCAGCTCTGCTTGAGGGGGCCAGTGATGCGTGGTGCCGGTTCTCGCGGCGGTGACTCCCGGGCCGCAGAGTCGGGTACCGCGACCTCATCGGCATCGTGCACGAGAACTCCCTCGCTCGTTCCGCGGCGCGGTGTGTCGGGAGGGGCCACCTCAACCAATCGACAAGCGAGCTGCCCTCGATCTTCCCAGACATCGCCGTGAATTGAAAAGTCGCTTCGGAGCAGGACCCTCGTGGGCAATCTGGTAGCGGCCACAGCGCTCGCAGAATCAGTGGGCACGGCAACGCCCACTCAGAGCGGATGCCGGTGGTGTGGACGAGAGGGTGATTTCGCCACTTGCGCGGCCGCGAGACTCGCGGCGTAGTTCCATTCCAAGATGCTCTCGACTCGTGCAATTCATCGATCGCTTCGGGTAATTTTCACATCGTGCTGCAGTGAAAGCACCGAATCCATGCAGTTCGTTCTGTGCTTTTTCAGGCAGGACCGCAGCTCGCGTGACTTAACGTGATCTGCAGCAGAAGTAATTGAGGTGACACTGATATGGGTGAGCGCTCATATTTTTCAGAAATTCACGGTTGGCAAGCTTTGCCAGGATTGCGGGGGTACGAGAATACGTTCGTAGGAAAGCTGCCCGTCGACGCGTTCGAATCTTCGGGAGTCTTTGTCCGTGGATATTACGAACCGGCCAACTCGGAAGTGCAGCTTCTTCGGTTCAATAACTTTCTCGTGGCTAGACTCCGAACTCGGCCCGTCGTCCTGGAGTGGCCTCGCACGCGTCTGCCCGCAAGAAGGCGATATGCGTTCATACTTGTCAATCAAGGCGAAGTTGCATTCGCTGGTGACCGCCTGAAGGGCAACCCAAGCGCCACAGGCGTTGGCATGGCTCTCCCGGGGCACGAATCACTGACCATTGATGTGGTTGGTGCCACAGAGATGATCGTCTTCACCTTCGACCAGGAAGAGATTTCGCCGTTGCGGGCGAATCGGGTTCCCAACGTCATGGACGTGTCCAGTTCGCCACTCTTCACAGCGACCTATCACTTCCTGAATAGGCTCCTCAGTCAGTCGCCTGACGCAGACCATACGACAGCGAACTCCATTCGTGAGCTGCTTCGATCCTTTGCCCGCGCGCTTGTCGTGGAATCGACCAGAGAGAACATCGAAAACCCGGATGATCTCTTCGAGCGCGTCAAGGAACTGGTCAATTCTCGGTTCTCGAACCTCGACTTCGGGCCGCCGGAAATGGCAAGGGAACTCGGCGTTTCGACGAGGTCGTTGCAGCGAGCGGCGGAAAAGCACGGAGCCAGCGTCGCCAAGATGTTGCGGACAGCGCGAGCAGCGCGGGCTCGGCGTCTGATTCTCACTCGGCCACATCTCAATCTTGATGTGGTCAGCAAGATGAGCGGGTTCAACTCCGTCGGATCTCTACGTCGAGCCCTGCTCAGCACGCATGGGGTGTCAGTGAAAGATGTCCGAGGATCAGCGGGGGCTGAAGCCGGAGAACCCCCATCGAATCCGCCTTCGGACCCGCCTGCCGACCACATCCTCTGATCGCGTTCGCGTTCGCGTTCGCGATTCGCCGGAGACAGTGTCGAGCTCAGGGAACTGTCGACGGAGAACCCATCAGAGTGATGATCGTCGCTCTCCGCCGCCACCGCTCGGGTCGTGCCCCACCGTAGGGTTCGACTCTCCAGTCGGAGGTTCGCTCGAGATTGCCCAGCGCTGCACTCGTCCAACGGCGGTCAGTGAGAGCGCTGTGGCGATTCGACCGAGGTCCAGCATCTCCGTGATGAGCGCGCCTGTACCAGGGCTTCCGGATGCTGAATCCTTCTCATCGGTCATCTCTTCATTCGTCCAGTTTCCGCGCTGAGGATCGTTCGATGCCGTGCAGCATCACTGGGGAGCGATCAGAACTTCGTGACCAGAAAACTCTGGCAGGGGGCATCTTGGTTGTTGGTGCTCAGGAGGCGCGAGTCCACCTTGCACGCTTTTGAAGCGCCGGTTTCGGCGTCACGCTTCATCTGCTCGACATGGATCACCAAGCGTCGCAGATCGCTGTCGAATGTGACTCCTTCTCAACTGTCACGCTCTGGCCGTCGCCACATGGAACAGTGTTGTCGCGTTTCGAGCTTGCGTTCTCCGTGAACCGATTGGCCCCGCCTCGGTCGATCGCTCGTGGAGGCTCGGCGGCGGGGTGCCGCCTGCCAAGCACATCGCGGAGGTGAGGATCACGTGCTTGCGCGCGGGCAAGGCGGACAGGATTCAGTTGCTGCTCCTGAAATGTGCGGCGCGGTGACCCCAGATCACCGCGCCGCACCGTGGGGCACCGTGCGGGCCATCCCCCGATAGCTCAGTCACCAGCACCCACGCTGCCCACTGTAGGAGCGCACGTAGCCGACCGGATGGTTTGGCGGAATCTAGACCGTAGCTGTCGCGTTTCGAGACCTGTTGCGGCTCTTCACCACTGTTGCGCCTGCAGGAGCTCACCCTCGGGTGACCTGCGAGTCACGGCCTTCGGCGCAGCGGGGACCTGCCCCGCGCCGAAGCGCGATTCGCTTGCAGGAGGCGGTGCTCCCGGGGGCGATCCCCGGCCTGGAAGATCCTGCCGCGTCCCAGCAGTGAGGGTGCAAGGTCAACCGCACAGGGCCCGTGGGACCGCTTGCTCGGGCTGGCCATGCTGATCGCCAGCGAGATTGACTCGTCTCCCAGCTCGGAGTGTGGGTACACTTGCCCGTCTTCGGCCCCATGAGCCCCGGCGGCTTCTGCCGCCGACATGTCCGCGTGAAATCTGAGATAACCGAGCGTGGAGAGTGCGTTTTGCGACGCTCCGCATTCCGATGACGCGCCGTGCCGTCGGAGAGGACCGGCGGTCCACGGTGCTCACGGATGTGTGATTTCTCTTAGCGAATTCGGCCGATTGGCCCGACTCGAACGATCGGAGCGGCATTGGATTCTGCACATGTTGTGGGTCTCGAGAATGATGAGGCGCTGCAGTGGCTGCAGGGGAATGGTTGGAAAGTTCGGGTTGCCGGAACGAAGGTTCGTGTTCACGCGGACATCATCGGGGCCCGAGCGTTCACGCTGGGACGCATCTGGCAAACCGCAACGAGAGTGGACCCCGACGCGGACTCCTACAATCCCGATCTTGTCTACGTGAATTTTGTCCTGACGGGTCATCTCGTGATTCAGAGCACTGGCGGAGCGACGAGAAAAGTTGCTGCGCCGCAGTTCTACACGCATTCGGCGCGCAGACCAGTGAGCGTCTCTTCTGTGGCGCCTCATTCGTGCTTGTTCATCGCGATTCCCAGGGAGCACCTCGCGGAACTTCCGTGGGTCGAGAGCCAGGCGCCAGGGCCGTTCGTGACGACAGGGGCCTTCCGGAGGGTCTTCATCGCCGCTGCAAATGCTTCGCTCGACACGCAGATCGGGGAGCAGCAGGTTGGCTTCGCCTTCTGGAGGCGTGGACTCGAAGAACTGCTGCTCGCTGCACTCACGGAGACGAGAGTTCTCGAGGATGTGAAGACAGGATCGCAGAAAGGCCTGCATCTAGCCCGGGCTCAACTGCTGATCGAGGAGAACTACCGGGATGCGGACTTCTCGACCCGAGAACTGGCACGCGCTCTGAACATCTCCATTTCGCAGTTGCACCGCATCTTCTCGGCGGAGGGAAAGACAGCAGGGGCAACCATCCGGGCCAGGCGGGTGGATCGGGCGCGGAGTCTTCTCAGTGTGAGTGAGAACTCGAGATCCGAACTTCTCGGGATCACGCAGGAGAGTGGATTCCGATCCGTGCGAACCATGCGTCGACTCCTGAGAGAGGACCTTGCAGAGCGCTCGTCTGGCGAGACCTGATTCCGAAATAAGCAGCCGACGCTCCAAGGGTGCGACGTGGGGCGCTCAGACCAGCTTCTTGATCTCGGTGACCGTCCGCAGCAGATGCGGCACGATGTTCTGGATCTTTTCCGGTGTCATCTCGTGCTCGAGGCCCGAGGTGCTGACGCCTCCGATGACGGAGCCATCCGCGGATCGCAGGGCTGCCCCGACGCACCGGATCCCGAGCTCGTTCTCCTGGTCGTCGATCGCCCATCCACGCTCCGAGACGAGGCGAAGCTGCGCCTGGAGCTCCCGCTTCGACACGATGGAGTGGACCGTCCGTCTTGTGAGCTCGGCTGACACCAGTAGGTCGGAACTCAGCTCGGGGGAGAGCGAGGCGAGGATGGACTTGCCGATGGCGGTGGACCACAGCGGAATCGTGTCTCCGACGCGTGAGCGCATCTGGTAGGCCGCCGGTCCGTCGATCTTGGCGACGTACATGAGCGTCGTCTGGCGGAACCGCGCCATATGCACCGTGCAGCCCACCTCGTCGCGCAGTCGCTGGAGCAGCGGAAGGGCTTTCTGCGTCGCGCGTTCGTCGCGCTGCACGCTCGCAGCGAAGAGGTGCGTACGGGCTCCCGGGCGGTAGGTGCGGTCTGCGCCGTGCTCGACCCAGTCATGCTCGACGAGGTCGCTGAGCACCCGGTGCACGGTGCTGACGGAGAGACCTGTCGCGGTCGCGAGGTCGGAGATGCGATGGTGCTCGGAGACGGCCTCCATGAGAGTGAGTCCCTTCATCAGGGCAGAGAGCGGAGGCTCCGAGTGCTCGGGCGATGGTGTCATGTCCTCATCCAATCGCAGCCGCTTGAGATTCCGCACTCCGTCGAGCGTGGGACCGCGGCAGGGATTCGCTGTCGATTCGACTCTTCTTTGAGTCAGGTCCGTAGTTCGCACCCTAGCCTAGTTTCCGCTCTACAGAAAGTCCTTTCCATAGAGCCGAAAACTTGTAGTATCGCCACCATCGACGCAGAGAGGCGTCGACTCCCCGGGTCGGGGGATTGACATCAAGGAGGATGTAATGACTACGAGAAGGCACAACGCAAAGGTGGCGCTCGCGCTAGCTGTCGGCGTCACCGTTGGCCTCACGGGGTGCGCCCCCGGAGAGGTCGTCAGCGGCGACGACGGTGCAAGCGGGCCGTTGGAAGTCCAGGAGATCAACCCGGCGGACTTCGCCGGCGAGTCGCTGAGCTACGTCTACTTCACCGACGGACCCGACGAGGCGGCAACGCGCGACCTCATCGCATCGTTCGAGGAAGAGTACGACGTCACCGTGAACCTCGAGATCCTCCCATACGCGGACCTCGTCACGTCCGTGCAGGCGCGGCTCTCCGGCGGCAACGCCCCCGACGTCGTCCGCCTCACGGGCCTCGGCGACTTCCAGAACGACCTCCTCGATCTGCGCACGTACCTTGGTGAGGACTATGCATCCGAGTTCGTCGACGGCCCCGTATCGGGTGCCACGACCGACGACGGGCAGCTCATCGCGGTCCCATCCGACCTCACGCTCAACGGCCCGTTCATCAACACCGACCTCTTCGAGCAGGCAGGCGTCCCGCTTCCCGACTCGAGTGATCCATGGACCTGGGACGAGATGATCGACGCGGCCACGAAGGTCCAGACGGCGACGGGCACCGAGTACGCCTTCGCGATGGACAAGTCGGGGCACCGACTCTCCACAGTGCTCAGCCAGTACGGCACCGCACTCGTCGGCGACGGCGAGGTCGTCCTCGACGAGGCGAAGGCCGAAGCCGCCTTGCAGCCGCTCGTCGACATGATGGCCGACGGCCGCATGCCCCGCGACTTCTGGCTCGGCTCGGGCACTCGATACGAGGGTGCAAACGAGATCTTCCTCGCGCAGGACACCCCCGTCTACCTCTCCGGCAACTGGCAGGTCGGCCAGTTCGCTGCCAACGCGGACTTCAACTGGGCAGCAGCACCCAATCCCTGCGCTGAAGAGTGCGGCGGATTCCCCGGCGGCAAGTACATGGCTGCGCTGAAGGAAGGCCCCAACCCGGCGCTCGCCGCGTTCTTCGTCCAGTACATGAACACCGCGGAGTCGCAGGAGAAGTTCGTTGCAGCAGGTGGGTTCCTCCCCACTCGCGCGGACCTCACGGAGCAGGGTGTCACCTACCCGGACCGTCAGGCCGACATGGATACGTTCCAGGCTGACCTCGCTCGCACTCCCGACCTCGGCTACGCCGCGAACGGCGACGTCGCCTTCAACGGCAGCGCCCTCGAGCTCGTCGACCAGCTCTCTCGAGTCGTCGCCGGCGAGAAGGACCTCAAGACCGCGGTCGCAGACGTCAAGTCGAACGCGCAGTCGCTCGTGGAGGAGCTGCACAAATGACGTCAGAGCGCACGGTCGCTCGGCGGAAGGTGATCGGGGGCAAGTCTCGGAAGCCCTTCAGCCTCCGCTCGGCGCCGTACCTGTTCCTCCTGCCCAATATGGCGATCTTCGGGCTGTTCACGATCTGGCCCGCCATCAACGGCTTCAACATCTCGATGTACTCGTCGTCGAACGGACGCACCTTCGCGTGGGAGGGGCTCGGCAACTACCAGACGATCCTCTCCGACTCGGAGTTCTGGGGGATCGTCTGGCAGACCGTGGTCTACGCGGTGGCCTTCGTGCTCCTGTCCGTCGTCCTCGGCACGCTGCTCGCCGTCCTCGTCGAGCAGCAGCGGAGGGGTCGCTCCTTCTTCCGGGCGGTCTTCTTCATCCCGGTCCTCATCTCGCCCGTGGTCGCGGGCCTCGTGTGGAACTGGATGCTGGAGCGGCAGGGGGGAATCGTCAACGCGTTCCTCGGCCTCTTCGGCGTCGCCCCGGTCCCGTGGCTCGTCGAGGGCCCGCTTGCCATGCTCTCGGTGATCGTCGTGGGCACCTGGATGCAGGTGGGCTTCTACATGCTCATCCTGCTCGCAGGCCTCCAGAGCATCGACCCGTCGCTGTACGAGGCGGCGCAGCTCGACGGCGCCTCCAGGTGGAAGCAGTTCACGAACGTCACGCTGCCCCTGCTGCAGCCGAGCATCCTGGTGGTCGTCGTGCTCGCCACGATCCACGGCTTCCAGGCGTTCGACTTCATCTACACCCTCACGGGCGGTGGACCGGTCGGAGCGACCACCCTCATCGTCCAGTACATCTACGAGAACGGCTTCGTGTCGCCGATCCGCTACGGGCTCGCCTCTGCGGGGAGCGTGCTGCTCTTCATCGTCATCTTCACGATCACCATCGTGAATTACCTGATCGGACGAAAGCGGGACGCGGTATGACCACCGAGACGGCAAGCAATTTCATCGCCACGCAGGAACCGCGCCGGAGCTGGACCTCCACGGGGTCGAAGAAAGTCACCTCGACGGACGCGCTGCGCGTCGTCATCCTGGTCACGGCGACGCTCGTGGCGCTCATCCCGATCGTCTGGCTCGTCCTCGGCTCGTTCAAGTCGCCCGCCGAGCTGGCGATGCGGCCACCCGCGCTGCTGCCGGAGACCTGGGGGTTCGGCAACTACACGGAAGCTCTCTCGCGGTTCAACTTTGCCGGTTACTTCCTGAACAGCGTCGTGGTCACGATCGGGGCGACCGTGCTCACGCTCTCGGTCAACTCGATGGCGGCATACGCACTCGCGAAGTACAACTTCCGGGGGAAGAACTTCCTGTTCATCCTCACCCTGGCGACCATCATGATCCCGCTGCAGGTGATCCTGATCCCCGTCTACCAGGTCGTCGCTTCCATGGGGCTCGTGAACACACTCTGGGGCCTCATCATCCCGGCAGCAGCGACGCCGACGGGGGTGTTCATCCTCCGCCAGTACATGCTGTCGATCCCCGACGAGCTCATCGAGGCGGCGCGGATGGACGGCGCGGGCGAGTTCCGCATCTTCGCCACCATCGTGCTGCCCATGTGCCGACCCGCGCTCGCGGTCGTCGCGATCCTGTCGGTCATGTGGCGGTGGAACGACTTCCTGTGGCCGCTCGTCGTGGCACAGAGCGAATCGGTCTACACGCTGCCGGTGGCACTCGCCCGATTCACGGCGGAGGAGACGGTCCCGTTCAACCTCATCATCGCGATGAGCGTGGTCAGCATCGTCCCCGTCATCATCCTCTTCCTGTTCTTCCAGAAGCAGGTCACGACGGGCATCGCGAACACGGGCCTCAAGTAGCCCGTCACTCACCATCGATCTTGGACAAGGAAACACACGGAGCATGAGTTCTTCACTCACAGTCACCAACCGGACCGTTCACCTCGCCGACGCAGACGGCACGATCAGGGATTGGCTGGTCTCACCGGCCTGGGCAAGCAGCTGCGACGACCTCGACGCGTTTCTCTCCGAAGACGGGGAACCGTGGGGAGACGGCAGATGGGTGCTGACGAACGGACCAGACGTCGGCGAGCTGAAGCAGCGTCTGTACGCGGCGCACCAGCTCGACGAATCACAGGACCTCCCGCAGGTCATCGAGGGCGGCCCGGTCAGCTGGGTAGCCAACGGGCAGAGCTCGAGCGCCGAATGGGCACGCGTGCATACCCCGGCCGACGGCTTCGTCGACTGGTCGGCGTTCTGCTTCACCCCGGAGTACCGGGCCTCGCTCGCCGCCACGGCGGTGGAGGTCGACCAGAGCGAGTGGCGGACGATCGAGGTGCACACGACGGGCCCGTTCGTCCTCTGGGTGGGAGGCGAAGTCGTCCTGCGGGGTGATCAGGTCTCCTACATGGAGCCGCTCACGTCCTCGGTGCGGGTGCGTCTGCCGTCGGGGATCACGCCGCTGCACCTGGCGACCTGGCAGGTCGCATTCCGGGAGTGCCGGCACATCGTGCGCGTGCGGGTCGAAGGGCTGCCGGTTCGCGTGGTCATCCCCTCGCCCGGTGCCGACGAGCATGCTGGCCGACTCGCAGAGCAGGTGCTGAATCGGGTTGCGTCCACGAGCTGGGCGCTCGAGGGGCCGGTCGCCGCCTTCTCCGCACCACGCGGTGTGCGGTTCCGTGTCCGAACGAGCGACCACGAGGACTGGCAGCTGGTGGAAGCGGATGAGAAGGGCCTGGTCCGATTCCGTGTCGGCGGGGTCGCCGAGGAGGACGCGTTCGCGGAGGGCGACGCAGCCTCCGCAGGCGCCTCCATGCTGAGCACGGGGGAGAGCATCGTGCAGATCGGGCTCGATGACCCCCGCTGCCCGCAGCTTCGTCGCATCCGAGTCGCAGTCGTTCCGCCGGACAGCAGGGAACAGCCTCATGGCGATCCTGCGCTGTGGCGCGACGAGGTGCTCCGCTTCGTGGCCGGCCTCGAGGACGACACTCCCACTGAGGCCGGACTCGCGGGTCTCCTCGCTCGCCACGAGCTGCTCGGAGACGTGCGCGTCGAGCCTTCGGATCTCGCGTCTGCGCTGCACCGGGTCGAGACGCGCGGCGACTGCGCCGACTTCGAGGTGCTCTCGATGCTGCTCGCCTGGCACCGGGTGCCGAGCGATGCCTGGTCCGCGGGGCTGCGCGACCGAGTGCAGGGCGCCGTGACGGGCATGAAGTACTGGATCACCCAACCCGGCCTCGACGCCATGTGCTACTTCACGGAGAACCACCAGTTCGTCTGGCACGTCGCCGAGCTGCTCGCCGGGGAGACCTTCCCGGATGAGGTCTTCTCCGTCGACGGGCGAACGGGTGCCGAGCATGCGGACGAGGCGCGCGTCCGCGCCGCCGGATGGCTCGACCGCAAGCTGTCCGGCGGGTTCAGCGAGTTCGACTCGAACGCGTACCTCGCCATCGACAGCTACGCCCTCTGCATGCTGATCGAGCTCGGGGTCGACGAGCGCCTCACCGAAGCCTCGCGGGTACTCCTCGACAAGGTGCTCTTCACGCTCGCGTGCAACTCGTGGCGCGGCACGCACGGAGCGGCGCACGGACGCTCGTACGTGCACACGCTGCGCAGCTCGCGCTTCGAGGAGACCTCGCCCATCCTGCGCCTGCTCGCCGGAGTCGGCAGCCTCAACGACGCCGTGCTGCCGGTCACCACGCTCGCGATCTCGCGGAAGTACGCCGTGCCGGCGATCATCCGCAAGCTCGCCGGGGAGCCACCGCGCGAATGGTGGGGCACCCAGGTCTACCGCGGGAAGCTGGCGTTCGAACGGGACCTCCTCAGCAGGCCGTACCGCTCAGATCTCCGCGTCTGGAAGACCCCGGACGTGATGCTCTCGAGCGTGCAGGACTACCGAGCCGGGCTGCCCGGCCTCCAGGAGCACATCTGGGGAGCCACGCTCGCCCGCGAGTTCCAGATCTTCGTCACGCATCCCGCGAACGCGGATACGGGGTCGTCGGCAAGGCCCAACGCATGGGCCGGTCACCGCGTCCTCCCGCGCGTGCATCAGCACCGGAACGTGGTCGTCCATCTCCAGCGCTTCACGAGCAGCGACCCCATCACGCGGACGCACCTCTGGCTGCCTTCCGAGCAGGCAGACGAGCTCGTCGTTGCTGGCGATTGGATCGCCGTCCGGCGCGGCGACGGATACGTCGCTATCGCGACTCCCGGCGGCGTGCGCCCCATCGCGACCGGCGAAACCGCTCAGCAGGAGTGGATACCGGTCGAAGATGGCGCGGTCTGGGTCGCCGTCGCCGGTCGGAAGGACTCGGATGGGGACTTCCAGACGTGGGCCGCCGGCCTGCACTCTGCGAACCTCGACTGGAACCCGAGCGGCGCCGACGACCCCGGCGTCCGATTCCAGCTGGGATCCGGACCGAAGCTCGACGTGACCTTCTCGAGCGCACTGCTCGTCGACGACGTGCCTGAGGGATTCAGCGACGGCACGATCGTCGAGGAACAGCACCTCCAGAACCCGGCAACGCGCAGCGCGTTCGGTGACGCCGAGATCATCGCGGAATGGGACGGCGAGAGGCTCCAGCTGCCCGTCGAGCACGTCCGTCAGGGACTCGCCCAGATCGGCGGTGACGCAGATGGCCGGTGAAGACACCTCCTCGGCGGACCTCGCGCCGCCGCCGATGCCACCGTTGGCGAAGGCCTCGGCCGGAACCGGATTCGCCGAGCTCGAGGGTGATCTTCTGCGCGGCACCCTCGCCATGGGCGTCGACAGATGGTTCTGGGGCGAGGGGGTCTGCCTCCTCGCGACGTGGCGTGCCTCCGAAGCTCGCGGGGCGACACCCCCGCAGCTCGTGCTCGACTACATGGGACGCCACGCGAGCCGTCTCCCGGTGCTCGAGCACGTCAACAACATGGCACCTGCCGCCACAGCAGCCGAACTGCTGCGCGCATCCGGTGACCTCGGTGCTCGGCGCCTCGTCGAGGCCTGCCTCGCCTGGTACCAAGACGCACCCGAAGCCACCCGGGCCTCGAACGGTGCGCTCGAGCACTGGCCAGGGGGAGTCTGGGCCGACACCGTGTACATGGCTGGCGAGTTCCTCCTCCGTGCCGGGCGCGCGCTCGAACGCCCCGAGCTCACGCGGGAGGCGGTGCAGCAGTGGCTCGCCCATGCAGAGCAGCTGCAGGACACGGACACGGGCCTCTTCGCCCACGGCACCAACCAGGGAACACGGATCGACTGCTTCTGGGGGCGCGCCAACGCGTGGATCGCGCTCGCCGGTGCGGACCTGCTGCACCTCGCAGCAGACGATCCTGCTATCGGTGAGGTCCGCGAACGGCTCGCCGTGCAGCTCAAGACCCTCGCTGCGCTCCAACCGGACCACGGCGTGTGGGACGTCCTCGTGGACGGCCCAATCGAGACCAGAGGGATCCTCGAGACGTCCGCGGCCGCCGGGATCGGGGCCGCACTGCTGCGTGGCAGCGCGCTCCTCGAACAGCAGCTGCCAGCCGCCGACCGGCTCCTGCGGCGAGCCGGTGAGCGCGCTGTCCTCGGTTCGCTGGCGTACGTCGACGACGGTCGACTCACCCGAGTGAGCGCTGGAACCGTGCTCCAGCTCATCCCGTTCGGCTACTCCGTCATCCGAGACGACCGCGTGCAGCCGTGGGGACAGGGCCTCGCCCTGGAGGCGATCGCCGCCTGGAACGAGACAACAGCAGCAGCATCATCATCGTCAGCCCCCAAATCAGAGGAGCACTCATGACCATCACGAAGTACGCCCACAGCCCCAACGCCGTCGCAGCGATGAAGACCGACGAGCTGCGTTCCTCGTTCCTCATGGAGGAGCTGTTCGCCGCGGGTGAGGCGCGAAGCGTCTACCTGCACCACGATCGGATCCTCGCGTTCGGCGTCGTGCCGCTCGACGAACCGCTCGAGCTGCCCACGCCTGACCAGGTGCGAGCCGAGTTCGTCCTGCAGCGCCGCGAGGCAGGTGTCATCAACGTCGGCGGGCCGGGCACCGTGCAGGTCGGCGGCGAGGAGCACGAGCTCGCGCACGTCGGCACGATGTACCTCGGACGCGGGGAACGCGAAGTGCGGTTCTCCTCGGCAGACCCAGCGAACCCGGCCGCGTTCTACGTGTTCACCGCGACCTCGCACCAGGACCTTCCGACGACCAAGATCACGCCGGACATGACCAACGTCGTCGAGCTCGGCGATCCCGAGAACGCCAACCGTCGCACACTGAACCAGTGCATCTACGAGGGCGGGACGCGCAGCTCGCAGATCGCGTTCGGGTTCACGCAGGTTCACTCCGGAAGCGCCTGGAACACCCTCCCCGCGCACACGCATGACCGACGAACGGAGTGCTACCTGTACTTCGATCTCGCGCCGGAGCACCGGGTCTTCCACGTCATGGGGGAGCCGCAGGAGACCAGGCACCTCGTCGTGTCGAACCGTCAGCTCGTGGTCTCGCCGAGCTGGTCGGTGCACTTCGGTGCGGGTACCGGCCCGTACACCTTCGTGTGGGCTACCGCGGGCGAGAACACCACCTACAACGACATGGACCCCGTCGACACCACGCTGGTGCGCTGAGCAGAGCGGCTGGCCCTGACGTCGAACGACGGCAGGGCCAGCCGCACGGGTGAGCCGGGATCGCTGTGTCGCCCTCGCCTGATCGTCTAGGTTTATCCGGATGATGATGATGTCGAGGTGGGCAGCGAGCGTGCTCCTCGTGTCGGTTCTCGCGGGGATCCTCGCGGCAGTGTTCGCCGCCATGCGCTCCGACTGGGCGACTGGGCTCGCAGCGCTCATCGCGCTCGCGGCGGCATGGGCCTCGATCTGGCTGGTGCTGCGCGAGCATGCGCGAGACCGTGCGCGGCTCGAGGAGGTCACCGAGCTCAGCACGAGGCGCGCGGACCAGGCATCGGTGCTGAGCCACGAGCTCCGCACGCCGCTCGCGGTCATCCAGGGAGCCGGGGAGCTCCTCGCGGAGGAGAAGGCTGGCCCGCTCACCGAGAAGCAGGCCGTGTTCGTGCATCGCATCGTCGACAACGCCGTGCGGATGCACAACTTCTCGGAGCAACTGCTCACCAGGGCCCGCCTCGAGGCCGGCCTCGTGTCGATCGAGCGCTCTCGGGTCGACCTCAGAGTGCTGTTCCGTGGCGTCGTCGAGGAGCTGTCGGAGATCTCCGATGTCACGGTCGTGCTGGATGCCCCGGGAGCCCCGGTCAGCGCATTCGTCGACCCGCAGCTCACGAGGCAGGTCATCACGAACCTCGTGAACAACGCTGCGAGGAGCGAGTCGGCGGGCGGCCGCGTGGAAGTGCGTATCGTTCCTGGGGACGACGAGGTCATGATCTCGGTCAGCGACGGAGGGACGGGGATGACGGAGACGCAGCGCGAACGCCTGTTCAGCCGTTTCTCGAGCGGCCGCCCACTCGGCAACGGCACCGGCATCGGGCTCTTCATCTCGCAGCAGTTCGTGGAGCTGCAGGGTGGCCGCATCCATGTCGACACGATCTCGGGAAAAGGGACGACGATGATGTTCACGCTGCCGCTTGCCGACCCAGCCACCGTGAGGCGTCGACGATGACGGCGCCCCACAGTCTCGCATTCGTCGTCGACGACGAACCGGCGATGCTCGACATCGTCACGTTCGCGCTGGAGACGCAGGGGTTCACGACGGAGTCGTTCCGCTCGGCGGAGACCGCGTGGACGGCCCTCGAACGCTCACGCCCGGACCTCGTGGTGCTCGACATCATGCTGCCGGGCATCTCGGGGATCTCGCTGTGCCAGCGCATCAAGTCGCGCTGGGACCTGCCGGTGATCCTCGTGACCGCGAAGGGCGAGGTCTCCGACCGGATCGCGGGGCTGGAGGCGGAGGCCGACGACTACGTCGCGAAGCCGTTCCACCCGCGCGAGCTGGCACTCAGGGCACAGCGGCTCGTGCGGCGCCCGGAGTCGTCGCGTGCCGTCGTGACCTCCGGGGTCCGACTCGAGCTTGACCCCGCGAGCCACGATGTCATCGTCGCCGCGGAGCGGGTCTCGCTCACGAACACCGAGTACAAGCTCCTCGCCGCCCTCATGGCGCACCCGAACTCACCACTCGACTTCTCGCAGCTCCTCCTCATGTGCTGGGGCGAGTACGACCGCCACGGCGATCGGGAGATGATCAAGGCCGCGGTCTACCGGATGCGCCACAAGCTCGAGGCGGCCGTCACGGGAAGCTCGGCGGCGATCGAGAGCGTGCGCGGCACCGGCTACCTGCTCCGCGCCGACCGCACCTGAGCGTCGTCCGGCATCAGCGCTCCCTCCCAACTCGGTGACAGAGCTGTCACCGAGCATCACCGAGCTGTCACGGGCGCGCCCGCATCCCGCTCGTAGCGTTGGCAACATCGAGCACAGCTCACTGATGCTCGACAGTTCGAAAACCAGGACAAAGGAGTTCTCCCGCATGCAACGCACACTGCTTCCCTTCGCGGTCGCGGCAACAGCCGCCACCGCTCTCCTCGCCGGCTGCTCGGCGGGTGCGGGCACCGAGGCGGGTGCCTCGAGCGAACCGGTCACGTTCATCTGCACCCCGCAGGAGGATTGGTGCCAGGTCATCGCCGCCGAGTTCACGGCGGCCTCCGGCATCCCGGCGAACTACGTGCGGCTGAGCGGCGGCGAGGCCGTCGCGCGCCTCAGCGCGACAGGAGACACCCCGGAGTTCGACGCCTGGTTCGGCGGCGGCGCCGAGGGGCATCTCGCGGCTGACGAGTCCGGCTTCCTCGAGCCGTACACCTCACCGAACGCCGAGCAGATCCCGTCGGAATACAAGGACGCGGATGGGCGCTGGACCGGTGTCTACGTCGGCGCGCTGAGCTTCTGCTCGAACACCGACGTGCTCGAGGAGATCGGTGCCGAGGCGCCGACCTCCTGGGCGGACCTGCTCGACCCGAAGTTCAAGGGGAATATCGCCATGGCGCACCCCGGCACCTCCGGCACGGCGTACCAGGCGCTCTGGACCGAGGTCGAGCTCAACGACGGCGACCAGGATGCGGCCATCGGCTTCTTCGGCAAGCTGCACTCCAACATCCTCCAGTACTCGAAGAGCGGCAGCGCGCCGGGCCAGATGGCAGGTCGCGGCGAGGTCGCAACCGGCGTGATCTTCGCCCAGGATTGCCAGAAGTTCGTGAACGAGGGCTTCACGAACCTCGAGACGACCTTCCCCTCCGAGGGAACCGGCTACGAGGTCGGGGCCGTCTCGCTCATCAAGAACGCGAAGAACCCAGAAGGCGCCAAGGCGTTCATCGACTGGACCCTCACGGCCGAGGCGCAGGACCTCGCCGCGACTGTCGGCAGCTACAGCGTGCCCACGAACCCGGACGCCGTCATCACGGAGGACATGGTCGACTTCGACACCGTGAAGCTCGTGCACGCCGACATCGACGCCGCGGGTCAGGCGCGCAACGAGCTCACCGGACGGTTCGACTCGGAGGTGGCGCCTGCTCCCAAGGAGTAGAAGCGCGGACGAACAATGACCTCAACACTCGAAGCAGTCGCTGGCGGCGCCACGCCGCCAGCGGCCCCCGCCCCCGCACGAGGACGCGGTTCGCGCCCGGCGCCGCGGTCACGAGCCCGCGCCGACCGCAGCGTGGTGATCCTCGGCACGGCCGTCGCCGTCATCCTCCTGCTCCTCATCGGCTATCCGGTGATGAGCCTCCTCTCCGCAGCGTTCGCCCCGGATGGGCTCGCGGTGCTCGCGAGCATCGTGACCGACCCCGTCAACCATCGGATCGTGCTCAACACGCTGGTCCTCGGGCTCATCGTCGGGGTCCTGGGCACCATCATCGGGTTCCTGTTCGCGTTCGCCCAGGTCCGCATCGCGTTCCGCGGCAAACGAGCGCTGCACCTGCTGGCCATGGTCCCCATCGTGGCGCCCCCGTTCGCGGTCGCCACCGCCGTTATCACGCTCTTCGGCCGCAACGGCGCCATCAGCAACGGCATCTTCGGCATCAAGGGCGACATCTACGGGCTCTCCGGCCTGGTGCTCGTCCTCGCGCTGTCCTTCTTCCCCGTCGCCTACATGAACTTCAAGGGCATGCTCGAGTCGCTCGACCCGAGCCTCGACGAGGCCGCAGCTGGCCTCGGGGCGAGCAAGCTCAAGGTGTTCTTCTCGGTCACCATCCCCATGCTCGTCCCCGGCTTCGCCGGATCCTTCCTCCTGCTGTTCGTCGAGTCCATCGCCGACCTCGCGAACCCGCTGGTCCTCGGCGGCGACTACACGGTCCTCGCGAGCCGGGCCTACCTCGCCGTTACCGGCGACTACAACACGAGCGCGGGCGCGGCCTACTCGCTCACGATCCTCGTGCCTGCCCTCCTCGTGTTCCTCGTGCAGCGCTACTGGGTCTCGAAGCGCAGCGTCGTGACCGTGACGGGCAAGCCGACGGGACGATCCGAGCAGATCACCGCACCGAGCATCCGGGTGCCCATCCTCCTGCTCGTCGGCTCGATCAGCGCGCTCATCGTGACGATCTACGTGACCGTCCTGACCGGTGGCTTCATGAAGGTGCCAGGGGTCAACAACGAGTTCACGCTCGACCACTTCACATTCGTCCTCACGGGCATCGGCTCGAAGGCCATGATCGACACGGCCACCCTGGCCCTCATCGCGGCCCCGATCGCCGGCGTGCTCGGGATGCTCATCGCCTGGCTCGTCGTCCGGAAGCTGCGTCGCACCTCCGGGCTGCTCGACTTCGTCGGCATGCTGGGGCTGGCCGTACCCGGCACGGTCCTCGGCATCGGCTACGCGCTCAGCTACATCACGCCGACCACGATCTTCGGCGTGCAGATCCTGCCGGCCCTCGCCGGTGGAAGCGCGGCGTTCTCCGGCGGCATCGCGATCGTGATGGTCTACATCACCCGCTCGCTGCCATCCGGCCAGCGCTCGGGCATCGCGGCGCTCAACCAGATCCATCCCGCCATCGAGGAAGCTTCCACGTCGCTCGGCGCCGGGTCGGGGACGACGTTCCGCAAGGTGACGCTGCCGCTCATCCAGTCGGCCCTCCTCACCGGCCTGACCTTCGCGTTCGCCAGGTCCATGACGACGCTGTCGCCCATCGTGTTCCTCACCACCCCAGGCATCAAGATCATGACCTCGCAGATCCTCGCCGAGGTCGACTCGGGGCGCTTCGGGAACGCATTCGCGTACTGCACGGTGCTCATCCTCATCGTGCTGACGCTCATCCTCATCATCAACTTCCTCGTCCGAAAGGTGATCTTCCGTGGTCGCACACACCGTCGTTGACTCCGTCGATGGCCTCGCCGAGGCTGTCGGCATCGACCCTGAGGCCGCACTCGGCCGCATCACCCTCCGCAAGCTGACGAAGCGATACGGAGCCAAGGCCGACGACCCGCTGGCCGTCGACTCCGTCGATCTCGAGATCGAACCTGGCGAGTTCATCACCCTCCTCGGCCCCTCCGGCTGCGGCAAGACCTCGACCCTGCGGATGATCGCCGGGTTCGAGGAGCCGACCTCGGGGGAGCTCGAACTCGACGGGGCCGACATGATTCGCGTCGCCCCGAACCAGCGGCCGATGTCCATGGTGTTCCAGTCGTACGCGCTCTTCCCGCACCTGTCGGTGCGCGAGAACGTCTCGTACGGGCTGAAGCTCAAGAAGATGCCGGCGGCGCGGATGCGCGAAGAGGTCGACACGGTCCTGACGATCATGAACCTCATGAACTTCGCCGACCGGGCGCCCCACCAGCTGTCCGGCGGTCAGCAGCAGCGCGTCGCCCTCGCCCGTGCGCTGGTCATGCGGCCGAAGGTGCTCCTCTTCGACGAGCCCCTCTCGAACCTCGACGCGAAGCTGCGTGTCCTGATGCGCAACGAGATCCGCCGACTGCAGCGTCGACTCGGCATCACGAGCATCTTCGTCACCCACGACCAGGACGAGGCGATGACGCTCTCCGACCGCATCGTCGTCATGAACCGCGGCCGGATCGAGCAGGTCGATGTCCCGGACACCGTGTATCGGCGTCCCGAGTCGGTGTTCGTCGCCGACTTCATCGGCCGCGCGACGTTCCTCGACGCCACCCTCCTCGCCGAGCCGGCGAATGGGCGGGCCCGGGTCGTGGCGCTCGGTCGAGAATTCGAGACGGACTGCCAGGACGGCGTCACGATCGACACGGAGGTGCTCCTCATGATCAGGCCGGAGTCGGTGCGACTCTCCGGTCGGGTGGAGGCCGCGGAGGTCCACGGGGACGTCGGACGGGTCCTCACGACCATCTTCCACGGCGACAGCGTCGAGTACGAGATCGAGACCGACACGGGGACGATCGTGGCGCAGGTCTCGGACCCATCGGTCGAGGACATCCTGCGCCCCATGGACTGCGTTCGCGTGGGCATCGCCCCGGAACGCGGATGGCTGCTGCCCAAGACGGGCGACGAAGGCGACGAAACGGCGGCTCACTAGGCGCCTGCGCGGTGCGGTCTCGGGCCACTGCCTTCTCTCGAAGGCGGTGGCCCGAATCGTGCGGCGGGGAAGAACTCCGACGCCGTCGGCCTAGGTCGAGGGCCCTCGTGATCGGGCTGCCCGCGACATCCGGATTTCCCGAAGCGCGAGCCCGCCAGCGTCGAGAGGCGCCTATTCTCGCTTCCGTTGCGAGTAGGCGACGGCGGCTGCGGCAGCGAGGGAGCCGCCGATAGCGACGAGCACACCGCCGCCTCCTGTGATCGGGGTGAGGAGCCCGGCCCCGGCGGGGATGACGGACTGTGCGAGCCTGTTGCCGACCAGCCGGAGGGAGAGTGCGAGGCCGCGCTGATCGACCGGCGCGACGTCCGTGAGCCAGGCCATCGTGATGGGCTGGGTGACGCCGATGGCGAAGCCGTACAGCACGGCCGAGATCACGAGCCAAATGGGACCGATAGGGAGCCCGGTGAGCGCGAGCGTGACGGCGGCTACCCCCAGCGAGATGAGGAGGAGCAACCGTCGCGACAGCCGTCGACTGAGTGCGGGGAGGGCCGCTCGCGATGCAAGCGTCGCGAGCGCGCGGCTCGTCAGCATGAGACTCACGAGGGCGGCTGAGACGCCGGGCTGCGTGCTCAGTGCAGGCCAGAAGGCAAGCGTCACATCGACGGATGCGATGGCTATGCCACCCGCGACGACGGCGCGGAAGGCACCCGGCTCCTGCAGGATTCGTCGGCTCGAGGCGAGCGATCCCGGCCGCTTGGACGTCGTCTCTCCGCGTGAGCTGCTCCCCAGGAAGACGCTGGCGATGCTGAGCAGGACGGCCGCCACCATCGCCGACCCGAAGACGAGGGGGAGGTTCGGGCCAGGACCAGAGGGGCTCGGGACGGCGAGGAGCAGCGGGCCGAGGGCCTGGCCGATGGACGCGGAGAGCGTGTAGAGGCCGAACGCCGACTCTCTTGAGCCGCTCTTCGAGCGATTCGCGACTGCGGTCTGCTCGCTGATGATGCTCAGCAGGTGGCCGACGCCGAGCACGAGCGCCGCGATCATGAGCCCGCTGACACTCTGCACGGAGACAAGGGCGATGCCGATCGCGGCGATCAGGAGGACACTGCCCAGCAGTGCGATGGTTCGCTCGCCGCGTCCGTCGGTGAGCCTGCCTGCGGGGAGGGCGAGGAGGAGCGCCGGGAGCGCGAACGAGGTCGCGAGCAGGCCGATGACCGCTTCCTGCCCGCCCGCTTCGAGGACCGCGAACGAGAGCCCGGGCCGGACGGCGTACGTCAGGACCTGGACGAGCACGGCGTGGATGATGATCCACGGCCACTTCGAACCGTTCGCGCCGGCCATTCAGCCGAGCCCCGCCAGGTGGGTCACTCCGCGGTTCCGCTGCGTGGCGCTGTGCTCGTCTCGAGGGCACCGATCGCGCGGCGCGCGAGGCTGTGCGTGATGTGGGCGTGGGAGAGCTCGCGAGCTCGCACAGCGTCGCCCGCCACGATCGCGTCACGGAGTGCGCTGTGCTGGCGGTGCACCCTGGCGCGGTCCTCAGGCGTGGGAGTCCAAGCTCGAAGGGCCCGTTGGCGGTAGAGGTCGGTCTTGTCCCAGAGTCCATCGAGGATGCCGAGGAGCGTGGGGTTCGCTGCTGCCCGGTAGATCGAGCGGTGGAAGCGACGATGGGCGTCGAGCGCTTCTGCGGAGGCAACGCCGGTGAGCGGCTCGAGTTCGCCGAGCGCTGCGTCGATGCGGGTGAGGTCGGAGTCGTCGCGACGTTCGGCCGCCAGGGCGCAGGCGAGGGGGTCGGCGGCGGCGCGGACCTCGTAGAGGTTCTGGGCCTCCGCCTGGGAGAGCGGAATGACTCGAGCGTCCCGGTGCGCGCCGAGGTCGACGAGCCCCTCGGTCGAGAGGCGCTTGAGTGCTTCCCGCAGTGGAGTGGTGCTCAAGCCGAGCTCTGCGGCGAGCTTCGTCTGGCCGATGACGTCACCTGGTGCGTAGACGCCGGTCAGGATACGACGGCGGAGTTCCTCGTAGGCGAGCTCGCTCTTGCTTCTGAAGAGCGGCCGCGCGGGGGAGGCAGGGGCTGGCATGTTCTGATCGTAGCAAGCGTCCCGGTATCATGTAGCATCGAGCCTATAACCTACAAGGCAGTAGGAGACGGAGGAAGCATGCTGACGGACACCGAAGCGACGACGAGGGTTCTCGCCACCGCCTACGGCGACCTCGAGATCTGGCCCATCGGAGCCGTCCCCGGGGCGGAACGGCTGCCGTTCGCGCACCGCATCATCCTCGAGAACCTGCTGAGACATCACGACGGTGAGGTCGTCACCCGGAAAGACATTGACGCGCTCGTCTCCGGGGGTGCTGGCACACACGACATCGCGTTCCATCCCGCTCGCGTCTTCCTACACGACACGAACGGCGTGCCCGTGCTCACCGATCTCGCGGCCATGCGCGATGCCTTCGCTGCACGCGGCATCGATCCAGCGCTCCTTGATACTGAAGTTCCTGCTCAGCTCACCGTCGACCACTCGGTGGTCACGGACTTCTTCGCACGGCCGGACGCCCCCGCCCTCAACGTCCGCCGCGAGTACGAGCGCAACGCCGAGCGGTACCGCTTCATCAAGTGGGGGCGTGAAGCGTTCTCCGGGCTTGAGGTCGTGCCGCCCGGTGCCGGGATCATGCACCAGGTCAACGTCGAGTATCTCGCCGACGTCGTGACGGTGCGCGACGGCTGCGCGTTCCCCGACACCGTCGCTGGCACCGACTCGCACACCACGATGGTCAACGGCCTCTCCGTCCTGGCATGGGGCGTCGGCGGCATCGAGGCGGAGGCCGCCATGCTCGGCGAACCTGTCACGATGCTCATTCCGCCCGTCGTGGGCGTCGAGCTCATCGGACGCCTGCGACCAGGCGTGACGGCGACGGACCTGGTGCTGACACTCACCGAGCGGATGCGGGCCCTCGGTGTCGTCGGCAACATCGTCGAGTTCCACGGGCCAGGAGTCGCCGAGATCTCGCTCGCGACACGATGCACGATCGCCAACATGAGCCCCGAGTTCGGCTCGACATCGGCGATCTTCCCGATCGACGAGGCGACGATCGAGTTCTTGCTCATGACAGGGCGAAGCGAGCAGCAGGCGAGCCTCGTGGAGACCTACGCGCGAGCCCAGGGTCTCTGGAGCGACCCAGGCAACCCGGCCGAGTACGACCGACGGGTCGTCGTCGACCTCGACGGCATCACGCCGAGCCTGGCCGGCCCGCGGCGGCCACAGGACCGCATCGAACTGGCGGATGCGCCCGCCGCGACCGCGCGAGCCCTCGCGGAGGCGCACCAGGTCGCGCCGCTCGTCTCCGGCGAGGGGGAGCGTGCCGTTCCCGATGGCGCCGTCGCGATCGCGTCCATCACCTCCTGTACCAACACGTCGAACCCCGCGGTCATGATGGCGGCCGGGCTGCTCGCGCGAAACGCCAGGGCGCGCGGCCTGCGGTCCAAGTCGTGGGTGAAGACGAGCCTCGCCCCCGGGTCTCGAGTCGTCACCGACTATCTCGCGAAGGCCGGGCTCATGTCGCCGCTCGAGGAGCTCGGCTTCGGGCTCGTCGGGTTCGGGTGCATGACCTGCATCGGCAACTCGGGCGACCTCCTCCCCGAGGTGCTCGCCGGCATCGAGCGTGACGGCATCGTCGTCGCCTCCGTGCTGTCGGGCAACCGCAACTTCGACGGCCGCATCAACAACGACGTCGGCATGAACTTCCTGACCTCCCCACCGCTCGTCGTCGCCTACGCGCTCGCCGGCACGATGCACGTCGACCTGACCCGCGACCCACTCGGGCACGATACGGCGGGGACCCCGGTCCACCTCGTCGACATCTGGCCGAGCGACCAGGAGATCCAGCAGGCCGTCTCGAGTTCCATCGACCCCGAGATGTACACCGACGCCTACTCGACCATCTTCGACGGCGACGAGAACTGGCAGGGGCTGGATGCGCCGCGCGGCGACGGCTTCGACTGGGAGTCGGCCTCGACCTACCTGCAGCGGCCCCCCTTCCTCGAGCTCGACGCTGCCGCGGGCAGCGCCGACATCGAGGGTGCGAGAGTGCTCATGTTCCTCGAGGACTCGGTGACGACCGACCACATCTGCCCCGCCGGGCGCATCCCTGCCGCCAGCGCGGCGGGCAGACATCTGACCGAGCTCGGAGTCAGCGCCCGCGACCTGAGCAGCTACGCCTCGCGGCGCGGCAACTGGCGGGTCATGAAGCTCGGCGGCTTCACGAACACCCGCCTCGTCAACCGCCTGGTACCGGCAGGCAACGGCGGGAGCACGCGCGACTTCCTCGCAGGGGGGCCTTCCGCGACGGCGCCCATCCGCGAGATCCACGCCGTCGCGGACGCCGCGGCCGACGCGGGGGTACCGCTCATCGTGCTCGCAGGGCGTGAGTACGGAACAGGGTCGTCCCGGGACTGGGCCGCGAAGGTCACCCGCCTGCTGGGAGTCCGGGCCGTGATCGCGCAGTCCTTCGAGCGCATCCACCGCTCCAACCTGGTCGGCATGGGCGTGCTCCCGTTGCAGTTCGAGGAAGGGGCGAACGCCGACACGCTCGGGCTCGACGGCACCGAGAGCTTCAGCATTCGTGGCCTCGCGGCCGACGCCGACGTGCCCGACCGCCTCGAGGTGGTCGCGGTGCATCCCGAGACCGGCAGCACCACCTCGTTCGTCGTGCGCGCACGCGTCGACACCTCGCTCGAGCAGCGCTACCTCCGTTCGGGCGGCGTGCTGCCGTACGCGCTCGACCGCGCCGCTGCGCGACACCAGCAGAAGCCGGCAACCTCCGAGAAGGGCGAATGAAGATGGCAGGCAGCACCCACGTGAGCACAACCGATCTCGTCGACCAGTACGAGGACAGCATCCAGTCGTGCGACGTGCAGCTCCGCGACCTCGGCGGGTTCCTCCGATTCTCCGGGCGCATCGCGACCTTCCGCTCTCCCGTCGACAACCTCCAGCTCAAGGCCATCGTCGAGGAGCCTGGCGACGGCCGCGTCCTGGTCGTCGACGCCGGCGGCTCGCTGCACGCGGCCATGGCCGGCGGGAACATGGTCGCGAGGGCCGCGGCCAACGGCTGGGCGGGGCTCGTCGTCAACGGCGTCGTCCGAGACACCGAGGAGCTCGCCGCGATGCCCATCGGCGTCAAGGCGATCGGCACCAACCCGCGGCGGTCGACGAAGGACGGCCTCGGTGAGCGCGATGTCGCTGTCGAGTTCGGCTCGGTCGTCTTCCGTCCGGGCGAGTTCCTCGCCGCCGACGAGGACGGCGTCGTCGTCCTCGCCACCCCAACGGGCTGAACCGCCCACGCCACCTCCCCCCACAGGAAACAACGGAGTTTCATGTCAAAGACACCCAGATCAACGCTCGGACGCGTCGTGAACGTCGTCGTCGGAGTCTGCGCAGTGGCGATCGTCGCCTCGGCAACGGCGCTGTCCATCAGTCGATCATCGGCGGCCGAGGACGTGAGCGCGAACCTCACGCTCATCGCTCCCGCTGGCCCCGGCGGCGGCTGGGACGGGTTCGCCCGCGAGCAGCAGCAGGCGCTGCGCGCGACGGGCCTCGTCGGCAACGTGCAGGTCGTCAACATCCCGGGCGCCGCCGGAACCATCGGACTCGGCACCTTCACGACCATGACGGGCCGCAGCGACACCCTCCTCGTGACCGGGTCGGGCATGACCGGCGGAATCGCGCTCAACGACTCACCGGTCGGCTTCGACGACGTGCGACCCGTTGCGAAGTTCGCGGAGGACTACGACGTCATCATCGTGCCAGCCGACTCCCCGCACACGACCCTCCAGGAGCTCGTGGATGCGTGGGCAGCCGACCCGAAGTCCATCCCGTGGTCGGGCGGCTCCGCAGGCACCATCGACCACCTGCTCATCGCCGAGCTCGCGCAGGCCGCGGGCATCCCGCCAGCCGAGCTGACCTACATCCCGAAGTCGGGCGGCGGCGAGGCGATCCAGGCGCTGCTGAACGGCACGGTGGATGCGGTCGCGACCGGGTACAACGACGTCTCCGACCAGATCGAAGCTGGCAGAGTCCGCGCCCTCGCGGTGAGCGGGGCTGAGGAGCTGGAAGGCGTCGACATCCCGACGATCATGTCGCAGGGCTACGACGTCGAAGTCGCCAACTGGCGCGGACTCCTCGCAGCCCCCGGGGTGAGCGACGAGGCCTTCCAGCAGCAGCTCGAGATCTTCAGCGAGCTGCGGGAGAGCGACGAGTGGCAGGAAGTGCTGACTCGTCTGAGCTGGGAGGACTCCTGGCTGACGGGACCGGAGCTCGACGCGTTCCTCGTCGAGGACATGGCCCGCACCGAGGCACTACTTGAGGAGCTGGGACTGTGACCGCACACACCGAGACGCATCTCGACGACTTCGACACCGGGGAAGCCCAGCAGAGCTGGTGGACCGGACGATCCGGGCTCGTCTTCCCCGCCATCCTGGTGGCCTTCGCGAGCTACCTGCTCTACGGCCAGGTCACGATGGACGTCGCCCCGGACACTGATCCGCCCGGCCCCGGGTTCTTCCCCGGCGCGATCATCGCGCTCCTCTATCTGTTCGCGGTGCTGTTGGCCATCGGCATCATCCGCAAGCCGCAGCTGCCGGAGGACGTGCACAGCGACCTCCGCACCGCGGAGATCAGCGTGCTCGGCCAGGGCGGTCCGCGCTGGTACAGCGACTGGTCTCGCGTCGCGTGGGCGGTCGGCGGGTTCGTCGCCTTCATCCTGCTGCTCCAGCCGCTCGGCTGGATCCTCGCGGCCGGCCTGCTGTTCTGGACCATGGCGCGTGCGTTCGCGTCACCCAGCCCCGTGCGGGACATCCTCGTCTCGCTCACCTTCTCATCAGTGCTGTACCTGCTGTTCGCCGGGCTCCTCTCGGTGAACCTGCCAGCCGGAGCGATCTTCGGCGGAGGGATCTGACATGGACATCATCAACAGCCTTCTCGGCGGCTTCGAAGGGGCACTGACCCCGATCAACCTCATGTGGGTGTTCATCGGCTGCCTTCTCGGCACCGCTGTCGGCGTGCTTCCCGGTCTCGGCTCATCGATGGCAGTCGCGCTGCTGCTGCCGATGACGTTCGCACTCGACCCGACCGGGGCGTTCATCCTGTTCGCCGGCGTCTACTTCGGCGGCCTCTTCGGCGACTCGACGATGGCCATCCTCATGAACACGCCGGGCTCGTCGTCGGCGATCGCCTCGACCTTCGAGGGGCATGCGATGGCGAAGGCCGGACGCGCGCCGCAGGCACTCGCGACGGCAGCCATCGGCGCCTTCATCGGCGGCTTCGTGTCCTCCATCGCGGTCGTCTTCCTCGCGCCAGCGCTCGCGGAGCTCTCGTCGAACTTCGGGCCCGCCGAGTACGTGGCGCTTGCGCTCTTCGCCTTTATCGCGACCTCGTCGATCGTCGCCGACTCGGTGGTGGCCGGACTCGCGAGCCTCACGCTTGGCCTCGGCATCTCGGTCATCGGCATCGACTCGGTGACGGGCACGGAGCGCTTCACAGCTGGCGTGCCCGAGCTGTTCGACGGCATCTCGCTGGTCACGGTGACCGTCGCCGTGCTCGCGCTCGGCGAGGTCTTCCGTGTGGCGTCCCGGGCCCGCCGCGAGCCAGCGAGCGTCTCGATGATGTCGAGCCGCACGCCTCGCCTGTCTCGCGTCGAGTTCTTCAACGCACTCCCCGCGTGGATCCGAGGCACGGGCATCGGCCTGCCCTTCGGTGTCATCCCCGTCGGCGGCTCTGAGGTGCCGACGTTCATGGCGTACAGCCTGGAGAAGAAGATCGACGGGCGCCGCAAGGATCCGGAGTTCGGCAAGGGTGCCATCCGCGGTCTCGCCGCGCCGGAAGCGGCGGGCAACGCGACGACGGGCACCGCCATGGCATCGCTGCTCGCCCTCGGGCTCCCGGTGTCCTCGACTGCCGCGATCATGCTCGCCGCCTTCCAGCAATACGGCATCCAGCCTGGGCCGCTGCTCTTCGAGCGTGCGCCCGACCTCGTCTGGGGCCTGCTCGCGAGCTTCTTCATCGCCATGGTCGTGCTGCTGCTGCTCAACCTGCCGCTCGCCCCGCTCTGGGCGAAGCTCGCAGACATCCCGAAGCAGTACCTCTATCCGGGCATCGCGGTGTTCTGCGCGATGGGCATCTTCGCGACGTCCGCCTCGATCTTCGACCTGTGGATGCTGCTGCTGCTCGCCCTGCTCGGCTTCGCCATGCGCCGCTTCGGCATCCCGCTCGCACCGCTCATGATCGGCATGGTGCTCGGGCCCCTCATGGAGACGAACGTCCGGGACGCGCTGCTCAGCTCAGGCGGCGACTACTCGGTCTTCTTCTCGAGCCCCATCGCCGTGGCGCTCTACATCGTGCTGGCCGGGGTCGTCGCCTTCACGATCGTCGGACGGGTGCGCTCGTACCGACCGAAGAACGTCGAGTTCCAGACCACGCGCGAGACGAACTTCGAGGTGTCGGGCAAGAAGCGCCGCGACTAGGCGTCGTCGGCCCGGGGGCGCCGCGGATCAGCGACGGCGGGCCGCTCGGACGCCGTTCAGGATGACGAGCAGCTCCGCGGCTTCGTGGACGAGCACGACCCCAGCGAGGCCAAGCACGCCGAACAGCGCGAGCGGGAACAGGACCACGATGATGGCGAGTGCAAGCGCGATGTTGACCGTCATGATGCGGCGTCCGCGTCTGGCGTGTGCGAACGCGCTCGGAAGCAGCCTGAGGTCGCTTCCCGTGAAGGCGATGTCCGCGGACTCGATCGCCGCGGCGGCACCATGGGTTCCCATGGCGATCCCGACGGTTGCCGTGGCAAGCGCCGGGGCGTCGTTGATGCCGTCGCCGACCATCGCGGTCGGCGTCTGGGACGCCAGCCGTTCGATGACGCGGGCCTTGTCTGCGGGAAGCTGCTGGGCGTGCACCTCGGCGATACCCGCCTGCGATGCGAGCGCCTGCGCGGTCTGCGTGTTGTCCCCGGTCAGCATGAGGGAGCGGATGCCGAGCCGGGAGAGCTGATCGATGGCGTCCGCAGCATCCGGGCGCAGCTCGTCGCGGACGCCGATCAAGCCCGCGATGCTGCCATCGACCTCCACCACGACGACCGTCATGCCATTGCCCGCCAGCGTCTCGGCCGCGGCCTCCAAGCCGAGCGGCGGGAGCCACCTCGTGTTGCCGACTCGCACGGCCGCGCCATCCACCTGGCCGGCTATGCCGAGCCCCGCGAGCTCCTCGACGTCGGCGGCGATCAAGGGGGTCTCACCCGCCGCAGTGATCGCGCTGGCGAGCGGATGCCCGCTGACGGCCTCGAGGGCGGCCGCGAGGTCGACGACCCCTTGCCCGGTCCAGGCGGCCCCCGGAACGACCTCGACGACGCGCGGGTCGTTCATGGTCAGCGTGCCCGTCTTGTCGAACGCGATCGTTCGGATCGTTCCGAACTGCTCGAACGCAGCACCGGACGTGATGACCACACCGAGCTTCGAGGCGGAGCCGATCGCGCTGATCACGGTCACCGGGACGGCGATCGCGAGGGCGCAGGGAGAGGCCGCGACGAGCACGACCAGCGCGCGCTCGGTCCAGAGCGCCGGATCTCCGACGAGGAAGCCGAATGCCACGATGAGCAGCGCCAGCACGAGCACCGTCGGCACAAGCGGGCGGGCGATGCGGTCAGCCAACCGCGCGCGGTTCCCCTTCTTGGCGTGAGCTTGCCGGACCAGCTCGACGATCTGGGTCAGCGAGTTGTCGCGGCCATCGGCCGTAGCCTCGATGCGCAGAGCGCCGGAGATGGCGATGGTCCCGGCCGCGATCGCGTCTCCAGGCTCGAGCTGCACGGGGATGGACTCGCCCGTGACCGCCGACGTGTCGACGTTCGAGCGGCCCTCCAGCACGATGCCATCCGTGGCGGCGCGGTCTCCGGCGGCGAGCTGCAGTACATCTCCGCGACGCACCTCGCTGGCCGGAACGGTCGCGGTGCCGCCGGCGCGAACCACGATCGCCGTCTCCGGGAGCAGCGCGAGGAGCGCGCGCAGCCCATCCTTGGCCCGCGACATCGCGCGGCCCTCGAGCGTCTCCGCGAGGGAGAAGAGGAACGCGAGCGCTGCGGCCTCGCCCACGTGCCCGAGGAGCACGGCCCCGATCGCGGCGATCGTCATCAGCAGCCCGACCCCAAGGCGGCCCCGCGCGAGGCGACGGAGCGTGTCGGGGACGAAGGCCGAGGCCCCGGCCAGCAGGGCGACGCCATGGAAGACGACCGCGGCGGCGGGCGCCCCGCCCCATTCGAACCCGTAGCCGACGATCAGGGCGACGCCCGATACCGCGGACGGCAGGAGCGCCCGATCCCGCCACCAGGGCGCAGCGACGGGCGGTCCGCTTGCGGGCTCGGTCGCTGAGGCCGGTGAAGCCAATGAGGTCGCCGAAGCCGCTGAAGCCAGCCGAGGTCCGCAGCAGGCATCTCCGTCGTCGTCTCCGCATCCCGCCGCGACGACCGGCGACGGAGGAAGGTTGCCGGAGGCGGGTGACGGCCCCGAGCGGAGCAGCAGCGGCCGACGCGGGGCGCCTCCTCGCGGGGGTTCGGCCGGGCCGCAGCATTCTTCGCTCACGCTGGACCAGCCACTTCCGAGGCGCACGCCTCGCAGCTGTCGCAGTCGGACGCACACGGGACGCCCTCATCGACGGCCAGGACGGTCTCGATCAGCATGCCGAGCGCGCGGGTGATGTGCGAGTCGGCGATCTCGTACCGCGTCTGCCGGCCCTCGGGGCTCGCGACGACGATGCCGCACCCCCGCAGGCAGGCGAGGTGGTTCGAGACGTTCGTGCGAGTGAGCCCCAGCGACTCGGAAAGGCGCGCGGGGTACCCGGGGCCGGAGAGGAGCGCGAGCAGGATCCTCGATCGCGTGGGATCCGCCATCGCCCGACCGAGCCTGTTCATCACGTCGAGCCTCGAAGCAAGAGTCAGCATGGAGTGACTATACAGCGAAGAGTGACCTGTCTGGTGGGTCAGGCTGCCTCCACCACCACGGGCGAGTCAGCGTCCGGCCCACTCTCCACGCACGTGGCCGATGTGCTGCGCCACCAGCTCCTGCATCCGCGCTCGATCGCGGTCGAGAGCTGCCTCGATCATCTGGCCGTGCTCGAGCGTGGACGCGGTGAGCTGGCCGGCTTCGGCGAGCGGCAGCAGATTGTGGAGTCGGCTGCGCTCGCGGGCACGCCGCACGATCTGGACGAGCTCCGGGTTGCCGTGGAGAGACAGGAACGAGGTGTGGAACTCGGTGTCGGCCGTCAGGTAGGCGACCATGTCGTTCGCCGCCTCAGCCCGCTGCATCGCCTTGACGAGCGGGCGGAGCGAGCGGATGCGCGCCACGTCGTCGTCGCTGTGCTGCTCGGCGATGTCGCCCATGACGGGCACCTCGAGCAGCCGGCGCACCTCGGCGAGGTTGTCGAGCTCGGCGCGCGTGACCTCCGTCACGCGGAACCCCGTGTTCGGCAGCACCTCGACCATCCCATCACGCGACAGCTCGAGCATCGCCTCCCGGACCGGGGTCGCCGAGGAGGCGAAGCGGGCGGCGAGCGCAGGCGCCGAGTAGACCTGGCCGGGGGCGAGCTCGCCGCCGATGAGCGCGGCTCGCAGTTCCGCGGCCACGCGCTGCCGCACGGAGTCGCGCCGGCCCGGGCTGGGCTGCGCGCCGGCGGGAGTGCTCATCGGCGACGCTCGTCGGCGTCGGCGATCGCCCGGGCCAGCACGAGGTCCTCCCACGACATTCCGGCGCTCTTGAACACCACGGGTCGCCGGCCGAGCGGCCGGCGGGTGCCCTGCACGAGATCGGCCATCGGGATCAGGTCCCGCGCGTCGAGGGCGCCCTCGCCGATGGCCATGATGACGTCGCCGCACTCGCGCAGCGCCGCCGCGACGTCCTCGACGATCACGTCTGCCCGGCCGAGCAGCGCACCCGGCAGCTCGCGTGCATCCGGCGAATGCGAGCCGACCGCCACGACCACGGCGTCGTCGCGCACGAGTTCGTCGGGGAAGAGCGGGGTCGAGGCCGTCGTCGTGCACAGGATGAGCCCGGCCGCGCGGGTTGCACCCTCGGCCTCCTGGCTACCCGCCGCGAGCACGGCGTCGAAGTCCTCGCTCGTGGAGACACGCTCGGGGGAGCGGACCACCGACGTGACGCGGCCGACCTGCCGGGTGCCCTCGAGCACGGCCCTGACCGTGCGCACGTGCGCTCTCGCCTGGGGGCCGGCACCATAGGCGACAACCTCCAGTGGGCCGCGGTCTCGCTCGAGCGCATCTTTGACCGCCGCCACGGAGACAGCCGAGGTGCGAATGTCGGTGAGGGCCGGCCCGTCGATGAGGGCGCGAGGCGTGAGCGTCTCCGCGTCGAACAGCACGTAGAGGCCCTGGATGCGGGCGAGTCCCCGCGCCGGGTTGTCCGGTGCGATCGTCAGCAGCTTGATGCCGGCGCTGTCCGCGGTCTCGGCCGGCATGAGCAGGAACTCGCCGTGCTCAAGCGACTCGAAGATGCGCGCGTGGTCGGTCTCGGGACGGAACCCGTCGGCGAGGGCGCGGCGGAGTGCATCCACCGCCGCCGTCGGGGAGAGGAGCGCCGAGACGTCATCAGCGCCGAGGTGGGGGATGCGCGCGCTCATCGCAGCACGAACCCAGGCGTCATCTCGTCACGAGGGTCGACCTCGAAGACGCTCTCGCCGGTCTTGTGCGCCATGCCCGAGACCTGCGTCGTCGTAGCGCGGCGCCCGGCCTCGACGCCCTCAGCGACGACGCGGGCGAGGAAGCGGGAGCCGACGATGGAGTCGTGCACGAGCTCGGACCCGACGGGCAGCGCGCCCTGCTCGGTCAGTGTCGCGACCCGGGCGCACGTGCCGGAACCGCAGGGGGAGCGGTCGAGCTCACCGTCGGCGAACACCGTGGCGTTGCGCTGGCGGACGACGCCGTCGGCGCTGTGGTCGGAGAACAGGATCGTCCCGTAGACGCCGCTCAGCCGTGCATCGCTCGGATGCTGGGCGTGCGGCGAATCGTTCAGGAGCCACTTCACCTCCCGCCCGAACGCGATGACCTCGCTCACCTCCTCCGGGTCGATCGACAGCCCGACGGTGCTCGCGTCGACCTGCGCGTAGATGGCCCCGGCGAAGGTGAGGTCGGCGAGCACCGCGCCCCTCGACGTCGAGACGGGGACCTGCTGCGCGAGCACGTAGCCCGGAACGTTGATGAAGTCGGCCCCCGTGACGGTGCCATCTGGGTCGGTGTGGACCCTCGCGGTCACGCGCCCGGATGGGACATCGATGATGACGTCCGTCGTGCCGCTGCTCTCGGCGGCGACGAGGCCGCTCTCGACGGCCCACACGCCGAGCGCGATCGTGCCGTGCCCGCACGCCGTCGAGAACCCGTCCTTGTGCCAGAAGAGCACCCCGAGGTGGGCGCCGTCGTCGTTCGGCTCCACGATGAAGCCGCCGTACATGTCGGCGTGCCCGCGCGGCTCGAAGCAGAGCAGCTGGCGGACTCGGTCGACGGTGGGGGAGGCCATTGCGGAGACGCGCTTGCTCGCCACGTCTGCGCCCTCGATCGGGATCCCGAGCTCCGGCACGATGCGGAACGGTTCGCCTGCCGTGTGGTAGTCGATCGTCGCGTAGCGCTCGCGCATGAAGCCTCCAGAAAGATTGCAATTGCAATCACACTAGAGCACAGTGCGCGCGACCGACAGGGTGGGCGTGAGACACGCGACTCGCGCATCGCTCGAAGCCTGCCTAGAACATAGGTACGATGGCGGGGTCATGAACTCGTACCTGCTCCATGCCGACGCCGACTCCTTCTTCGCATCGGTCGCCCTGCGTGACCGGCCGGAGCTCGCAGCCAAGCCCGTCGCCGCCGTGGCGCACCTGTTCATCGCCAGCGCCAACTACCCAGCGCGGGAGTTCGGCATCCATGCCGGCATGCTCGTCACCGAGGCGCGTGAGCTTTGCCCACGGATCCTGCTCGTCGAGGCCTACCGCCAGGAGATCGAAGCGGTCGGGGATGCGCTCTACGCGCTCTTCGACTCGGTCGCGCGGGGCATCGAGCCCGGCTCGATCGAGGAGGCGTTCCTCGACGTCGGGGCACGCTCGATCGAGGAGGCGCAGAGCGTCGCCCACGAGCTGCGTCGCCGCGCCGCGACCGAGCTGCGCATCCCCGTCAGCGTCGGCATCGGCCGCACGAAGCTCATGGCGAAGCTCGCATCGAGAGCAGCGAAGCCCGACGGCGTGCACGTCATCGACGAGGTGCGTGAGCTGGAGCTGCGCACCGAGCTGCCCATCGGTGAGGTGTGGGGAATCGGGGCACGCACCGAGGCGCGGCTCATCAAGCTCGGCGTCGCTCGCATCGGCGATGTCGACGTCATCCCGCGCGACGAGCTGCTGCGGGTCTGCGGAACGGGGATGGCCAGGCGGCTGTGGCGCATCCGCGCCGGCACGGACGACGCGATGATCTCGCCCATCCGGCACCGCACGAGCCTCACCTCGGAATCGTCGACCTCGGGATACGCACGGGCCGACCGCACGCCGGAGGAGGTCGTCGAGGGCTGCGTCGAACGCGTCTGCCACCGCGCGACTCGGGCGGGTCTCAGCGCGACGGGCATCAAGCTCGAGCTGCGCCCCGTCGGGCTCGGCCCGGTCAGGGAGAAGTACCAGGGCATCGACTCGAGCGCGTCCTTCGACGTTTGGATGCCCGTCGCGAAGAAGCTGCTCGTCGACTCGAGCACGTCGGAGCTCGAGTCCGCGAGCGTGACGCTCACCGGGCTGGTTCCGGTCGAGATGGTGCAACCGACGCTCTTCTGACGATCCCGCCTCGTGGTTTCGTCTGCCCGGTGCCCTGCCCCTACGCTGAACTGCAGATCGCGGGATGCGCGAGCGGACGAGACGAGGACCCAACGATGAGCAGCACTCTCGAGCCGCGCGAGGGCATCCTGCGCCCCATCTCGGCGGGCGTGGTCTCGGCGCTCGTGGCGTTCACGAGCTCGTTCATCGTCGTGCTGACGGGCCTGACCGCCGTGGGGGCGAGCGCAGATCAGGCATCGAGCGGCCTCCTCGCCGTGAGCGTCACCATGGGCCTCGGGTGCATCCTGCTGGCGGGCTGGACTCGACTGCCCATCACCGTCGCCTGGTCGACCCCGGGTGCGGCCCTGCTTGCGGCGACGGGAACCATCGAGGGCGGCTGGCCGGTCGCGGTCGGCGCGTTCCTCATCACGGGACTCCTCATCGTCGTCACGGGTCTCATCCCGCAGCTCGGCGCCCTCGTCGCCCGCATTCCCGTCTCCGTAGCCCAGGCGATGCTCGCGGGCGTGCTCTTCCAGCTCTGCCTCGGCCCGATCACCGGCATGGCGGAGAACCCGCTCGCCGTCGCGCCCGTCGTCGTCGCCTGGCTGCTCGCGCTGCGCTTCCTGCCTCGGTGGGCCGCGCCGATCGCGTTCCTCGTCGCGGCGATCGTCATCGGCGTGCACATCGTCGCCTCTGGCGCCTCGGTCCAGGCCGCCGACCTCGCCCCGCGCCTGGAGTTGACCGCCCCGGAGTTCTCGGTCGCCGGCATGATCGGCATCGCGCTGCCCCTCTACCTCGTCACCATGGCGTCCCAGAACGTGCCGGGGGTGGCCGTCATGAAGGGCCTCGGCTTCGCGGTGCCGTGGCGGCGGTCGCTCATCGCGACCGGCATCGGCACCGTCGTCGGCGCCCCCGCCGGAGGCCACGCCATCAACCTCGCCGCCATCAGCGCGGCCCTCGCCGCGGGGCCGGAGGCGGGAGAGGACCGTTCACGGCGCTGGGTGGCGAGCGTCACCAATGGGGTCGTCGTCATCGTCCTCGGCGTGGCATCGGCCGCATTCGGAACGCTGGTCCTGCTCGCCCCGGCCGGCGTCATCGCCGCAGTGGCGGGGCTTGCGCTCATCGGCACGCTCGCTGGCTCGCTCAAGGCGGCGCTCGCCGAGACGGGGGAACTCGTGCCTGCCGTCGTGACCTTCGCGACCGCCGCATCCGGCATCGCGATCGGCGGAGTCAGCGCGGCCTTCTGGGCGCTGCTTGCAGGCCTCATCGTGCGCTTCGTCGTGCGGCCCCGCCGCCCATCCACCGAGAGCTGAGTTGTGGTCGTCTCGGGCGACGAATGACGACCACAACTCAGCTCTCGGCGGATGCGCAGCCCGAGGTCAATCGTTGCGGGGCGCCGTGATCCGAACGATCACGAGGTAGACGGCGAGGGAGGCGACGGCGCCTACGATCGCCGAGGTCCAGTTCGGCAGCGAGAACGGGTCGCTTGTGCTGCTCCAGAACAGGACGCTGCTGAGCCAGCCCCCGAAGAGCGCGCCGAGCGCGCCCACGAAGAGCGGCGCGATCCAGTCGTCGCGCCTGCGGGTGGGCAGGAAGCGCTTGGCCAGCACCCCCAGCAGAAGGCCGATGGCGAGGAAGGCGAAGTAGCTCACGCGTGCTCCAGAGGTTTCGGGGGAGAGGTCGAGGCTTCCAGCCTAAGAGCCCGCGGCCACCGCGCAGGCCTCGTCGCCGACGCCGCCCACGATGAGGCCGCGCTCGCGGAACGCCTGCAGCCAGCCGACCATGGGCCACTCGCCCCAGCGCTCGCGGAACACGTTCGCGTTGCGCGCGATGTCGGCGACGTGCTGCACGGGAGGTGAGGAGGTCGGATGCCACTGGTGATAGGCGCGGGCGCCGCCCACCCAGGCGAGCCCCACCCCGGCGTCTCCCGCGAGTCGCGCGAAGTCGGTGTCCTCGCCGCCGTACCCGTCGTACCCCTCGAAGAACCCGCCGATCCGCTGCCAGGTGGCCGCGGTCGTCGCGAATGACAGCGACCAGAACAGGTTCCTGTCCTCGCCATCGACCACGGCTCCGGGAGACGGGGCAGGCCGGGCCGGGTGCGGGGCATCCAGCAGCTCGATGCGCTCGCCGTCGTAACCGGCAGGTCCCGGCTGCTCGAGGTAGGTGACCGGCCCGCTCAGCAGCGTCCCCGACCAGCGGGCATCCGCCGCAGCAGCGTGATACGAGGCGACGAGCCCACGGCCCGGGATGCAGTCGACGTCGAGGAAGATCAGCAGCTCGGCGCCGCGCGCGAGGGCAACTCGAGCGCCCTCGTTGCGGGCAGCGGCGAGCGGGAGGGCGCTCGTGTCCGCAGCGACATCCACGACGATGCCGGCGAGGCGATCGGCGGCGGCCAGCCGTCCCAGCTCGGGATCGTCCATGGCCACCACGATCGTGTCGTCCGCGGGGTGGGACTGGCGGAGCAGGCCGGCCCGCAGCGCCCTGAGGTGCGAGTGCCTGCCGTGCGCGATCGTGACCACCGCGGTTCTCATCTGCTCGCCATCCGGTCGAGCAGGGCCGCGGCGCGCAGCGCGCCGGCCCCGTCGTTCCAGCTCGCCCAGTTGCGTCCGTCGAGACGTGCCGCCTCGTCGAGCAGTGCGGCCCAGTCGTCGCGCTCGAAGCTGTTCGTGACGATGACGGGCAGGCCGGGGGTGGCGGCGAGGACCCTGGCTGCGGCCGCCTGCTCGTCGTGCGGTCGATCCTGCGGGACGACGACGGCGGGAACCTGGGCGGCGGCGACATCGGCGATCGCGCCCTGCCCCGCGTGCGTGAGGACAAGCGAGGCTTCGCGGATGCGCGGGCCGGGGTCGGCGACCCGGTTCCCGGGAGTCGTGCCGATCTCGTCCCATTCGACGCCGGGCGTCTGCCGCTTGGCCTCGCGGATCTGCGCGGAGCTCATGCCGCCGCCGCCGCTCCCCGCGAGCACCAGGACTCGCGTGATGGGGCCGGGCCCGCGGCCCGTCGAGCGCTCGGCTGCGGAGATCGCGCCGACGGCGTGCAGGCGAGCCAGCACACGAGCGGATGCGCCGGGCAGCATGCCCTCCGCGCTCGCCGGCCAGGCGGCGAGGACGGCATCCGAAAGCCCGAACCCGAGGGTGTGCGGCGCGTCGGTGCGCACGCCGGGCAGCGCGACCGAGACCACGGGGACGCCGTGCAGGCGGGCGAGTGCCGCGACTTCCACTGACACGTCGGAGACGAAGAGCGTGGGCGCGGCGTCGGCGATCCAGGCGGAGATGCGGGCCATGCGCCGTCGCATCCCCTCGTCGTCGACGGGCGCCCAGTGCAGTGCACCGTTCGCCGTGGGTTCGAGCGGCGAGACAGCGAGGTCGTCGCGCTCGAGCCGGATCCAGGGGCCAAGCCAGGCCTCGGGTTTCGGCAGCGTCGAGAGCCCCGTCACCGGGGTCGTGCACTCGCGTGCGATGGCGAGCGCACGTCGCGCGTGCCCGCCGCCTCGGTGGTGCACGTAGTAGCCGATGCTTCCCGTCTCGGACGGGCCTGTGTCGCTCATGCCGCTTCCTGCCTCTCACTCTGTGCGCCGCCGAGCAGCGCCTCGTACTCGTCGACCATCCGCTCGAGGGAGCAGAAGGCGACCGCGCGCTCCCGCGCACCCTCGCGGGGCAGCCTCGCGGCCTCGAGCAGTGCGGCGGCGAGAGCCGGCACGTCGTCGCGGGCCGCGAGCCTGCCGCTGCGCTTGTCGATGATCTGCGGAAGCGCGCCCCGATCGAACGCGGCGACCGGCGTGCCGGCGGCGAGCGACTCGGCCGCGACGAGACCGTACGGCTCGTCCCACCTCGGCGTCACGAGTGTCACGCTCGCCCGCCCGAGATGCTCGAAGAGGGTGGCCTGCTCGAGGTGCCCGAGGTACCGGATGCGCCCACCGAGTCGGGGGCGGATGCTGCGCTCGAAGTACTCGGGATCGAAGATCGGCCCGGCGATATCGAGGTCGACCTGCGCGAGCTCGGCGGCCGCGATCGCCAGATCCAGTCCCTTCTCCGGCACGATGCGACCGGACCAGAACGCGGCACCGCCGCCCGGCCCCGGCAGGAGACGGTCGGTGTCGACGCCGTTGAGGATCACGGTGCTCTCGATACTTCCGGCCCAAGCATCCCGCATGTGCGAGCTGACGGCTATGAAGGTCCCAGTTGACCCGCTGATGCGGACGGCCGACTCGATCCACCCGACGGGCGGCGTGTGCAGCGTCGTGAAGAAGGGCACCCCGAGCAGGCCGGACATGGCGACGGGAAGGTGGTGGATGCTGACGTTGAGCACCGCGTCGAAGCGCGCCTTCGCGGTCTGCGCGAGGTCGAGCATGAGGGCCAGGTAGGCGTGGTGCTCGTGCATCCATTCGACGGGCATCGCGCCGACGTCCTGGCGGGCCGTCTCGCTCATGGTGAAGCTCTCGACGGAGAGGTGCTCGACGCCCAGGGCTGGGTCTGAGCCGGGGGCTGCGAAGAGCGTCACCTCGTGGCCGCGACGCTTGAGCGCCAGGATGAGGGCGTGGGTGTGCGACTCGAGCCCGCCGGCGAAGGGTTCGCTGATGGGGAAGCGGGAGGGGCCGATGACACAGATTCTCAACTCGCAACACGCTCCAGGCTCAGGACGGACGTGTACACGTCGAGGTGCGCGGCCGCGATCCGGCCGCGCTCGGCGGCACGCGCCTCTGGGTCGGGGCGTGGAGTCTGCGCGCGCGCTGCTGCGAGCACCGCCGCCTGCAGGGAGTCGACATCGAGGGTGCCGGAGGGGTCGCGGCGGTACTCGAAGACGGGTCCCTGGTCGGCGAAGTAGCCCACATCGGGCGCGACGACGGCCGTGCCGAGGTCTCGGCACGCCTCCATCCAGCCGGAATGCGTGCCGAAGCGGTAGGGGAGCACCGAGGCGTCGAGCGATGCCAGGTAGTGCCACAGCTCCGTGTCGCTCAGGTAGTCGTGGATGCGCAGCTCGATGCGCCCAGCATCGGCGAGCTCGCGGAGCCGGGCCGAGAGCTCTGGCTCGAACTTCGCGCCGGCGGGGTCGAGGAGCTCGCGGTGCCCGTTGACGAGCACGTCGAGGGTCTCCTCCCGCGCGCTGAGGTCGACGAGCGCCTCGATGACGGGCAGCGGATCCAGGCTCGCGCGCAGGCTCTTCGCGTGCACGCCGACACGGAATCGACCGCCGGATGCGGTGCGCCCGTCGATGGCGGCGTTCGCCTCGTCCGGCTCCACGATGTGCGGGTGCGGTACAACGATCGGGCGGCGCCCCCAGCGGCGCTCGATCTCATCGGCGGCGCCTGCCGTAAGCGTGATGAGCCCATCAGCTGCCGGGATCAGGATGTCCAGGTGGGCGGTGTGCGCGTCAGGGGTGTCGTGGTGCGGGTTCGTGAGGTCGTGCACGGTGTAGACGAGCGGCTTGCCGTGCCTGCCCAGTGCATCCACGATCGCCCGTAGGGACTCGGGAGAGAGGGCGTCGAAGCCGAAGTGCACGTGGAAGACGTCGAACTCGGCGGCATGCTCGTCGATCCAGCTCGAGTCGAGCATGACCGGCGGCCACCAGCGATCCGTGGCGGGCCGTCCGGACCCATCCGGGTGCGGGTCAGCCAGGCGTACGACCTGGTGCGAGGAAGGCGCGGAGGAGACGGGAGCGAGGTGCCTGACGTAGACGTGTCCCGAGGGGACGCTCGCAACCCTGATGGTTCGGCTGGTCTCGCCGAGGAGTTCTGAAGTACTGAGGGATGCCACTTATCCACATAACCAGGACAAGTGGAGGAGCGTACGACTCTTGACAGTCCTCGGCCTCCGTGCATGCGTCAGCTGCTTCGCACCGCTGACGGGTCAGTCGCCCGGGTACGGCTCCACGACCACGATGCCGACCCCGGGGCCGACCAGCAGATTCGCGGGCTCGAGGCGCCCCTCGCCGCGGTCGCCGCGCACCCAGAACCACTCGCCGGCGGCCACTCGGGCGAGGATGTCCTCGCGGAAGGCATCGACGTCGGCGACGAGCTTCGAGAACGTCTCACCCTGGTACAGCAGCTCGATCCTGGTTGACGTGCTCATGTTCATGAGGTCCTCTCTGCGGGTTCGGCGATGACGGCGAGGCCCGCCTGCGAGTTGGCACCCTGCACGAGCGCCTCGACCCACGAGCGGTTGATGTGCACCTGCCTGCTGCCGAGGAACTTGAAGCGGATGGGCACGGCCGGGTGCATCCATACGGTGCTTCGCCCGTCCCCGCCGGCGTTGTTGTCCTTCCAGCTGAAGAAGAACGACTCTCCGCGGCGCAGCTTCGTGCCGATCGCGAGCTGGAGGTGTGCCAGCAGGCGGTCCTCGAAGTCGACGGTGACCTCGGAGTTGTAGATGAACTTCCCCACGCTGGATCCTGCTTTCTTGTCACTGGCACATGGTGTGCGCCGTCCATTATCACTCTCAGAGCGCCGACCTGTGGCCAGCGCGCCCAATCAGAGTTCGTCGAGCCAATCCGGATGGGGCACGCGAGGGTCATTCGAGGAGCCCTCCTCGACGAGCTCCACTGGCGCGTAGCTCTTGTTCTCGAGCTCGGCGCGCAGCTGCGTGAAGGTGGCAAGCGCCTGGCTGTCGTCGAACTCAGGGAGCTCGGTGTCGACCGTCTCGGTGGCGATCTGGCTCGACGGGCCGACCAGCACGGAGAGCATGTTCGACGTGCCGTCCGCGTGCCGCACGGGGATCTCGACGATCCCAGCCTGGTGCACCTCGGCGAGTGCCGCCGCGTATCCCACGAGCTCTCGCGCGATCTTCGTGCTCGTGAAGTAGACACCACCTGCGTAGTGAAGCTGATCCATCGTTCCCCCAGACGGTCGCGGGTGTGCAGAATTTTCTGAGTCTCCCAGCCCCACTTGGGTGTGCTCGGAGTATTGCATTCTGATTCGTTGTATGAAGCTGATTCCGGGCTTTGCCAAATCGAAACCTGGCGTTCATTGCTCCGCCGCTACGCTCAGGGAAGTTCCTATGTATCGGCAGTGCCTGATTGGAGTCCGTGATGTCTACCCCTCAGCTCGACGCCCCGCTCTACCCACCGCTCTACGGAGCCAGCTTCGGGCAGGCGGTGAAGCGCTTCTTCAAGAAGTACGCCGTCTTCTCCGGCCGCGCGAGCCGCAGCGAGTACTGGTGGTGGTGGCTTTTCGGTGTCATCGTCAACGCCGTGTTCTTCCTCATCGGCTCACTCACCGGAACGACCTCGGTCGACACCACAGAGGGATTCTCGGCCGCAACCTTCGGCAACCCCGTTGTCACGGTCATCCAGTCGATCTGGGGCCTCGCGATCCTCATCCCGGGCCTCGCGCTGCTCTTCCGCCGCCTACACGACACGAACCGCTCCGGCTGGTGGTGGCTGATCCTGCTCGTGCCGCTGGCCGGTCCGATCATCATGCTCGTGTTCCTGATCGGCGACTCGCGTCCAGAGGGTGCCCGGTTCGACACCCAGTAGCCTCCTGTTCCGAGAGACACGAAACCGCCACCGTCGTTCGAGGGTGGCGGTTTCGTCGTTCGAGGCAGGGGGCAGGTCAGCGTTCGGGGTTCACGGCCTCGGCCACGGCGCCGAACCGGCCGAGCAGCCCGGAGAAAACGCGCAGCTCGTCCGGCGTCCAATCGCGCAGCACGGCGTGCAGCCGGTGCCGGTTGCGGGCGCGCACCTCCGTGACCCGCTCGACCGCGAAGATGGTGGGGGTGAGGATGCGTGCGCGCCCGTCGTTCGGGTCCGCCCCGACGGTGAGCAGCTCGAACTCCTCGAGCATCCGGATCTGGCGGCTCATGACGCTCTTGTCGATCGCGAGCTGTTCGCCGAGGGTGCCGACGTGCGCGGTCTCATGCTGCACGAGCGCCGAGAGGATCTTGTAGCCGATGGGCTGCAGCGAAGGGTGCACGGCGACTGCGGACTCGCTCCACGTGGTGCGGACGCGCCGGTAGAACGTGCCGAGCTCCGACTCCACCGAGGCGATCGCCTCGGCGAAGTCGGCGTCGTCGGGTGACTCAGGCATGATGGCCATCTTAGGTGCGGTCTGCCTGCCGTCCCGAGTCCCCGAGGATCGGGATGGCGCCCGTGCGAGGGATGCCGACCATCGCCTCTGCGACCTCGACGAGGTCCTCGGAGGTCGACTCCGTGACCTTCTCCCGGGACTGAGTCGACGCATCCGCCTCGCTGCCGGAGGGGGAGGTCTCCTCGCCCTTGGCTCGCTGCACGGCGTTCTGCGTGCCGAGCTGGGCGTTCGGCAGGAAGGAGACGGCGATGAGCGTGACGATCGCGAGCGGCAGGGCCGCCAGGAAGATCGCGCCGACCGACGTGCCGTAGGCGTCCTCGACGAGGACCCGCAGCCAGTCGGGCAGCGTCGCGAGCTGCGGGATGCTGCCACCCGCGAGCGACTGTGCGGCTGCGGCCTGCTGCTCCGGCGGCAGAGCGCGGACGCTCGTCGAGATCGTGTCTGCCACGACGGTTCCCAGGATCGAGCCCATGACGGAGACGCCGATCGTGCCGCCCAGGCTGCGGAAGAAGGTGACGGCGCTCGTCGCGACGCCCATGTTCTTGACCTCTGCCTTGTTCTGGACGACGAGGACCAGGTTCTGCATGACCATGCCGACGCCGGCGCCGAGCGCGAACATCGAGACGCCCACGTACAGGTAGGGCGTGTCGTAGTGGAGGCGGCTCAGCAGGAAGAGCCCGACGACCATGAGCGCGCTGCCCGTGACGACGAACGCCTTCCACTTGCCGCGGCGGCTGATGAGGTTGCCCACGATGGTGGAAGCGACGAGGAGACCCGCCATCATCGGGATCGTGAGGATGCCGGACTCGGTCGGCGTCGCGCCACGAGCGAGCTGCATGTACTGGCTCAGGAAGACGCTCGTGCCGAACATGGCGACGCCGACGGAGACGCTCGCGATGACGGCGAGCGTGAACGTGCGGTCGCGGAAGAGCGTGAGTGGGATGAGCGGCTCCTTGACACGGAGCTCGACGAGGATGGCGATGACCAGGAGGAGGACGCCGCCCCCGACCATGAGGTAGGAGGGCAGGGAGTTCCACTCGAACTGCGTGCCCGCGAGGGTCACCCAGATGAGGAGCAGGGACACGCCGCTCGAGATGAGCACGATGCCGTAGTAGTCGATGCTGACCTTGCGCTTCTTCGGCTTCGGCAGGTGCAGGGTGACCTGCAGCAGGATGAGCGCGATCACCGCGAAGGGGAGGCCGACGAAGAAGTTCCAGCGCCACCCGAAGGCGTCGGTGATGACGCCGCCGAGGAGGGGGCCGCCGACGGTGGCCAGCGCCATGACGGCGCCGAAGAAGCCGGCGTAGCGGCCGCGCTCGCGGGGGCTGAGGATGTCCGCCATGACGATCTGGCTGAGCGCGCCGAGTCCGCCGGCACCGAGGCCCTGGAACACGCGCATGGTGATGAGCATCGCGGGGTCCTGCGCGAAGCCGGCGATCGCCGAGCTCACGACGAAGATGACGAGGGCGATCTGCAGGAGGAGCTTGCGGTTCGTGAGGTCGGCGAGCTTGCCCCAGATCGGGGTGGAGACGGTGGTCGCGAGCAGGGTTGCCGTGACGACCCAGGTGAAGGCGCTCTGGTCGCCCTTGAGGTCGCTGATGATGAGCGGCAGCGAGGTGCTCACGACGGTCGACGCGAGCATCGACACGAACATGCCGAGCATGAGGCCGGAGAGGGCCTGCAGCACCTGGCGGTGGCTCATTCCGGATTCGGTGAGCTCAGCGGCTGGCTTGGAGCTGGATCTGGGGTTCTTGCTGGACGACATCGACGCGGGGCCTCCTGGTAGTTGACAACGGTCAACCATACTCAGATGGTTGACCGTCGTCAACTACCAGAAAGGGCCCCGCGAACGGGGCCCTTTGCTGCATGCGCGAGACGCCGGAATGTGGCGTCTCGAGAGGCACTGCTAGTCGATCTTGCGCTTGAGGTTGTCGAGGCCCTCCTTGGCGGCGTCCTTGACGTCCTCGATCTTCTCCTTGAAGCCCGCCTTCGTCTGGTCGGAGCGGCCTTCAGCCTTCAGCGACTCGTCTCCGGTGACCGCGCCAGCGGCCTCCTTCGCGCGTCCGCCGAGGTCTTCTGACTTGTTCTGAATACGATCGTCGATTCCCATGAGGGGATGCTCTCAGGCGAACTTGGACGCCGCCTGTGGCGGAGTGGGGTTCAGGGCTGGGCGTGCCGATCCGCGGTGATCGACAGGGCCTCGAAGACGGCGGCGACCGCCTCGTCGTCGCTCACGCCCAGCTCACGCGCCTCGACGGCGAACGCCCTCGCGGCCGCCGTCAGTCGCACATCCCCGTGCCTGCCGTCCGCGGTCACGAACGTGCCCGCGCGGCCGCGGCCGACGACGACGCCCTGCTCCTCGAGGGCCGTGTAGCACTTCGCCACCGTTCCCGGCGCGACGCCGAGCGTCTCCGCCAGCGCGCGCACCGGCGGCAGTCGCTCGCCGGGGACCAGATCGCCTCGCTCGACGGCGTCGATGATGGCCTCCCGCAGCTGCCGTCCTGGTGAGCTCGCAGCGTCTCCCCCGAGGGAGAGGGAGGCGAAGAAATCAGCGGCGCTCACTGGCGCGGCCGCTTGCCTGGGCTCGTGTTCTCGTCGACGGCGGTGTCGGAGCCGAGCGAGATCTCCTCGTCGTCGTCCGGGTCGACCAGGTCGTCGAACATCGCAGCACTCGCGGCGTTCGCCGCCAGGTCGTGCTTCCTCTCGCGCTGGGGTCCGAATCCGAGCCACTTGCGTGTCGGGTAGTGGAGCTTCTCGCGCCGCCACCACAGCGTCGCGAGCACCAGCGCAGCGACGCTCGGCAGGAGCGCAAGCCACGCGCCGTAGGCGATCGGATACTGGCCGTTCGCCGCATCCACGCGGAGGGTCGCGAAGGCGAAGAGGAACAGGATCCCGAGTGTCGCGAAGGCGGCGTAGAGCTGGAGGATCTTCGCGGAGATCACCGCGACCCCGGAGATGCGGAGGATCAGGACCACGACGAGCCCGAGCAGCGGCAGCGTTGGCACGAGGCCGAACAGGAACGTGCCGAACCAGTTGTAGCCGAGCGCCTCATCCATCTGGCTCAGTCCCGTGCCGGCGACCAGGAGCTGCCAGCCGTTCAGGGTCGGCGCGATGCGGTTGAGGGGGATCTCGGAGTTCCACCATGGGAAGAACATCGTCACGACCAGCAGGACCGCCAGTACGCCGAAGGCGATCTGCTTCGGGCGGTAGGCCGGGTACGACGACATCGCCGCCGTGTCCTCGACCAGCGAATCGTCCTCGTGCGCAGTAGCCATGCCCCCAGCCTACGAGGCAGGTTCGCAATCGTGGCTCCGAACGCGCAGACTGGATGCGGCCCGCACGGGCCAGCAAGGCGCAGTCGGCGAGAGGGGCAGCATGACGCAACGACACCACAGGCCCGTCCGCGTGCCATCGCAGGCGTTCGAGGCGCTCGTCGGCGCCGACGACCCAGCAGCGGTGAGCCGCGTCGCGCACGACACGGCCCGGGCGCTCCTGCAGCGAGCCCGTGGCGAGGGCGACCAGGCGGTCGTCGCGCGCCTCGTGGCCTACGCCGACGAGAACGGCATCGACGAGATCGCCGAGCTCTGGGCCGGTGCCACCTCGCGTTCCCTGCCAGGCGCGCTCTGGCGCCTCTACCTGCTGCGGCAGGCCGTGCGCGCCAATCCGGCCGAAGCGAGCTACCTCTTCCGTCGAGGCTACGAGGTCGACCGCTCCATCAGCTCCGTGGTCGCAGGTGCAGCGACCCCCACCGGGCCGGAAGAGGTCGTCGCCCTCGCCGACGTCATCCTGCACGGCGCCTTCTCCGGTGACTTCGCCATCGCCCTCGAGCGAGCCGCCGCGTTCTGCCGCGTCATGTCGCAGGGGGCGACGAGCCTCGCGAAGGACGAGGAGAGCGTCGTGCCAGCCAGGGCGCGCCAGTCGACGCGACGTGCCATCCGGTACCTGGAGATGGGCGACGACCTGCACGCCTCCGCGGGTCTCTGGCGCATCGACGCGCTCGACTGAACGACCGGCCGAGGGGCTTCGTCGCGGCTAGGACTCTCGGCTCGGCGTGACCGCCCGACGTTCTGCCCGGTTGCCCGAGCGGAGTCCGCGCGCGAGCTCGACGGCGGCAGCGGTGAGTCTCGTCACCTCGGCCCAGTCCTGCTGGTCGACGGCCGACGGCGGAAGCATCCACGAGCCGCCCACGGCGAGCACCGCCGGGATGGCGAGGTAGTCGCCGAGGTTCGCGGGGTTCACTCCGCCGGTGGGCACGAAGCTCACGTCGCCGAACGGCGCGGAGAGTGCGGCGATCGCCTTGGCGCCCCCATTCGTCTCTGCGGGGAAGAACTTCACCGTCTCGATGCCCAGCTCCAGGGCGGCCTGCACCTCGGTCGCGGAGGTGGCACCAGGCAGAACCGGGATGTCGTGGGCCCTGCACCGCTCGACGACGGCACGGCTCAGGCCGGGGGAGACGATGAACGAGGCTCCCGCATCCACGGCGATGTCGACCTGGGCTGGGGTGAGCACCGTTCCGGCGCCGACGAGCACTCCGCCGCGGGCGGCGAGAGCAGCGATCGTCGAGGCCGCGGCGCTCGTCCGGAAGGTCACCTCGGCAACGGGGAGCCCGCCGTTGGCGAGTGCCTCCGCGATGCCGAGGCCCTCGGCGGTGGTCTTTGCGGAGACCACGGGAACGATCGAGTGCTCGGCGAGACGAGCAAGGATTTCGTGCAAGAGAACCTCCGTTGGCTGCCTTGTGTTCCCAAGTGGAACCCAATGATCATATTATTGGAGATCCTACCGAGAGTCGCCACCGCGCACGGCCCCGATCGGCAACGACGCCCACGAGTGGAGCAGAACCATGAAGATCCTCGCCCTCGAGTCCAGCACCACCTCAGCGAAGACGCTGATCTTCGACTCCGACACCCAGGAGGTGCAGGTGCGGACTCGGCGATTCGAAGTCGCCGGGCCCGACCCCGCCGTCCGCGACGCGGAGGGCATCTTCACCCAGCTCATCGCCCTCGCCCGTGAATCCGTCCGCGGGCACGACATCGACGCCCTCGTGCTGTCGAACACGTACCACGGCCTCGGGCTCGTGACCCAAGACCTCCAAGCGGCCAGCCCTGTCTACGAGTGGCCCTTCACGGGCGCCCAAGGACTCTGCGCCGAACTGCGCGAGGATGCGGAGCTCACCACCTGGTTCTACGAGCGAACGGGCTGCATGGTCAACGCCAGCTACCCCGCCTTCAAGCTCGCCTACCTGGCCCGCCAGGGCGTGGAGATCGCCGGGCGCAAGGTCATGGACCAGGGGAGCTTCAACTTCCTGAGATTCACCGGCCTCCCGTGGACGAGCTACTCCCTCGCCTCCGGAACCGGCCTGCTCAACGTCCACACCTCCGACTGGGACCTCGAGATCCTCGAGACCCTCGGTGTCGCCGGCGTCGACTTCCCCGAACTGCACGACAGCGAGGAGTCCGCCCCACTGCTCGCCGACGTCGCGACCTACCTCGGCATCCGCCCCGAAATCCCCGTCCTCGTCCCCGGACCGGATGGCGGCCTCAGCCAGGTCGGCGACCTCGCCGGGCTCCCCGGCGACATGACCTTCTCCATGGGGACCAGCGGCGCCATGCGGTTCGCGACCCTCGAGCCGTCCCTCTCCCCGCGGCTCAGCACCTGGGCCTACCGCTCCCCGCTCGGCTGGCTCAGCGGCGCCGCCACAAGCGGATGCACGAACTGCGTCGACTGGGCGAAGGACAGGTTCTTCGGCTCGGACGCCCAGTTCTCCGAGATCGAACCCCAGCTCGTCCAGGGACGGAACGAGCTGCCCACCTTCCTGCCCTTCCTGTACGGCGAACGGTGCCCGGGGTGGCAGGACCAGCGGCTCGGCGGGTTCGTCGGCCTCGAGCCCCGGCACGGGCGCGTCGACATGTACCAGGCCGTACTGCAGGGGGTTGTGCTCTCGCTCTACCACTGCTTCCGCGAACTCACCGCGATCAACGGCATGCCGACCCGCGTCCTGCTCTCCGGCGGAGTCCTCTCCTCGCCGTTCTGGACCCAGATGACGGCAGACGCCTTCGGGGTCGAGATGGAGGTGTCGTCGCTGCAGCACAGCTCGGTGGTCGGCGCCGTGCGCCTCGGCCTCCGCGCCGCCGGACTCAGCGAGGACCAGCCGGCGTTCCGGAACACGGAGACGCAGCGAGTCATCCCGAACCCCGCCATGCGGGACTACTACGACCGCGCCTTCGCCAAGTACCTCGACGCCTACGACCGCACGAGCACCGCACCGGATGCGCGTGCTGAGTCCCTCACTGGAGGCAACGCCTGATGCGCATCCTGATCACCCCCACCTCCCTGAGCCGGACTCCGGACGCCGAGGTGCTCGCCCCGCTGCGGGACATGGCCGACGAGCTGATCTTCAACGCGCTCGGGCGCCCGCTCACCTCCGCCGAGCTCGCTGAGGCCCTGCCCGGGATCGACGGCGTCATCGCTGGCCTCGACACCTACGACGCGGCAGCGCTCGCGGGCGCCGACCGCCTTCGGGTGATCTCCAGGTACGGTGTCGGCGTCAACAACGTCGACCTGGACGCTGCAGCCGGGAGAGGCATCCACGTCACCAGAACCCCTGGGGCGAACGCCTCCGCGGTCGCCGAACTCGCGATCGGCCTCGCCTTCGCCGTCGCCAGAGAGATCCCCAGGCTGCACGCTGAGGTCGCGGATGGCGGCTGGCCGCGAGGCAGCGGCATCGAGCTCGGTGGGCGCACGTTCGGGGTCGTCGGTTTCGGCGCGATCGGCCGGATCGTCGCCGAACGAGCCCGCGGCATCGGGATGAACGTGCTCGCCTACGACCCCTTCGTTCCCGCCACCGCCATCGCAGAGACCGGAGCTACGCCGGCCAGCCTCGACGAACTCTTCCGGGCAGCCGACGTCGTCAGCCTGCACGTGCCGCTCCTCGAGAGCACCCGCCACGTCGCCGACGCCGCACGCATCGCGGCCATGAAGCCAGGGGCCATCCTGCTCAACACCTCGCGCGGTGGCCTCATCGACGAGGCGGCTGCCCGCGAGGCGCTCGACGCTGGGCACCTCTTCGGGGTCGGCCTCGACGCCTACGAGACGGAGCCGCCGCAGGACTCACCGCTGCTCGGGCACCCGAGGGTCGTCGCGACGCCGCACAGCGGGGCGCACACCGCCGAGGCCGTCGCCAGGATGGCGAGCGGGGCCATCCAGAACCTCGTCGAGGAGCTCTCCGGACGGGCCAGCGTGCATCGCGTCTAGGGTGTGTCGGGCGTCTCCGACTCGAACTCTGGGGCCTCGCCGATGGCTGCGTCGTGGATGATGAGCACCTCGCCCAGGATCGTGTCGAGGTAGCCCTTCGAGTGCTTCTCGGCGGCGAGGGGGTCGCCGTCCGCGATCGCCTGCGCGGTGAGCACATGGTTGTGCAGCGCGTCGTGCAGTGGCCTCGCCGGCGTGAGGCCCAGGTTCGCGCGGCCGGCGAGCACCTGGGCGATCGGCTCCTTGACGGCCGCGAGCAGCGCATTGCCGCTCGCATCCAGGATCAGGTCGTGGAACTCGATGTCGGCCTGCAGGTATTCGGGGGAGTCGCCGCGCTCGCTTGCGCCGAGCGCCTGCAGCTGTGCGGCGAGCTCGAGCAGGCGAGTCCGCTCGCGCTGCGAGGCCCGCGAGGCGGCGAGCTTCGCGGCGACCGGCTCGATCGCAGAGCGGAGCTCGGTGAGCGCGACGAGCTGCTGGCTGCGGCTGTTTCCTCGAAGTCGCCAGCGGATGAGGGTCGTGTCGAGCGCGTTCCATTCGCGGGCGGGCTGGACGGTGATGCCGACTCGTCTCCGCGAGACGAGCAGTCCCATGGATTCCAGGACGCGGACGGCCTCGCGCACGACCGTGCGGGACACCGCGTAGTGCTCCTCGAGGGCCGCGAGGGTGAGGACCTGGCCGGCCTCGAGCTCGCCTCCCGCGATGCGGACGCCGAGGTCGTCGAGCACCGACCCGTGCACTGCCTGCGCCATGCGCACCTCTCTTCGCTCACCGCAACGATATAGATATGATCAAAACTTGAAATAAGTATGATCATTGTGCGAGGCTCGAACCACACTGAGCGTCACCAGAACCCGCGTTCCGAATCATCGCAGATCGCGAACGGCCTCACCCTCACGGCACCGCTGCACGGTCGCACGGTCCGAATTCCAGAAATCGACGGAGATCACCATGGAAGAAGAATGGACCCAGACACTGGGGACCGCACCGCTGCTCGGCATCGCAGCAGGAGCCATCGCGCTCATCCTGATCCTCATCATCCGCTTCAGGCTCCACGCGTTCCTGACGCTGGTGATCGTGTCGCTTCTCACGGCGCTCGTCGCGGGCGTCCCCGTCTCGGCCGTCGCGAGCACCCTCACCGGCGGCTTCGGCAGCACCCTCGCGACCGTCGCGCTCCTCATCGGCTTCGGCGCGATGCTCGGCCGCCTCATCGAGCACTCCGGCGGCGCCAAAGCCCTCGCTGACAAGCTCGTCGACGTCTTCGGCGAGAAGCGAGCCCCCTTCGCGCTCGGCATCGCCTCACTCATCCTCGGCTTCCCGATGTTCTTCGACGCCGGCCTCATCATGATGCTGCCCATCGTCTTCGCCGTCGCGCGCCGAGTCTCGGGCAACAACGTCCTCCTCTTCGGCATCCCCGCAGCGGCCGCCTTCTCGGTCATGCACGTGTTCCTGCCGCCGCACCCCGGCCCCGTCGCCGCCACGGAGCTCTACGAAGCCAACCTCGGCGTCGTCCTCCTGCTCGGCCTCATCATCGTGTTCCCGCTTTGGTACGTCTCCGGTTACCTGTGGGGCAAGTTCGTCGCCAAGCGCATCCAGCTCCCCGTGCCAGCCCTCTTCGGCGACCTCGACGAAGACCAGCCGAAGAACCCGCCGAAGGTCTCCACGATCATCCTGCTGCTCCTGCTGCCGATGGTCCTCATCTTCCTCAACACGGGCATCTCGGCCCTCGCCAGCGCCGGAGTCGTCGACGGTGACGCGATCTGGGCCCAGGCCGCGGTCCTCCTCGGCAACTCGCCCATCGCGCTGCTCATCGCGGTCGTCACCGCCAGCATCGTCCTCGGCACGCGCCGCGGCGAGAACGGCACCGCCCTCGAGAAGATCCTCGACTCCTCTCTCGGGCCGATCTGCTCCGTGATCCTCATCACCGGCGCCGGCGGAATGTTCGGCGGCGTCCTGCGCGCCTCCGGCATCGGCGACGCGCTCGCCGACACGCTCGGCGACCTCGGACTCCCGCTCATCGTCGCCGCCTACGTCATCGCCGTCGTCCTCCGCGTCGCACAGGGCTCTGCAACCGTCGCCCTCGTCACCGCGGCGGGCCTCATCGCCCCCGCAGTCGTCGTCGCCGACCTCAACGACTTCCAGGTCGCCTCGATCGTGCTCGCCACCGCAGCAGGCTCGGTCTTCGCCGGCCACGTCAACGACTCCGGCTTCTGGCTCGTCGGACGCCTCATGGGCATGGACGTGAAGACGACGCTCAAGACCTGGACGGTGCAGCAGACCATCGAGTCGGTCACGGCGTTCGCGTTTGTGCTCGTCATCTACCTGGTCGCGTCGCTCTTCTGAGCCTGACCCGGAACGCCCCGTCTGCGTGACACCACCTCACAGAGCAGGAACAGCATGGATCTCTTCACCCTCACGGGCAAGCTCGCCCTCATCACCGGGTCGTCGCGCGGCCTCGGCCGTTCGCTCGCCACGGCGCTCGCCGACGCAGGCAGCACGATCATCCTCCACGGTCGGGACACCGAGGCGCTCGCGACGGCCGCCGCCGAGCTGGAGGAGCGCACGGGACGCCCCGCGCACATCGTCTCCTTCGATGTCACCGACGCGGCTTCCGTCGAGGCCGGAATCGCGGCCCTCATCGCCGAGCACGGGGTGCCGGACATCCTCGTCAACAACGCGGGGCTCCAGCGGCGAGCGCCCTTCGCGGAGTTCAAGGTGGAGGACTGGGATGCGCTCGTCGCCGCCAACCTGAGCGGCGTGTTCTACGTCTCCAGGTTCCTGGCCCCCGCCATGATCGAGCGCGGTTCCGGCAAGATCGTCAACATCGGCTCGGTGCAGTCGCTCCTCGCCAGGCAGACGATCGCCCCGTACTCGGCCACGAAGGGCGGCGTCGCCCAGCTGACGAAGGGCATGGCGGCCGACCTCGCCAGGCACAACGTGCAGGTCAACGCCATCTCGCCCGGCTACTTCGCGACCGAGATGAACCGAGCCCTCGTCGAGGACGAGCAGTTCAACAGCTGGCTCATCAACCGCACCCCGGCGCAGCGCTGGGGCGCGTTCGAGGAGCTCGCGGGCACACTGATCTACCTCAGCTCCGACGCCTCGAGCTTCGTGTCGGGGCAGAACATCTTCGTCGACGGCGGCATGACCGCGGTCGTCTGATCCCGGTCACCGCCGACCACCTCGCACCAGGACACGCAGGAGACACCATGCGCGCAGCGTTCATCGAAAGCAAGGAAGCACTCGACCTCGCCGAGGTCGACACCCCGGAGCCGGGGGAGGGGCAGGTCCGGATCCGCGTCGACTACGTCGGCATCTGCGGCTCCGACCTCCACTACTACTTCGAAGGAGCCAACGGCGCCTTCGTGGTCCGGGAGCCGCTGGTCCCAGGTCACGAACTCTCCGGCAGGGTCGACCTCGATCCCCTCGACGAGTTCGAGACCGGCGCCCCCGTCACCGTGCATCCCGCCACGTTCGGCACCCAGAGCCGCGGACTCGAGGACTCGCCGCACCTCTGGTCCGGCGGCGCCTACCTGGGCAGCGCATCCACGACCCCGCACACGCAGGGCGCGCTGAGCGAGTACCTGCTCGTCGACCGCGGCATGCTCCGCAGGCTCCCAGCGACGCTGCCGATCCGCCGTGCCGTGCTCGCCGAGCCCCTCGCCGTCGCCCTCCACGCCCTCACCAAGGCGGGAGACCTGACCGGCAAGCGAGTGCTCGTCACGGGGGCCGGCCCCATCGGTCTCCTCACCATCGCCGCAGCCCGCGTCAAGGGCGCAGCGCACATCAGCGCGACCGACGTGCTCGTCGGTCCGCTCGCGCGCGCCTCCGCCATGGGAGCCGCCGAGGTGATCGACGTGAGCCGCGAGCAGGTGCCCGCCGACAGCTTCGACGTGGTCTTCGAATGCTCGGGCGTTGCCGTCTCCGTGTCGAGCGCGTTCGCGGCCGCCAAGCCGGCGGGAACCGTCGTGCAGGTGGGGATGGTCCCGAACGAGCCACGCCCCATCAACCTCGCTCCGTTCATCTCCAAGGAGCTGCGCGTCTTCGGCACGTTCCGCTTCAAGGACGAGATCGACGAGGCGATCGTCATCCTCGACGCTCATCCCGAGATCGAGGACGTCATCACGCACGAGGTGCACGCCGACGACACCGTCACAGCCTTCGGCCTCGCTCGGAACTCGGAGGAGTCCGGCAAGGTCGTCGTCGCTGTCTGGCCCGAGGGCTGAACCGCCACGCCGCCTGTTCGCCGTCAGCCAACACGGTGCACAGCGGCCGTCGATCCCAGTAAACTCGACGACGCCGGGCCGCAGTAACCCCGGGCTCCAATATTCGCCGCTGCGAGCGGCCTTCCGCCGAGAGGCGTTCCTGCGGCCTGGCTTTTCTCATGCCTCCTCCCGCCGCCGCCCGCCGGCCCCCGCCGGCCCCCGCCGCCGCCCGGTGCCCGGTGCCCGCCGCCCGGTGCCCGGCTCCGGCCCCCGCCGCCTCTGCCCCACCCGAGCGGTCTCGGGATGGAAAAGTCACTTCGTGCTGGGAACATTCCCGTCCCAGAGGGACTTCTCCATCCTGAGTTCTTGGGAGGGTGGGACGGTGGCCCGGGTGAGCCCACGGAGCCGGGTGTCAGCGGCTCGGCTGGGCGGCGGTCTGGCGTCCAGGCCCGCTGGCGGCTCGCGTCGACGTGGCTCGTGACTCGCTGGGCGGGGCGTTCCCTGGTTGTCGTCGGCCATTCGTTGTTGCTCGGGATGGAAAGGTCACTTCGTGCTGGGAACTTTCCCATCCCAGAGGGACTTCTCCATCCCGAGTAGTCGGGACGGTGGCCTGGTCGGCCGGGTGAGCCCATGGGCCCGGATCCCGGCGTCTCGGCTGGGTGGGGGTGTTCCCTGTTGGTCTTCGGCGATTCGTTGTTGCTCGGGATGGAAAGGTCACTTCGTGCTGGGAACTTTCCCATCCCAGAGGGATTTCTCCATCCCGAGTAGTCGGGACGGTGGCCCGGTGGCCCGGTCGGCCAGGTGAGCCCATGGAGCCGGATGCCGGCGTCTCGGCTGGGCGGGGCGTTCCCTGGCTGTCTTCGGCCATTCATTGTTGCTCGGGATGGAAAAGTCACTTCGTGCTGGGAACTTTCCCATCCCAGAGGGACTTCTCCATCCCGAGTCGGGTGGGAGGGCGGCGCGGGCGTGAGCGACGACTGCGGCCCCGGCGATGAACGCCGGGGCCGTAGTCGTGGATCGGGGGAGTGCGGGTCTAGCCGAAGCGGCCCGACACGTAGTCCTCCGTCGCCTGGACGGACGGGTTCTCGAAGATCGTCTTCGTCGTGTCGTACTCGATGAGCTTGCCCGGCATCCCGGTGCCAGCGATGTTGAAGAACGCCGTCTTGTCGGAGACACGCGATGCCTGCTGCATGTTGTGGGTCACGATGACGATCGTGTACTCGGTCTTGAGGTCCTCGATGAGGTCCTCGATCGCGAGCGTCGAGATCGGGTCGAGGGCCGAGCAGGGCTCGTCCATGAGCAGCACGTCGGGGGAGACGGCGATGGCGCGGGCGATGCAGAGACGCTGCTGCTGTCCGCCGGAGAGGCCGGAGCCGGGGAGGTCGAGGCGGTCCTTGACCTCCTTCCACAGGTTGGCACCCTGCAGCGACTTCTCGACGAGGGCGTCGGCGTCGCTCTTGGAGATCTTCGTGTTGTTGAGCTTCACGCCGGCGAGCACGTTCTCGCGGATCGACATCGTCGGGAACGGGTTCGGGCGCTGGAAGACCATGCCGACCTGGCGGCGAACGAGGACGGGGTCGACACCGGGGCCGTAGAGGTTGTTGCCGTCGATGAGGACCTCACCGTCGACCCACGCCTTCGGGATGACCTCGTGCATGCGGTTGAGCGTGCGGAGGAACGTCGACTTGCCGCAGCCCGATGGGCCGATGAAGGCGGTGACGCTGCGGGGTTCGATGACCATGGAGACGTCTTCGACGGCCTTGAACTTGTCGTAGTAGACGTTGAGGTCGTTGACTTCGATGCGCTTGGACACTGTGTTTCCCTAACTTCCTGGCTGGTCGGCCTGGTCAGTCTGACCGGTTAGCCCTTGGGGGCGAAGAGCTTGGTGATCATGCGTGCGACGAGGTTGAGCAGCATGACGATGATGAGGAGGACAAGTGCGCCTGTCCAGGCCAGGTTGAGCATGTTCTCGGCACCGGCTCCGACCTGCTGCGTGTAGGAGCGGTAGACGAAGACGGGGAGGCTCATCATGGCGCCCTGCGTCATGTTGTAGTTCATGTAGATGTTGAAGCCGGCTGCGATGAGCAGCGGCGCGCTCTCGCCGATGACGCGGGAGATGGCGAGCATGACGCCTGTCGTGATGCCGGCGAGTGCGGTGGGGAGCACGACCTTGGAGATCGTGAGCCACTTCGGAACGCCGAGCGCGTAGGAGGCTTCGCGGAGCTCGTTCGGGACGAGGCGGATCATCTCCTCCGAGGAGCGCACGACGGTGGGGATCATGAGCACGGTGAGGGCGATGGAGCCCGCGAGTCCGGTGCGCACGTTGGTGAGCGGGATGCCGAGCGTCTGCAGGATGAGCATGATCATCGTGTAGGCGAACAGGCCGGCGACGATCGAAGGGACGCCGGTCATGACATCCACGAAGAAGTTGATGGCCTTGGAGAGGCGTCCCTTGCCGTATTCGACGAGGTAGATCGAGGTGAAGAGTCCGATCGGCACCGAGATGAGGGTCGCGACGAGGGTGATGAGGAGGGTTCCGACGATGGCGTGGATGCCTCCGCCGCCTTCCGTCACGACGCCGACCATCGAGGAGGTGAAGAACGTCATGTCGAAGCGGGCGAGGCCGTTCGCGACGAGGGTGAAGAGCAGGGAGAGCAGCGGCACGAGGGCGAGCACGAACGCGGCAGTGACGAGCGAGGTGACGAAGCGGTTCGTGGCCTGGCGGGGGCCCTCGATGATGCGGGCGATGATCCACTGGCCGGCGATGTAGAAGATCGCGCCGAGGACGGCGAAGCCGGTCCAGTTGAACTCGCCGCCGCCTGCCGCGAGGAGCAGGGTGATCACTGCGGAGAGCGCGAAGCCGCCGACGAGGATCGCGTACGGGCCCCACTTGGGGAGGCGGCCGTGCGTGAGCGGGTTGATCATCTCGGGAGACGTCTGGTTCTGGGCTGGTTTCTGCAATGTTGACGTCATCAGTTGGCTCCTGAGAATTCCTTGCGGCGGCTCACGATCCATCGTGCGAGGGAGTTCACGAGGAGGGTGATGGCGAAGAGCACGAGACCGGATGCGATGAGCACGTTGATGTCGAGGTTCGACGCTTCCGGGAAGGAGAGGGCGATGTTGGCGGCGATCGTCGACGGGTTGGTGTTCGACGTCAGCTGGAAGGTGATCACGCCGGTCGCGGAGAGGACCATGGCGACGGCCATGGTCTCGCCGAGGGCGCGGCCGAGGCCGAGCATGATGGAGGAGACCATGCCGCCGCGTGCGAAGGGCAGGACGGCCATCTTGACCATCTCCCAGCGCGTTGCGCCGAGTGCGAGTGATGCCTCTTCGTGGAGTCGCGGCGTCTGGAGGAAGACCTCGCGGGTGAGGGCGGTGACGATTGGGAGCACCATGACGGCGAGCACGATGGCGGCGGTCAGGATGGTGCGGCCCGTGGCTGACACCTGGCCCTGGAAGAAGGGGAGCCAGGAGAGGTTCTCGTTGAGCCACACGTAGAACGGCTGCACGAACGGCCCGAGCACGGTTGCACCCCAGAGACCGAAGACGACCGAGGGGACGGCGGCGAGGAGGTCGATGACGTAGCCGAGGGGTGCGGCGAGCTTGCGCGACGCGTAGTGCGTGATGAAGAGCGCGACGCCGATGGCGACGGGCACGGCCATGAGGAGCGCGAGCAGCGAGGCCCAGAGCGTTCCGAAGATGAGCGGCAGCACGTACCAGAAGAAGTTGCCTTCGGCTTCCGGCTCGGCGAGGTTGGTCGCTCCGGCGACGAAGTGGCTGTTCTCGGCCGCATCAGGGAAGAAAGCTGGGAGCCCCTGGAAGAGCAGGAAGAAGAACACGGCGGCGAGGATCGCGAGGATGAGCGATCCGGAGAACGTCGAGAGGAAGCTGAAGACGCGGTCGCCCGGGCGCGACTTCGCCTTCACCGATGTGCCCGCGTCTGGGGCGAGTTCTGCAGTCATCTGCTGAGGGTTTCCCTAAGTCAATTGGGTGGAACGAGGCGAGCGGCTGATGAGAGCCGAATCGCCCGGTGCCATGCTTTCACAGCACGGCACCGGGCTGAAACGGATCTTCGGTGCTCGCGGACTACTTGATGGCGTCGACCGCGGCCTGGGCCTGGGTGCGGAGGTCGTCCGAGATGGGCGCGGAGCCCGCGTTCTCGGCGGCCGCATCCTGTGCTTCAGGGCTGATCACGTAGTCGAAGTAGGCCTTGACGTTGGCACCGACGGTCGGGTCGGTGTACTCGGAGCAGCCGATGAGGTACGAGACGAGGACGATCGGGTAGACGCCTTCGGCGGAGCGGTCGAGCTCGAACGAGAGGTCGGTCGCGGCGCGGCCTTCCTCGAGCGTGGAGTTGTCGACGACGGCGGCTGCCGCCTCGGGGGAGAGCTCGACGAACTCGGAGCCCGTCTGGATCGCTGCCGTGCTGAGGTCACCGGCGGCGGATGCGTCGAGGTAGCCGATGGTGCCGTTGCCAGAGGTCAGCGCCTGCTGGACACCTGGGGTCTCCTGAGCGCCTTCGCCGCCCGAGATGGGCCAGTCGTCGCTGTCCTCGAAGGTCCACACGTCGGGGGCAGCTTCGACGAGGTACGACGTGAAGTTGCCCGTCGTGCCGGAGGTGTCGGAGCGGTGAACCGGCGTGATGGCGAGGTCGGGGAACGTGACGCCGGCGTTGAGCGCGGCGATCTCGGGGGCGTTCCAGTTGGTGATCTCGCCCTTGAAGATCTTGGCGAGGGTCGCGGGGTCGAGGTTGAGCGAGTCGACGCCCTCGACGTTGAACGCGACGGCGATGGGGGAGATGTAGGCGGGGATCTCGACGAGGTCGGTGCCGTCGACGCAGTTGCCGAAGCCGCCTGCCTCGATCTCTTCCATCTTGAAGGCACGGTCGGAGCCGATGAAGGCCGAGGTGCCGTTCGTGAAGTCGGTGCGGCCGGCGCCGGAGCCGCCGCCGGCGTAGTTGATCTGGATGTTCGGCTGGACGGCGGCGAAGCCGGCGATCCAGGAGGTCTGTGCGGTGCCCTGCGACGATGCGCCGGACGCGGCGAGGGTGCCCGTGAGCTGCGCTTCACCTTCAACTGCGGTTCCCGGCTCTGCTGCGGTTGGCTCGTTGCTGGCGCAAGCCGCAAGCGTGAGTGCGGCGATTGCGGCCATGGCGACCGATGCGCCTACTCGCGTGAACTTCATGGAGTTTCCCTTCGGGGACAGGTGACATTCCTTTGGATCAGTTGCGATCCGTCGGTGACGCTATGCGCGAAGGGTGACGAGGAGGGGCGGGGAAAGTGAACGGGGGGTGAACGGGCTGGGAATGCGCGCAGATTTCTTGCCGCTCCCGCCTACTTCATCTGCTCCAGGACAGGCTCGATCTGCGTCCGGAGCGCATCCGAGATGGGAGCGGAGCCTGCGGCTTCTGCCGAGGCTGACTGACCTTCCTCGCTCACGACGAAGCTGAAGTAGGCCTTGGCGTTGGTGCCGACTGAGCTGTCGGCGTACTCGGCGCAGCCGATGAGGTACGAGACGAGCACGATCGGGTAGACGCCGGGCGTCGTTCGGTTGAGCTCGAACGCGAGGTCGGTCGGGGCGCGTCCCGTTTCGATGGTCGAGTTGTCGACGACCGCGGCGGCCGCTTCCGGCGAGAACGGCACGAACTCGCCGCCCGTCTCGACGGAGGCGGTCGTGAGTCCGTCGGCTGCGGACGCATCCATGTAGCCGATCGTGCCGTTGGCGCGCAGGGCCTGCTGCATGCCTGCGCTCTCCTGGGCGGCCTCACCGCTGTTCACGGGCCACTCGTCGACCTCGCCGTAGCTCCAGGCGTCGCCGGCTGCCTCGTCGAGGTAGGCCGTGAAGTTGCCGGTCGTGCCTGACTTGTCGGAACGATGCACGGGCGTGATGGCGAGCGAGGGGAGGGCCGCGTCCGGGTTGAGGGCCGCGATCTCCGGTGCATCCCACGAATCGATGTCGCCGGAGAAGATGCCGGCGATGGCCGCCGCGTCCAGTCGCAGCTCGTCGACGCCCTCGAGCGCGAACGCGACGGCGATGGGCGAGATGTAGGCGGGGATCTCGACGAGGTCGCTACCGTCGGCGCAGGCGCGGAACGGGCCTTCCTCGATCTCGTCGATGTCGAACGCGCGGTCAGAGCCGATGAAGGCCGAGGTGCCGTTCTGGAAGTCGGAGCGGCCCGCGCCGGAGCCGCCGCCCGCGTAGTTGACGCGCACATCCGGCTCGATGGGGTAGAAGCCCGCGATCCAGGCTGTCTGCGCGACGCCCTGCGATGACGCACCGGATGCGCTCAGCACGCCGTCGAGGTGCTGCGACCGCGGATCCTTGCTGACCGAGATCTCGTTCAGCGCGCATCCGCTGGTCACGAGGGCGGTGGTTGCGAGGAGCGCCAGGGCGGCGAGTGCTCGGGAGTGGTGCATCGAGATCCTTCTGCCATCAGGGGTCAGGCGAGCCCGGGTCGACCGGGATCGAACTAGGGCCTGAATCAGTATGGACGAGAAGTGGACGCGACGTGACGCGCAGGTGAACGGCGGCGGGTGCGAGGACTCGCGTCCGCCACCGGGGCTCAGGTGATCGGCCCGTGCGTCTCCGCCGCGACGACACCCGCTCGCGGGTGGTTGACGGGCACGTGGATGACGGAGCACTCGCCGGTCGACAGCATGGCGTGGCGCGCAAGTGAGCTCGGGCGCGTCGCCGTGTGCAGGGCGATGGAGCGGATGATGGCGGGCATGACGGGCGAGTGGCTGCAGATGACCGTGCTGCGTCGTCCCGAGATGAGCTTGCGCACCACCTCGTCGAGCTCTTCCTCGTCTTTCGTGTACGAGCCTTGGGCGATGCTGCGCTCGACCTGGGGGGTCAGGTCGAGCAGTGAGCTGATGGGGCCCACGGTCGAGCGGCAGCGGACGGCATTCGAGGTGATGACCGCTTCTGGGCCGAACGAGCGGAGGATGGGGACGACCGTCTCGGCCTGCTCGAGGCCACGGGCCGTGATGGGGCGCGAGTCGTCGTCGCCCGGCCAGGACTGCGGGGGGACGGCCGTCGCGTGGCGGAGCACGAGGATCGCGAAGGTGCGGTGCAGCCCGCGCCGGTACCGGTCGGCGAAGATCTCGAGCACTTCGCGGTCTCGGTCGTAGCTGAGGAGCTTTTTGGCCTTCTTGAGCGACACCCATTCGATGCCATCGACCTCGTCGTTCGGCTCGAACACGTGCCCTTCGTACGCGGCGTCGTCGACCTCGGCGGTCCAGTAGTGCACCTCCTTGGGCCGGCCATTCGGCATGACGTACTCGACGTACCCGAGGGGTGCGCCGAGGGTCGCCCGGTAGCCGGTCTCCTCTTCCACCTCTCGGGCGGCCGTCTCCGGGAGCGTCTCGCCGGGGTCGACCTTGCCCTTGGGGAGGGAGTAGTCGCCATGCCGCCCGCGGTGGATGATGAGCACCTTGAGCTTGTCATCGGCGATGTCTTCGTGCCACAGCACAGCGCCTGCCGCGTAGACGGTGCGCGAGGCGGCAGGGGTATCGATCGTCATGCGGCTAGGCCAGCGTCGTCGGCCTGCGACGCTTGCTGATGCGTCGCATCATCTCGTCGTGCAGGTCGGTGAGCCGGTCGCCGTTCTCGTCTCGGGCGTGACGAATCCACTCGGCGTCGGAGCCGAGGTGCCAGGTCGCCGTGGTGTCGGCCATCGCGAGGTCGAACATGCCGCCGATGTCTGCCGCGTGGTTCTCGTCGGTGATGCGCACGAGCGCTTCGATGCGGCGGTCGAGGTTGCGGTGCATCATGTCGGCTGAGCCGATGAACACGCGCTCGTCGCCGTCGTTCGCGAAGCAGAAGATGCGGGAGTGCTCGAGGTAGCGCCCGACGACGGAGCGCACTCGGATGGTCTCGCTGAGGCCGGGGACGCCGGGGCGGAGGCCGCAGATGCCACGCACCCAGATGTCGACGGGAACGCCAGCCTGGCTGGCGCGGTAGAGCGCGTCGATGATCTCCTCGTCGACCATGGAGTTGACCTTGATGCGGATGCGGCTCGGCTTGCCGTCGAGCGCGTTCTTGCGCTCCTTGTCGATGAGGTTGAGGAGTCCGGGGCGGAGGTGCATGGGGGCGACGAGGAGGCGCGTGAACTTGCGCTCGATGGCGTAGCCGGAGAGCTGGTTGAAGAGGCGCGTGATGTCGCGGGAGATCTTCTCGTTGCACGTGAAGAGCCCGAGGTCCTCGTAGATGCGGCTCGTCTTCGGGTTGTAGTTGCCCGTGCCGATGTGGTTGTACATCTTGAGCTCGTTGTCTTCCTTGCGGATGACCTGCAGCAGCTTGCAATGGGTCTTGAGCCCGACGGTGCCGTAGACGACGTGCACGCCGGCCTTCTCGAGCTTGCGAGCCCAGACGATGTTGTTCTGCTCGTCGAAGCGCGCCTTGATCTCGACGAGGACCAGCACCTGCTTGCCGGATTCTGCGGCCTTGATGAGGGCGTTGACGATGGGGCTGTCGCCGGAGGTGCGGTACAGGGTCTGCTTGATGGCGAGCACGTTCGGGTCGGCGGCGGCGACCTCGAGGAACGCCTGCACGCTCGTCGAGAACGCCTCGTATGGGTGCTGCACGAGCACGTCGCGGCGGGCGATGGCACCGAACATGTCGGCCTTCTCGTCGCTCTCGGACGTCCGGAAGGCTGCCGCGGTGACGGGCACGTGCGTCCGGTACTTGAGGTCGGGCCGGTTGATCGCGCCGAGCGCGAAGAGGCCGCCGAGGTCGAGGGGGCCGGGGAGGACATACACCTCGTTGTGGGTGATGTCGAGCTCAGTCATGAGCAGCTCGAGGGTCTCGTCGTCCATGTCGTTGGAGACCTCGAGGCGGATGGGCGGGCCGAACCGGCGTCGCAGGAGCTCCTTCTCGAGGGCCTGCAGGAGGTTCTCGGTCTCGTCCTCCTCGATCGTCATGTCCTCGTTGCGGGTGAGGCGGAACGCGTGGTGGTCGAGGATCTTCATGCCGGGGAAGACGTGCCCGAGGTGCTGCGCGATGAGGTCCTCGAGGAGGATGAACCTGGCCTTGCCGTGGTCGGACTGCAGCGGGTAGAAGCGCGGCAGCACGGGGGGCACCTTGAGGCGGGCGAACTCCTCTTTCTCGCTGCGGGGGTTGTAGACCCGCACGGAGATGTTCAGGGAGAGCCCCGAGATGTAGGGGAACGGATGCACGGGGTCGACGGCGAGAGGCATCAGCACGGGGAAGATCTGCTCGTCGAAGAGGTCGCCGAGCTCGACGCGCTCGGCGTCGGAGAGCTCGTCCCAGCTGACGATGTGGATGCCCTGGTCGGCGAGCTCCGGGCGCACGCTGCCGTTGAAGATCGCGGCGTGCCGCTTCTGCAGCTCGTAGGCCTTCGAGCGGATCGTGTCGAGCGCCTCCTGCGGCGGAACTCCCGCGGGGGTCGGGACGGCGAGGCCGGTTGCGATGCGGCGCTTGAGGCCAGCGACTCGCACCATGAAGAACTCGTCGAGGTTCGACGAGAAGATGGCGAGGAAGTTCGCGCGCTCCAGAAGGGGCGTCGAGGGGTCCTCGCCGAGTTCGAGCACGCGCTGGTTGAACGCGAGCCAGCTCAGCTCGCGGTCGACGAAGCGGCTGCGCGGCATCTCCTGCGAGTCTGCACCGGCCTCGGGGGCGCGGAGTTCGATAGTCATGCGGTCATCCTTCCAGGTGTGCGGAGAGGAACGGCGTCTCGTCGTCCGAGTCTCGCGGGAGTTCGTCCCTGTCCTGCAGGAATCGGGGGTTCCTGCCGGTGAAGATCAGCAGAGTCACGCGAACGGATCATGAACGGTTGCGTCGGTACTGCACGTCGATCGAGAGCTGTTCGTAGCCGAGAGAGCGGTAGAGGGAGAGTGCGGCGTCGTTGTCGCCTTCGACGTAGAGGGAGGTGCGCTTGGCACCTGTCGAGTGCATCCGCTCGAGGCCTGCCTGCATGAGTGCGCGGCCGAGCCCGCGGCCGGCGGCTTGAGGAGCGATGCCGACGACGTAGATCTCGACCTCATCGCCTTCGCGCTTGAGCCAGTTGTAGCCGAGGAGCGTGCCGTCGGCGTCGCGCAGCAGGAGGAAGTCGTCGGCGTTGAACCAGTCGGTCGACTGCCGCGCCTGGAGACCGGGGGCGTCGAGCGCGCCCTGCTCCGGGTGGCTGCGGAAGACGATGGCGTTGAGGGCCAGGAAGTCGTCGGCGTCGTCGGGGGCGAAGGGCGAGATCGAGTATCCGTCAGGGGCCGACACCGTCTCGGCGTCCGCCGCGGTGAGCGGGCGACCCAGCTTCAGGAGTGTCCGCACGGCGTCGAGGCCACGGGAGGAGGCGAGCGCGACGGCACCTGCCAGGTTGCCGTGGGCCCAGAAGACCGGCGCGGCCTCACCGGTGACGGCGTCGGAGAGCTCGCCGCCCAGGCCTCGCCGCCGGTGCTCCGGATGCACGACGAGCTCTCCCTCGACGGTTCCGTCGTCGAGGTCCCGCGTGAGGGCCGCGGCGATGAGCCTGCCGGAATCGTTGATCGCCGTCAGTCGCCGCTCGCCGAGCGAGAGCAGCGTGTCCTCGTTGAACGGAGCGACACCGTCAGCCGCGGTTGCGGCGTCTGCGAGTTCGCGGACCTCCGCACTTCGAGGCGCAGCCGACGCGGCAGTGGAGAGATCGGGCATCGGTGCTCCTAGGGGGTGGTGGCGTCGTCGAGCGATGACCCGCCGGTGGGGACAGGCTCGTCCCGTGCCGCTTCGCCGTTGCGCAGGAGCCGGTAGCCGACGTTGCGAACCGTGCCGATGACGCTCTCCTGATCGCCGAGCTTGGCGCGCAGTCGTCGCACGTGCACATCGACCGTGCGCGTGCCGCCGAAGTAGTCGTAGCCCCACACCTCGCTGAGCAGCCGCTCACGCGTGAACACGTGGTCGGGGTGCGAGGCGAGATACCGCAGCAGCTCGAACTCCTTGAACGTCAGGTCGAGGGTGCGCCCTCGATACCTGGCCGTGTAGCTGTGCTCGTCGATCGTCAGGGGACCGATGGCGATCGTGCCGCTCGGCTCTTCGACTGCTGCCTGGGGGCGGAGGAGACGGATGCGCGCATCCACCTCGGCCGGCCCGGCCGTTCTCAGGATGACGTCGCCGATGCCCCAGTCGGAGGAGATGGCGGGGAGGCCGCCTTCCGTGATGGCCAGCAGCACGGGAACGGACGACTCGATCGTGTTGAGCACGCCGCACAGGCGCTTCGCGCTCGGGAGGTCGCTCGTGCCGTCGATGATGTTCGCGTCCGCCTGGGGAGCGGATGCGAGGGCTGACGCGGTCGGTGGGAGCACCCGGACGCGGTGCGCCAGAAGTGTGAGGGAAGGGAGAGCGTGCTCGACGCCGCCGGCGCTGAACAAGAGGACGTCTGCCAAATGTGGCCTCCTCGATGTTTGGTCGGACTCGCTGGCTAGTCTACGCACCCTCGGGACAGCTCCAGCGTGCACAATGGGGCAATGACCCGCGAACGAGTGAGCATCGGCATCGTCTGGCTGGCCGCAGTGGTCGGAGTGTTCGGCGTTGCGATCCTCGCGGATCCCTCGCGGCACCTGGTCTGGGTGAGCATCCTGATGCTCACGCTCATCTGCCTGACCTGCCTCCTGCAGCTGCGCCTGCAGGAGAGTGACGGGTTCATCATGCGGATGAGTCTCAGCCTGGTCGGCGCCCTGGTCGTGCTGGGCGTCGCCTCGCTCGGCTTCGCGATGCTCGGCGGCGACGCGGTGGTCGGAACACCGAGTCACAGCTGAACCGAGCCGCCCTTCGCGCGCGGCCGCAATGGCTAGGATGGACGGCATGGACACCGTGCTTGTTATCGAAATCATCTTCACCGGCTTGCTGGTGCTCGCGCTCATCGCCATCAGCTTCGTCTCCGTGGTTGTGCTGAAGAACCTCTTCAAGGGTCAGAACTAGCCAACCCGCCATAGGGCGCCGCAGCTGCTGGATCGAGAGGAAACCCCCGATGGTGTACGACATCCCAACTGACCTCCCTCCCGAGATCGTGCCGCTCTCCTGGCTGCTCGGCGTGTGGGAGGGCACTGGCCACGTCGAGTACAAGGTGGGCGAGGAAGTCCGCGAGCAGGCCTTCCGCCAGCGTGTGAGCTTCAGCCACGACGGGCTTCCCTACCTCAACTACTCCGCGCAGCTGTGGCTCGAGGAGGGCACGGGCGACGAGCCCGTGCAGGTGCCGCTCACAGGCGAGACCGGATTCTGGCGTCTGGCGCGCACGAGGGACGACGGCGATGTCGGCCCCGGCTACCTGCCGCCGACGGCCCCCGCGACGATCACCGATGCGGACGGCGTCGAGGGGCTCCGCGACGACGAGCAGGCGTTCCCGCTCGAGGTCTCCATCGTGCATCCGACAGGACTCCTCGAGCGCTACAGCGGCAGCGCGCGCGGGCCGCGAATCGACCTGAAGACCGAGGAAGTCCTGCTCGCGCCCGGCGCGAAGGAGTTCACCGCATCCACTCGCATGTACGGCTACGTGGCGGGGGAGCTGCTGTGGGCCTGGGACATCGCCGCCCTCGGCCAGGAGCTCGCGACCCACGCGTCGGCGAAGCTGGCCAAGCTTGACTGAGCAGCCCGTCTCGACCGAGCCGGCGCCGACCGCCGACGAGCCTCAGCCGTACCGTTCGCCCTTCCTCGCGCTCCCCGGCGCGGTGGAGGGCGTCGGCATCGACGCGGGCGTCGCCTGGCACTACGGGCAGGTGACGGCCGACCAGCGTGACCTCGCAGCGGGCCGCTCCATCGTGGATGCCTCGCACCTCGGCGTCATCCGCCTCACGGGTGCCGACCGGCTCACCTGGCTCGACTCGCTCACCTCGCAGCGCCTCACGACCCTGGAGCCCGGGCAGAGCGCTGAGACGCTGCTCCTCGACATCCAGGGGCACATCGAGCACGGCGCTGCCGTGCTCGATGACGGCACGGCGACCTGGCTCATCACCGAGCACGAGTCGGCTCCGGAATTCGCGGCCTGGCTGAACCGGATGCGGTTCCTCCTCGACGTGCAGGTCGTCGAGGTCACCGACCAGTTCGCGGTGGTCGCGACGCTCGGCCAACTCGACCTCGGTGCGGCGGCCCCCAACGGCACGCCGCTCGTCTGGAACGACCCCTGGGCCACCCCTCCCGAGCACGGCTGGAGCTACTCGCAGTTCCCGGTCGTCCCCGCCGACGGCGCGGTCGACGCGCACCCCGGCGCCGACTTCCCCGTGAAGCTCCATGTCCTCGAGCGCGCCCGCCTGCAGGGGCTCGTCGACCGCGCACTGGCGGGCGAGCTGCCCGTCGCCGGCATGCACGCGTTCGAGGCGCTCCGCATCGCGGCGCTCCGTCCCCGCCTGGGGGCTGAGGTCGACTCGAGGGCGATCCCACACGAGTTCGACTGGCTCCGCAGTGCCGTCCACCTCGAGAAGGGCTGCTACCGCGGGCAGGAGACGGTCGCGAAGGTCCACTTCCTCGGTCGTCCGCCGCGAAGGATCGTCCTCCTCGACCTCGACGGCTCGCTCGGCGAGCTTCCCGTGGCCGGCAGCACGCTGTCGGTCGAGGGCGATGCCAAGGCGCAGACGGTCGGACGCATCAGCTCGGTCGCCATCCATCACGAGGACGGCCCCATCGCCCTGGCGCTCGTGAAGCGCTCGCTCGCGGAAGACGCCTCGCTGGTCGTGGAGCTCGCCGACGGGCAGCAGGTCTCGGCGAGCGCGACGACCATCGTGTCGCCGACAGCAGGTCGTGCGGCGGACGTGCCCCGCCTGCCGCGCCTCGAGCGTCGCGGGCAGTAGACGTGTCGGCTCCGGCGGCTGGCGTCGGGGCCGCATTCGCCCGCCTGCGGGCCTCGCTCCCGGCGGTGCTGCAGATCACGGCGGCGGCCTTCGCCGCGTACGCGATCGCGCACTGGGGTCTCGGGCATCCCATCCCGTTCCTCGCCGTGACGGTCGCGATCACGAGCCTCGGCCTGCAGCGCGACGCTCGCCCGCGTCGTGTCTTCGACACCGCCCTGGGCATCACGTTCGGTGTGCTGCTCTCCAATCTCTCGCTCCTGCTCTTCGGGCGCGGCGTGTGGCAGGTGACCGTGGTGCTCGCGGTCGTGCTCCTGCTCGCGCGGCTCGTGCACCCGAGTCCCGGGTTCGCGATCGGCGCTGCCGTGCAGGCGTCGCTGGTGCAGCTCATCCCGGTCCAGGGCGTCGGCGAGTACACGCGCCTCCTCGACGCGGTCATCGGGGGAGCGGTGGCCATCGCGGCGACCGCGCTCATCCCCCGCAACGCTTCTGCGCTCGCGAAGAACGAGGCGAAGGGGCTCATCGGCGCGCTCGCCCAGGCCCTCGGCGATATCTCGCAGGCCCTGCGCAGGGGAGACAGCGACGCGGGGCTCGCAGCACTCGAGGAGCTGCGCATGACGCAGGCCACGCTCGACGCCTGGTCGACCGAGCTCGAGAGCGCCGCATCCATCGCCCGGATCTCGCCGTTCATGCGCCACCATCGGGGGAGGGTCGAGCGGATCGCGGAGCTGCGCACGAGCATCGACCTCGCCACGCGCAACCTCCGGGTGGTCGCGCGGCGTGCCTGGTCGCTGTCGTGGGATGGCCGCCACCGCGAAGAGCTCGCCGATCTCCTCGGCGACATCCAGTCGGGGATGCTCGAGCTGCAGCTCGGTCTCGATGACGACGCGATGCTCCACCAGTCTCGCCAGACGCTGCTCATCGCGGCGGCCAGGCTGGAGCCGGAGCACCTTCATGGGGCGCAGCTCGGCGACTCGGTCCTGCTCATGCAGTGCAGGCCCCTCGTCGTCGACCTGCTCATCGCGAGCGGTATGGAGCCCGAGGCCGCACGCACGTCCCTCCCCGAGGTCCATTAGCCGCCGCGCCGTGGCTCCGACGCGCGGACTACGAGGGTGCGAGCGCCCCGGAGGCTGGGGCGACGGCGTCCCACGAGACCGTGATCTCGCCGAGGCGCCAGCGCTTTCGCGAGTCGGTGAGCGGCCAGCCGGCCGCACGCATCCGCCCGCACGCGGCGATGAAGCGCTGTCTCGCGCCGAACGTCTGTCGTGGGGCCTCCCGCTGCCAGGCGTCATCGAGTGCCTTCAGGTACTCGTGCACCCCTTCTCCTGGCACGTTGCGGTGGATGAGGGCCTTCGGCAGCCGCTCGGCCACCACGAGCGGAGACTCGAGACTCGCGGTGTGCAGTGAGACCGTGAAGGTCCGAGGCCCGACCGTGTCGATGCCGATCCAGGACGACACGCGGCCGACCTCGTTGCACGTTCCCTCGACGAGCAGACCGCCGGGCGCGAGTCGACCGGTCATTCGGGCCCAGGCCTCGGCGACTTCCGACTCGTCGTACTGCCGCAGCACGTTCATGGCTCGGATGACGCTCGGCTGCTCGCCGCCAGGAGTCGGCACCTCGAAGCCACCGACGGCGAAGCTCACTCGGCCCGCGAGCTCTGGCCGATCGGCGAGCTGCGCTCTGGCGAGCGCCACGCGGCCCGGGTCGATCTCGAGGCCGTGCACTCGCACCTCGGGCGCGGCCCGTCGGAGGCGATCCGCCAGCTCGAATGCCGTCGCACCACTTGCCCCGTACCCCAGGTCCACGACGAGCGGGCGCTGCTCGGCCTGCAGTGCGGGGTGCTGCGCGATCCATCGGTCGACTCTCCGCAGGCGGTTCGTTCCCGTCGTTCCGCGTGTGAGTCGACCCAATGGCATGCGACGAGACTATTTCAGCTTCCGTCTCCTCGCCGTCGCACGCGGGCCACCCCCACTCGGTACGCTTGGAGCATGACTGAAGCGCTGACCCTCATCCTGGTCCGTCACGGACAGAGCGAATGGAACGAGAAGAACCTCTTTACCGGCTGGGTGGATGTTGAGCTCACCGAGCAGGGCCGCGAAGAGGGTGCCCGCGCGGGCCGCCTCATCCGCGAGTCCGGCCTCAAGCCCAACGTGCTCTACACGTCGCTGCTCACGCGCGCGATCGACACCGCGAACCTCGCGCTGAAGGAAGCCGGCCGCGGCTGGATCGACGTCGAGCGCACGTGGCGCCTCAACGAGCGCCACTACGGCGACCTGCAGGGCAAGGACAAGGCCCAGGTCCGCGACCAGTACGGCGAGGAGCAGTTCATGGAGTGGCGTCGCTCATACGACACGCCGCCGCCCGCCCTCGACGACAGCAGCGAGTTCTCGCAGGCCCACGACGAGCGCTACGCGGACCTCGGCGATGAGCTGCCCCGCACGGAGTGCCTGAAGGACGTTCTCGTGCGCTTCCTCCCGTACTGGGAAGAGGAGGTGCTGCCGACGCTCGTCAAGCGCGGCACCGTCATGGTGGCCGCCCACGGCAACAGCCTGCGTGCGCTCGTGAAGCACCTCGAGGGCATCAGCGATGACGACATCGCCGCCGTGAACATCCCGACCGGCATGCCCCTCGTCTACCGTTTCGACCCCGAGACGCACGAAGTCCTCGGCAAGGGCGAGTACCTCGACCCGGAGGCAGCAGCCGCAGGAGCTGCCGCGGTCGCGTCGCAGGGCAAGTAGCACCAGCCCTCGCTGCACGCCAGAACGGCGGATGCTCCAGGAGAATCTCCTGGAGCATCCG